>NZ_JADQAN010000012.1:0-108520 GCF_022129425.1 Psychrobacter sp. Ps1 | reverse complement strand
GGCATCAAGCATGTCATAAAAGGTGGCTTTATGAATGCCTGTGTAGCGTTTAAAACCAGCGTCACTTTGTTTGAGTAGCTTATCTATGTTTGGCATGGTTCCTAGACAACGATGAATGTTCTTCTTATTTTAATTCCCTCTGCTACTTTTGCAAGAGGTCTAATGAATACTAGTTTTCTTAGAGTCATTAATAAAAAACCCCGCATCATGACGATACGGGGGTTTTTTGTCTTACGTATAAAGTTTTTAATATAAAGCTTCTAATTTTAAAAGCTTGTATACTCAAGACTAGGTCAACTGAGCAACGTTAATCTTGTCTGCTTCTTCAGTATAGTCTTCCATACGGTCGAAGTTCATGTATTGATAGACTTCATCACCCATGCTATTTAGCATGCCAGCATACTGCTGATACTCATCGTTAGTCGGCAATTTACCAAGTACCGCTGCGACTGCTGCAAGCTCTGCAGAAGCTAGGTATACGTTAGCGCCTTGACCTAGACGGTTCGGGAAGTTACGAGTTGAGGTCGATACCGCAGTAGATTTCGGTGCGATACGTGCTTGGTTACCCATACATAGTGAACAACCTGGCATTTCAGTACGAGCGCCGGCTTGTGCATAAATGTTGTAGTAACCTTCTTCCATCAACTGACGTGCATCCATCTTAGTAGGTGGTGCAATCCATAGACGAGTCTTCAAGCTACCTGCTGGTACGTCTTGTAGCAATTTACCAGCGGCACGGAAATGACCGATGTTGGTCATACACGAACCAATGAATACTTCATCAATCGTATCACCAGCCACGTCTGCTAGCGTTTTTGCATCATCTGGATCGTTCGGGCAGCAAAGGATCGGCTCTTTGATTTCGCTCATATCGATAGTGATGTCGATCGCGTATTCAGCATCGTCGTCAGCACGCATGAGGCTTGGGTTAGCCAACCACTCTTGCATTTGCTCAACACGGCGGCTGATCGTACGTGCATCGCCATAGCCTTCTGAGATCATCCACTTAAGCAGCGTGATGTTTGAGTTTAGGTACTCAGTCACTGACGCTTCAGACAAAGTGATGGTACAACCAGCAGCACTACGCTCAGCTGAGGCATCAGACAATTCAAACGCTTGCTCAGCGGTCAAATCTTCTAGGCCTTCGATTTCAAGAATACGGCCGTTAAACTCGTTGATTTTACCTTTCTTATCAACCGTCAAGTAACCCTCTTTGATTGCTTGGTAAGGGATAGCATGTACTAGGTCACGTAGAGTGATACCAGCTTGACGCTCACCAACAAAACGAACACGGACAGATTCAGGCATATCAAGTGGCATTACACCAGTTGCCGCTGCGAAAGCAACTAGACCAGAACCCGCTGGGAACGAGATACCCATCGGGAAACGAGTATGCGAGTCACCACCAGTACCAACGGTATCTGGAAGTAGCATACGGTTCAACCATGAGTGAATGATACCATCACCTGGACGTAAGCTTACGCCGCCACGGTTCATGATAAAGTCAGGTAGTGTGTGCTGAGTCTCAACGTCAACTGGCTTTGGATAAGCGGCAGTATGACAGAATGACTGCATCACTAGGTCTGCTTGGAAGCCCAAACATGCTAAGTCTTTTAGCTCATCACGCGTCATCGGGCCAGTGGTATCCTGAGAGCCAACCGTAGTCATCTTAGGCTCACAGTACATACCTGGACGTACGCCTGTCAGGCCACACGCTTTACCAACCATTTTCTGGGCAAGCGTAAAGCCTTTACCAGTATCAGCTGGCTCTTCTGGCTTAGCAAAGATGTCTGAATGACCAAGACCCATATATTCACGAGCACGGTTAGTCAAACCACGACCAACGATTAATGGAATACGGCCGCCAGCACGAACTTCATCAAGCAATGTTGGTGAGTTTAGTGAGAACGTTGATAGTACTTCATCAGAGTCATGCTTAGTGATTTTGCCTTCGTACGGATAGATGTCAAATACATCACCCATGTTTAGGTTATCGACTGCAACTTTTTCGATTGGCAATGCGCCAGAATCTTCCATCGTGTTGAAGAAAATAGGAGCGATATTGTTACCAAGTACTAAACCGCCGCCACGTTTGTTTGGCACGTTAGGGATATCTTCACCCATCAACCACAATACTGAGTTGGTTGCAGACTTACGGCTAGAACCAGTACCAACAACATCACCAACATAGGCTAGCGGATGGCCTTTTTCTTTCAGTGCTTCGATTTGTTTCATTGGGCCAACAACGCCCTCTTCGTCAGCATTGATGCCGTCGCGAGAGTTTTTGTGCATGGCTAGTGAATGCAATGGAATATCAGGACGGCTCCATGCGTCTTGCGCAGGTGACAAGTCATCCGTATTGGTTTCGCCAGTTACTTTGAACGTCGTGTAAGTGGTTTTCTTTGGTACTTCAGCACGGTTCAAGAACCATTCTGCGTCAGCCCAAGACTGAATCACTTCTTTCGCAATAGTATTGCCAGCTTCTGCTTTTTCAGTCACGTCATTGAACGCGTCAAATACTAGCAAAGTTTTCTTTAGTGCTTCAGCAGCGTCTTGTGCAACTTCGCTATCATCTAGTGCAGCAACTAGTGGCTGAACGTTGTAGCCACCTTGCATAGTACCTAGAATTTCAACGGCTTTTTGCTTGCTGATAAGTGGTGATGATGTTTCACCCTTTAAGATAGCAGCCAAAAATGCCGCTTTAACGTATGCTGCTTGGTCAACACCAGCAGGGATACGGTTTTCTAATAGGTTCATCAAGAACGCATCTTCGCCTGCAGGCGGGTTCTTTAACAGTTCAACCAACTCTACTACTTGTTTTTCATTTAGTGGTAGGGGTACAGTTCCTAGCTCAGCACGTTCTTCGACATGTTTACGATAAGCTTCTAACACAATAGTCGTCCTCGTCAGTTGGGGTGTAGCACATTACGTGGGTAGTCAGCATGACTGCCTGCGTCTATATACTATATGAAATAATTATCCGTGCAATCATAGCTTAAAACGCTCTAAATGTTAATGGCTCAGCTCTGAAAAGGCGCATAGTAAGGCCATATTGAACATTTATTATAAAAATAGTGCCATCAATAATATGATTGTAGCGCTCATTATAACTGGCATTTGCCTGATTACGCTTATCAATCAGCGCTTGCTTTATGACTGAGCAGACACCATATGACTGATATACAATTTTGTAAGAAACAACTTCGATAAAATCTCGCTTAAAAAAATGTAGCAATATCGATATATTAGCAGCCGATTTATTAACAGTCGATTTGGTAAAAACATTAAGGACGACGATATGACTGATAGCAATACGGACAACAATCCTAACTATGACAATGGTCTCAAGGTACGCACTGAGGTCATGGGTGAGCAGCATGTCAAACGCTCGCTTGATGCTGCCACAGGATTTACCCAACCGCTGCAAGACTGGATTATTGAACACGCTTGGGGCAGCACTTGGCAAGATGACTCAGTATTACCACGCAAGTATCGCTCATTAATCACTATTGCCTTTTTAATTGCCCAAAAAAGCCCAAACGAGTTGAAAGGTCATATACGCGGTGCCATTAACAACGGGGCCAGTGTCGCTGAGATTAGAGAAGTGCTCATGCATAGCTTGCCGTACTGCGGTGCACCTGCCACGCAAGAAGCGTTTCGCGCCGCTATAGATATACTGAATGAGTTGGAGATCGATATAGATATTTAAAACTATGGTCGTCCGAGCAATCATAGTAATCTTAACAATATTGTTTAAAAATTGACGACCAAATTTCTGCTATAATATCTGCACTCATAAAACATTCTGATAATTCCATAAACCCTTATAATATAAAGGGTTAAGAGATAACTCCATTATGACAACTGCCGTACAAACACATGTACCTGCTGCTAAGGCCAAACCAAAAAAAGCCATCCAAGGCGAAAAGCTGCGTGGCTATGACAAAGTTGCCCGTATCCCAATTAAAGTGATCCCGACTGTCGAGGCAAAGAAAAAGCCTGATTGGATTCGGGTAAAAATGTCCTCGCCTGCTGAAGTCGCTCGTATCAAAGCAACCTTACGTGAGCAAAAGCTTTATACCGTTTGTGAAGAAGCGGCCTGCCCTAACCTGCCACAGTGCTTCGCTGATGGTACAGCCACCTTTATGATTATGGGTGATATCTGTACGCGTCGCTGCCCATTCTGTGATGTCGGTCATGGTCGCCCTAATGAGCTAGACAAAGATGAGCCGCGTCATACCGCTGAGACGATTCAAGGTTTACAGCTTAAATATGCCGTAATCACCTCTGTCGATCGCGATGACCTAAAAGACGGCGGTGCGGGACATTTTGTGGAAGTGCTAAACGAGTCAAGAGCACTTAGCCCAAACTGCTTGATTGAAATCCTAGTACCAGATTTCCGTGGCCGTATGGATATTGCATTGGATTTATTGACAGAGACTGCACCAGATGTGTTTAACCACAATATCGAAACGGTGCCACGTCTATACAAAGCTTTCCGTCCGGGTTCTGATTATCAGCATTCGCTAGATTTGCTTAAGATTTATAAAGAGCGTCGTCCTGATATCGCCACCAAGTGCGGCTTTATGGTTGGTCTTGGTGAGACAGAAGAAGAGATCTATGCGCTACTTGATGATCTAAAAGCGCATGACGTGGATATGATCACGATTGGTCAGTATCTACAGCCTAGTAAAAACCACGCCCCTGTTGATCGTTATGTCCATCCAGATGAGTTCCAACGCTATATGGACTACGGCAAAAAAATCGGCTTCTTTAGCATTTGGGCAGGCCCAATGGTACGCTCAAGCTACTTTGCAGATCGTCAGTACTACGGCGAAGACTGCCCAGCACCTATCCGTAGCAAAAAAGCGCTAGAAGCTGAAGGCAAACTTGGCTGCTAATTTAGCAATCAAGTGAGATGAAAGTAATTGTGAACAGCAGTCGCTAAAACATTTCTTAAGAATATTAAAAAGGGTGAATAACAAATTTGTTATTCACCCTTTTTTTGAGCTTTGTTAGATTTAAGAATGATTAAACCTAACGCTTTACACGGTTAAAGTTGGCGTCGGCTTTCCAGCTGTTTTTATATTGAATGCAGCAATACCAAGGACGATCACACCACCTGCGATACCAGTCGTAATCTCAGGATAAATCAGCAATAAAGCACCAATAGCTAAGATGATACGAGTCACCGTATTCATACCACCTCTGAAGTACCCTTCAAGTGCTGAGCTCAGCGCAATAACACCAGTTACCGAAGTCACTACTACTGTAATGATATCTACAATAGGTGGCAGCGGGAAATCTTTTGCCGTGACTGCCAGCCCCGTTGGATCTATCATCAGCATCGTTGGGTTATAGATAAACATAAACGGCACGATGAATCCCGCGAGAGCAAGCTTGAGGGACAAGAACCCTGTTTTCATCGGATCACCACCGGATATACCTGCACCCGCAAAGGCTGCGAGACATACAGGCGGTGTAATATTGGCAAAGATACCAAAATAGAAAACAAACATGTGCGCTGACAAGATTGGAATATCAAAACCGGCCAATGCTGGTGCAGCCATCGTCGCCGTAATGATATAGGCAGGAATAGAGGGTAGTCCCATGCCCAAAACCATTGATGCCAACATCGTTAAGATAAGCGTGAAGAATAATGATCCTGCGCCTAGCGTAACGATAGAGGATGTCATTACCGTACCAAAACTGGTCAGACTCACAACCCCAATGATAATACCAACGACCGCACAAGCCGCCATAACCGCTAATGACTGGCGCGCACCATCTTCTAATGCACCCAAAATATCAGAAAAACTCATGCGCGTTTCGGCACGTAGCATACTGATCACAACGGTAAAGCCAATGGTATAAGCTGCTGCATATCCCACAGGTACGTTTCTGATTAATAAGAAAATCAAGAAGACAATCGGCAATAGCATGTGACCGCGGGCTTTTAGTACTTCTTTTACCGCTGGTAAATTTTCTTTAGCAATACCTTTTAGATCGCGACGTCCAGCGCGGAAATGCACCTGGGCAATGACGCCTAAATAGTACAAGATCGCTGGCAATAATGCTGCTAAGGCAATCGTGCTATACGGCAAGCCTGTTGTCTCAGCCATAATAAAGGCACTGGCACCCATAATCGGAGGCAAGATCTGTCCACCAACCGAAGCACTGGCCTCAACTGCACCCGCGAAATCTTTGTGATAGCCGACTTTTTTCATCAACGGAATGGTAAAGGCACCTGTACTAACCACATTGGATAAAGCTGAGCCGTTGATACTGCCCATAAAGCCACTAGAAATAACCGCTACTTTTGCAGGCCCGCCCTTCTTATGACCAGCGATAGCCAATGCCAAATCATTAAATAACTGCCCCATTCCCGAGCGTGCTAAGAATGCACCGAACAGAATGAATAAGAAAATGAACGTTACCGACGCACCAATCGCAACAGAGTATAGACCCTCTGTTTTTAAGAACAATTGACCAAAGATATCACCCATATCATAGGGGCGAGTCAAAAGCCTATCAGGCATAAAGTCTAGATGACTGACAAATGGATAGGCCAAAAATATGCCTGCCAAGATTGGCAAAATCCACCCAGTGATACGGCGGCTGCCTTCTAACACGCAGACTACCGTAATCAAAGAAAATATCACATCGACTTGGTTGGCCATACCGCCACGCGAGGTGACAATATCTTGATACTCATAGATGAGATAGCCCATACCGGATAGAGACAGCGCAAACCAAATCCAGTCATACCATGCCACTCGCTTGCGACTGCTTTTTTTGCTAGCTGGAAAAATCAGGAATATCAATGCAAAACCAACACCTACATGCACAGAGCGCTGTAAAAGTGCTGGCATTGGATTAAAAGTGATATATAAATGAAACAGTGAATAGAGTATACAAATGCCAGCGATAAAATATTTCACTGGTCCTTGGGTGATATGACGCGTGATTGACTCTCGGTCATATTTTTCCAATACCGCTTTGTTGATCGCATCTGCCTCAGCATTTTTATCAACATCAGCGTCTGGCATGGTAGTTACGCTACCGTGATCCGTCACTTGGGAGTTCATGACACAAGTCCTTTTTAAATCTATCAATTAAATCATACGTCTTAGGCATGATCACCACTTCAGAATAGTCCGGCACCATCTGGTGAATCAAAACACGATGACCACCATAATCCATTTCACCTTTGGTCAGTCTAGATACGACCCAATTAAGGCGAGGCAGTTTTTCGTTAATTTGATAACCCAGATAGCCAGGCTTTTGTATAGGAGCGAGCATTTCGGTGGAGGGTGTCCCCGCACCGAACGCTTCAAAATAGGTCGTGGTCAATAACAGCTCCGCACCTTCTGTACTGCTGCCGTCTATGCGTTGATACTGCTCTTCCCACCACTGTTTTTCTACAGAATGTATCCAACGTAGCTGGAAGTCAGGCTCAGTAAAGTAACAAACCTTATCATCAGCACCGTCTACGCCTGCGACTCGCACTTCAACGACAGACTGAAGCGTAGAGCCTAACCATAGCGTAAAAAAAACCAGCGCTGCAATGAATGCCGCGCCAGTTGATAACCATAATGAATTACTTAGCTGCTTGTTCGTCATAGTACTTTTTAGCTCCAGGATGGATTGGGGCTACCATGCCATCACGAGCGGTTTCTAGACTGATATCATTGGCCGCTTGGTGAGCTGTTTTTAGACCATCTAAATTATCAAACAATGCTTTGGTCAGTTTATAACCATCCGCTTCAGATAGATCAGAGCTAACCAATAATGCATTCATGATTGCAGCAGTTGGTACGGCTGTTTCGTTGCCATAAGTGCCAGCAGGAATCTCAAAGGTTTTGAAGTAAGGCTTGGTCGCGATGATTTCTTTTAGCTTGTCTTGGTTGATAGTGACAATCTGTAAATCTAAGCCTTGCTCTAACTCCATCAAAGATGAGTTTGGTAGGCCACTACTAAAGAATGCCGCTTCGATCTTACCTGCTTTCATACCATCAGCAGCTTCAGCAAAGCCTAGATAATCAACGGTGACATCATCATAGGTGATACCAAACCCTTCAAGTAAAGTACGAGCATTGACTTCTGTACCAGAACCTTGATCGCCTACAGCAATACGCTTGCCTCGTAAATCTTCAATGTTTTTGATGCCAGATTTTTTTGAGGTTACGATTTGCACCACATTAGGGTACAAAACAGCAATCTGTTGAATGTTAGTGATTGGCTGCTCAAAATTGTTTTTACCTTCGACAGCATCCGTCACCACGTCACTTAGTGCCAAGACCATGTCGACCTTGCCTTGGGTCAATAGATTGACGTTTTCGACTGATGCACCAGTGGTTTGCGTTTTTGAGTTTACGCCAAAAGTTTTGACATAGACTTCAGACAATGAAGTACCAATGATATTGTAAGGGCCAGACGCACCGCCAGTAGCGATGGTCAAAAACTTAGTATCAAGCTTATCTGCTGCAGTATCTGTTGCCGCGCTATCTGCAGATGCAGTATCGCTGCCCTCTGAGCTTGGAGATGAGCATGCAGTCAAACCTAACGCAGCACTCAACATAGCTGACAAAAGTAATGGGGATTTTAAAGAATTAAGCATTGAATTCATCCTTGAAGTGGTCGATTTTGTACGTTTAACAATATCCGTATTTATACATAAATACGTTACAGACGAGTAATAATATAGTAATTCTGTCAATAAATAAACCTTAGCTTACTTTCTCTTTTTCTTTCAATACCTTATATTTAAAGCTATCAGAGAAAATATAGGGCATTCATTAATTAAGCTAACATATACTTATGTTTTGCTACGCGAAACAAAGTTCCATTTAATAAATATTAAAACAAAAATTGTCGCTATTGTAAACCTTTATCGATATCTAGCAAATATCGCCATATCGCATTATTTCTTAGGAATTTTTAGATATAGCAAATTAATGAGAATTCTCTATTTATAACTATCTCGATTTATAACTATAAGGGCAAAAGTTCTGCTATATTTTATCTGAGCTATTTTATGGTTCAGGATATTACATGGCACTAGTCTGTGTCTCTCTTTTATTAATCTACTCGGATAGTCCTTATGACAATACCTCACACGGAAGTACTGGCAACGTTATCTGCTGATATTGCTATCATCGGTGGTAGCGGTCTCTACCAAATGTCATCACTGACCAACAAACGCAGTGTGACAATACAGACGCCTTATGGCAGTCCATCTGATGATATTGTCTTAGGTGAGCTTGAGGGGGTGACAGTCGCATTTCTAACACGGCATGGTCAGGGCCACAGGCTAACCCCGTCCGAAGTGCCCTATCGTGCCAATATCTATGCGCTAAAAACGCTTGGGGTACGTTATATCGTCTCTGTATCAGCAGTTGGCTCTCTACGAGAATCGCTTAAGCCACTAGATATGGTCGTGCCTGATCAAATGATCGATATGACCAAGCAGCGAGTGAGTACTTTCTTTGGTGAGGGTGCCGTCGCTCATGTATCGATGGCAGACCCGCTTTGTCCTGCCCTAGCAGAACTCTTGACGCGCGCTTATGACCAAGCAGATATTGCAGAAGGTACCAGTCATTTTAAAGCAACTTATGTCTGCATCGAAGGCCCTCAATTCTCAACTCGGGCAGAGTCAGAATGGTATCGTCAGATGCAGGCAGATATTATCGGTATGACCAATATGCCAGAAGCCAAATTGGCTCGTGAAGCCAGTATTGCTTATGCCACGTTAGCTCTGGTGACAGACTTCGACTGCTGGCATCCGACGGAAGAAGCCGTCAGTGCCGATTATGCTATACAGAACCTAATGAAAAATGCGGACAATGCTCAAGAAGTAATTAAAGAAGCCGTCGCTTTGATTGCTGCCGAACTACCTGAGTCAATCGCTCACAATGCCCTTGCACAAGCATTAGTCACACCTATAGATGCGATGGACGAACATACCAAGATCAGACTGGCCGCCTTGCTAACGTAATCTTGATACTTATTTTCCATCTTAAACTGACTACTGCTAATCGGTCTAATTTTAATCGTGCTGTTTCCCATTGAATCAAAAAAGGCCATTATCTGAAATAATGGCCTTTCTTATAATTTAGCATGTATATCTGAAATTTATGCTAAATACATTACTTTAATGTTAGCAACAACCACCTGCACCAGATGCCAGCATCATAGGTTGATTAAATGGTAGTAGCTCACCGCATCCTGCAAAAATACCGTAATGGCGACTGTCATCGCCGATAAACTCAAAGTGGGGTGCAAAGCGAGACTCTTTCAGCATGCGAAACGTATTGCCACATACTGGGAATACCCGACCAGCTTCGATAGCATGATGTTTATCTAAATCAAACCGATGCGGTGACTGCTCGATGGTTCCTTTATATATCACCGCTTGTCCGTGATCTTCGCAAGCATCCTCAAGCGAGTCGATTTTAAATAAGCGATAAGTCGCAGAGAAAAACTGAATATCACCAATTTTAGCTGATAAAGCAGGATCTGTAATCTCAAGTGGACGATCTTCAACCAAACGTATGTCTAAGAAACCTGCATCTCGTGACAAACGGTTAAAATCCTTCCAATACAACGCGCCGCTCAAGCACTCTCCATATAAGACTGGGTCGTCAATTAAGTGTTGCGGGATACGGCGATCGGCATAGACATCAGAAAAATAAAACTCTCCACCAGGTTTCAGCAAACGCTGCACACTGGCCATAACCGCAGCTTTATCTGGTGATAAATTGATAACGCAGTTTGAGACGATAATATCGAAGCTATTAGCCTCAAGGTCTAGTTCATCTAGTTTCTCGATATAGCCGTGCAAAAATGTCACATTATCATAGCCAAACTTATCGACATGATAGGCTTGATGCTGTTTGGCAACGGCTAGCTGCTCATCGGTCATATCAACACCAACTACGTGGCCGCTCTCGCCAACTAATTGTGCTAGTGCATAGACATCTCGGCCTGAACCACTGCCCAAGTCTAAAATTCGGCAGCCTTCGAGCAGTGCTGGGCATACCAGACCGCAGCCATAATAGCGATTCAATACTTCATCGTGAATATTTGCGAGTAATGGCTTGAGCCACTCAGGCATATTGCTGATATCACAACAAGCCGAAGTCTTTAAATCATCGGTATTCTGTAACTCTTTGCCATAGTAATTTTGCACAACGTCATGCATAACAATATCCTTATTGAATGTGCCATCCAGTTAAAAATCTTAGTAAATCATCTTAAAATATACAACTACGTTAGTGAGTTTATTAACCTAGTTGTCAATTGTCCGTTATCAGCTATCAGCCGTTATCGACCTAAATATTGACGTGAGAATCTAGCCAGCTTGATGGCAAATGCTTTAGATCTGTAGGCTCATCGATATCGTGCAAAGGGTCAAATAGTGCCAGTGTCCAACCTAATGCCACCATGCGCTGCTTGGTGACAGCGGCTACACTAACCGTACTCCAAACAATGTCCGAAAACAGGCTGTCATCAACTTGTCTAAACCCTAACAGCACATAACCACCATCAGTCGCTGGAATCATAACCGCATCGTGCTGGTTTAGCTGCTGTACCGCTTTCTGAATACGTTCTGTCGTAAGACTAGGGCAATCCGTACCAATTAACACAACCTTATCAAAACGTTGCAATGCTTGCTGACTGGCTATCAACATACGCAAACCCAAATCTCCGTCGGCCTGCGTAGACCAACGCAGTGGGTTGGGCAAATTAAGCGCCTGCCAGCATGGATCTGTTGGTGCTGGACTCACACATAACTCAACGGGAAAACCAGTATCAATAGCCTGAGTAATACTGTGCAATAATAGTTGCCTTGCCATACGTGCAGCGCCATCTATACCCAGTGCTGGCTGCAAGCGGGTTTTTGCCTTATTGCGCGCTGGATATTTTGCAAACAGAATGATACAGGTATCTTGCTGTTTTGCAGATGAATCAGCTGTCATTATAACGGTCTCTCAATTAGTCAAATGCACCAGTATGAACTCTTTCTTATCTTGTCTACCATGTTGATAAATCAAACAACTTCACTAATTATAATAACGTTGCTTTAAGACGCTAGGCGATACGCCGCGCCAATAATCAAAGCGCAACTGCCACATTAGAAAAATTGTCCGCCATGTACCATGCTGCTGCCAACGCCGCGCTGAGGTCGTGACTTTGCTTTTTAAACAAGCTGGTCGAGCAAGCTTCTTTAGCCGCTTACACAACTCGATATCTTCCATCAGTGGTTGATCAGGATAGCCACCAATCTGCTCAAACACAGACTTTTTGATAAATATTGCTTGATCGCCAGTGGCTATACTGACTAGACGTGAGCGCTGGTTTATCATTAACCCGACAATTTTCAACAATGAATTATGACTGTCTAAGCGCACATCAAAACGTCCCCAATCGTACTGAGCTATTGCCTGCTGAATGTTATCTATCGCGCAAGCTGGCAGCTCGGTATCAGCGTGTAAAAATAGTAGTACATCACCTGTTGCTAACATAGCGCCCGCATTCATTTGCTGAGCACGTCCTACCCTAGATTCGATAACATGCCAATCAATGATTGATTGAGCAATCTCTGTACTTTTGAGCACATTGTTGGCGATAGTAACCGAGCCATCTACTGAACCACCATCGACCAATATCACTTGCTGCGGTGCCGGATCGAGACGGACAATATGAGCCATAAGCTCAGGCAAGTTATCCGCTTCATTTAATAAAGGAACAATAATTGATAGGTTCAATGGGTATACCGTCACATGAATCAGCGAGTAACATTAAAAGCTGGCTTATTTTTTATTCAAATTCCAGTTGTAATCGGTATAGCTTATTTTTATCTTGCCTTGTTTGAGATCCGCTGTCTGAGCTTTACTCAATCCTAATGACGAGCTGTAACGACCTAGAAACCCTGCCAAATCTTTTGTGCCACGCCAATTGGTTACAAAGTCTTCTTTATACCATTTAAAAATTGGTGACACTCTTAGCGTATCGCCTTTGAGACTATTGCGGCTACTGTCTGCTAAAAACTTAGACGTTGCCTGCTCTAATTGACTGTCTAAACGCTTGCCGGTAAAGGCATCATCTTGCAATGCAGGGCAACCAATACTGGCACAATTGACCGCAAAATGAATTCTCGGATCGTTGTAACGTTTAGAACCACGAATCAAGTTGTGCTCGATATCATCAAGTGAGCGCGTCTTACCGAGTAGCGAAACAAACTCTTGCTTCCATGGTGACCCAAACAGTCCGCCAATATCTTTGATAGATTTGACGTTTGGATATTTCGTCAATACCAAATCAACCGTACCAGCGTTATAAACGTTGATTAAAAATGCCAACTGCTCGTTTTTACTCCAACGATTGAACTCTGATTGAGACACTTTGCTCGTCGCTTCCAGATAGCTTGTCAGCTTACTTTGATCTGCTTTCATGCCAGCATAATTGACCACTGAAGCTTTGCCACCGTTGGTCATGGTCACATGCTTATTTAATAAGCTATCCCAGCTCTGATGGTTGAAGTCAGCATGAGCAGCCACACTTGCTAATAAAATAGTCGTGGCAATCACTGGTTGGGCGAAAAACATCTTCGCTGAAAAGTTAGATACTGACATAAGGCTTACTCCGTTTACACTGATTGTTTTTTATCTAAATTTTTATGTATGCTAAAAGCACCTATGTTTAAAGTACTTAGGCTTAAAGCATCTATGTTTAAAGTGCTTATATTGAAAGTGCTTACATTAGAATAGCTAAGGCGTGTCTACTAGCACTGGCTCTACTGGCTCTTCTTCTAACGCGCCGCCACAACTACTGCCCTGTCCTGCTGTACAGCCATAGCAGTGGTCAGCAATGGCAATGTCATCACCAGACGGGTTTTGCGTTAACAAATCACTTAGGTGTCGCCGTGACTTGTTTGGGACAGGTATCTCTAACTGCTGATTGAAATCACAGTCAAACAGCTCACCCAACCAGTTGACACTAATGGTCGAACGGCACATAACCTCGGCTAAATTGGCAGCCATATAATTAGCTTTGAGCAAATCCATATACGGATGGAACTGGTCTTTTGCCAATAGCACAGCACCAAAACGCTGAATCGGCATATTTGTTAGGGCAAACAGATGATTAAATTCGATATCAAAGTGCGCTTTTAACTCACGCTTATAATCTGCTTCAAGCTGTTGTTGATTGGGCGGTAGCGTCGCGCCTTGCGGATTGAAAACCAAGTTTAATGTCAAATCTGAATCAGGCTTGCCGTACCCCAAGCTGTTGAGCTTCTGCAATCCTAATATACTGTCGTCAAACGCGCCTTTACCGCGCTGCTTATCTACATTTTCTAGGGAATAGCAAGGCAAAGAAGCCACCACTTCCACTTGATTGTCTGCTAAAAACTGCGCCATATCCTCATAACCCTCTTCCATCAGAATGGTCAGATTACAGCGGTCTATTACTTTGACACCTAATGCCCGAGCGGCATTGACCAAATACTTAAAATCCTCATGCATTTCAGGCGCACCGCCCGTCAAATCAAGCGTATCGATGTTTTGTGCTTGTAATACCTTCGGTATCAGCTCAACCAACTCACGTGACATCATTTCAGTACGATAAGGGCTTGCAGCCACATGACAGTGCACGCAGGACATATTACATAAGTAGCCCATATTGACTTGCAGTATCGTCAATTGACGTCGTTTTATCGCTGGAAAATCAGTATGCTCAAGTAACTCGATAGTTGATTTCATGGTGGTCTAAAATCCTGTTAGCAGTACAACTAAAAAAGGATAGCAACGTGACATTAAAGATTAGAAAACACAGATAGCGCATTGCTTTTACTGTTTATTTATAAGATTTACAACGTAAAACCTGATTGCTCACTTTACGGTTTATCTAATCAATCATACCTGATTATCAATAAGCATTGACAACTAATCATATGGATTTTATGGTTTATTCTAAATGAGCATTAACCTTCGTTAGTTCTTATCAGCTTCGTCAATTCTTATTAACTTCGATAAAACGCTTATCGATATACTTCTTGAGATGCCATACCCAGCGGCCTTGTAGGTTTACATTACCCCAACTACCAATGGCGTATTTATCACCGCAAGACAGCAGATATAGCGTGCGCGACTTTGGCTGATAGCTCTTCATTACGTTGTTACCCAGATAGGCCAATAAGTTATCAGCTTCGACAGCACCGCCATGTACGGAGTGAACCCCTGAGTGCGCCACGTATTTATCGATTCGTGTCGCCACATCACCAACCGCAAACACATTAGGATGAGAGACGCTCTGTTGCTTATCGTTTACCGCGACAAACCCATCACCTTCTATATCCAAATCCGTAGAAGCTGTCCATGCCGACCCTATGACGCCAGTCGCAGCGATGACAGCATTTATGGGCAATGATTTATGCGTAGTCAATAATTTACCATCACGATAATCGGTCGCTCGTTCTCGAATTATCGTAATGTCATGACGATGTAACTGCTTAATAACCCGCTGTCGAAAGCCCGAATTAAACCCTGACAAAAGGTTCTCACCACATACTAATGTCACTTGATGATTACGATTGATATTCCTTAGCGCGACTTTGGCTGCCATCACCAATTCTATTGCCGCAGCACCTGCCCCGATAATAGCCAATTGATACTTTTCAGACTGCTGAGCGGCCTTTATAATCTGCTGCCATTGTGTGATGAATGTTGATAACGGTCGTATGGCAATCACGTCAGTATCATTATTGGTAGCGCCAGTATTGTTATCGTTACTGTCGCTTCTGTGCTCGTTGTAGCTATTGTGGTCAGGTTGCCAACGCATGTCTGTATCTGCGCCCGTATTTAGAGACAAGACATCATAGTCAAAATCCGTTTGTTCATCGCCAGTCGTAACCACCTTGTTTGACGCTGCGTTTACTTTTACAAGCGACTGCTGAATGAATCTCACACCTGCTCGCACACAAAGCGATTTGATATCGATACTGATATCATGCAATTGATAATGCCCTGCCATCCAACCTGGTAACATGCCAGAATAGATGGTTTGCGGTTGCTCACTAATTAAGTGAATGTCCGCCTCTATAGTATCGGTGTCCTTTAAACGCGCTGCGCTAAGTCGGCGCAACATACCAATATGGGCATGACCTGCGCCTGCCAATAGTAGTGTCTTTTTCGGTAAAAATTTTGTCATAGATGATTTTATCAAAGCGGTTGGCGGTTAGTTGCTGTTAGTATTTGATCGAATGTTGATTAATATAAATGACTTTAAAAACTCATTTAAAAGTATCATATAAATAAGACCAGTCTGTTGCGGGCAAACAGTAAGAGCGTAAATGACTTATGTGACTCATGTGACTTATACATATTCAACCATAGTCACTGCATCAACCGTTATTAGTAGAATGATATTTTGTATAACTGAATTAAAATCATAAAATAAGGTGAAATTATTTATCATCGCCCAGTACAATAGGACAGTATAAGAGCCGCAGGATAAATTGCGCTACTTGACTCATTATTTGAGAAATATCGTCAAAACCGTTAATGAAAATTATAAGTAATCAAGGAACATTACATGAGTACCAATATCGATACCAGTAACGATCACATTTTGTCTTCTGACAATATTCACTACTTGCACCATGACTTTTTTGAACCAAGTAGCAAAGACGTCGAGATTAGCGCAACTTTACTGATTGTGCATGGCATGGCAGAGCACAGCGGTCGCTATAGCGATTTTGCACAGTTTTTGGCAGACAATGGTATCGCTGTGGCGACTTACGATCATTTGGGTCATGGACAGACTATCAAGACTGAGGCCGATCTTGGGTTTTTCGGTGAAGAGCATCCAGTACAGTCACTTTTAAAAGACGTGATTGTCATGGCCGATAGCTTAAAAGACCGTCATCCAGACGTTCCGCATTTTGTGATGGGTCACTCGATGGGCTCATTTATCGTGCGCAACGTACTTAAGCATCATGCGCATAATTTCACAGGCGCCATCCTAATGGGTTCCGCAGACACTAACCCACTGGCTAAGGTTTTATTACCTATCAACAAGCTACTGGCCAGAGTCGCCCCAAGACAACCGAATACAGTTTTTGCCAAGGTGATGAATAAAGTCCTGAACAGCCAACTATCTGATCGCAATTCGTCCTCACAGTTTGCGTGGCTCAGTGAAAATACTGCAAACATTGAAGCCTATGAAGCCGATCCTAAGACTGGTTTTGACTTTACCAATAATGGCTTTATGACATTGTTTACGCTCATGGATACTGGATTAAATAAAAATTGGGCTACCACTATCGCCAAAAACTTCCCGATGCTGTTTATTAGCGGTGAAGATGATCCGATTGGTGAAATGGGTCGCGGTATACGTAGGGTTGTCACACGTTTGGACAAGCGTCATTTCAGTCATGTCGATATTCAGCTGTATCCTAATATGCGCCATGAAGTGCTGCACGAAAAGGATAAGCAGACCGTTTATCAAGATATTTTAGAGTGGATAGAGACCAACACGACAGACGATTAAATCATGATAAATGAGTTGTTTTGAGAGGATACCTGAAAACAACTCATTCAATATTGTCACAATAAGACCCTCAACGTGTTTGCTAAAAGTGGTCAAATTAGCGACAATACGGCAAGCAAGTTTTTGGACCAAGCCATACCTTGAATTTTCTTTAGGCTGGGTCATATAAGTCTTTAACCATAACATTAAGATCACCCTCCCTTTCATTCATTTTAGGAACCTTTATGTCATTACAACAAACCATCGAGCAAGCATTTGAAAACCGCAACGAATACAGCCCAGCTAATATGCCACAAGACGTGCGCGATGCTATCAATCAAGTACTTGAGCAACTAGATAACGGCAGCCTGCGCGTAGCAGAAAAGAAAGATGGCGAATGGGTTGTCAATCAGTGGGCCAAAAAAGCCGTACTATTGTCTTTCCGTCTAAACGACAACTACGTCCAAGCCGCTGGCGAACACGTACAGTTCTATGACAAAGTACCGACTAAATTTGCTAACTGGACTGAAGCACAGTTTAAAGAAGCAGGCGTACGCGTTGTACCACCAGCTGTTGCTCGTAGAGGTTCATTCATCGCAGCAGGCGCAGTATTGATGCCGTCATACGTCAACATCGGTGCCTATGTCGATCAAGGCGCAATGGTTGATACATGGGCGACTGTTGGTTCATGTGCTCAAATCGGTAAAAACGTGCATTTATCAGGCGGCGTTGGCATCGGCGGTGTATTAGAGCCATTGCAAGCAAACCCTACTATCATTGAAGACAACTGCTTCATCGGTGCGCGCTCTGAAATCGTTGAAGGCGTTATCGTTGAAGAAGGCGCTGTCATCTCTATGGGTGTCTACATCGGTCAATCGACGCGCATCTATGATCGCGAGACTGGCGAGATTCATCGTGGCCGTGTACCAGCAGGTTCTGTTGTTGTACCAGGTAGCTTACCGTCAGAAGATGGCACTCACAGCTTGTACGCTGCTATCATTGTGAAAAAAGTTGACGCGCAAACTCGTGCAAAAACATCAGTAAACGAGCTATTACGCCTAGCCTAAATACTTAGTACGTACCATTATTTGGTACATAATATTGTTTTATATGAAGATGCTGGAGGATGACTCCAGCATCTTTTTTGCAGCTTAATATAACGCGTTACGTTATAATCCTCTTTTAGTTTGTCTTTATACAAACACAAAATCATTCGTACCATCCCCTGCCTTTTTATTACGATTGATAAGCGCTTCATCGTCTTATCGACCTTTAACTGTATTTGAAATATTATGAGTGAATCATCATTACGCACCGCCGCTATCCCTGTCACTGACCCTGAAGCAGGATTACGTCTGACTGAGATTTTTTATTCCTTACAAGGTGAGGCAATCACTTCAGGCTTGCCGACGATATTTGTACGTCTAACAGGCTGTCCGCTGCGATGCGTCTATTGTGATACTGAATATGCTTTTACTGGCGGCGAACGTCAATCATTAGAAACCATCATAGAAACCATCAAAGGTTATCCGTGCAAGCGCATCTGTCTGACTGGTGGTGAACCATTAGCACAGCCAAATGCCATTGAGTTGATGAAACGTTTGCTGAGCGATGGGTATGAGATATCCCTTGAGACCGCAGGCGCACTCACGGTAGAAAACGTGCCAGCAGCAGTCAGTAAGGTGATGGATCTCAAAACGCCAAGCTCAGGCGAAGTCGATAAAAATCTATGGTCAAACCTCGACTATCTCACTCAGCACGATCAAATCAAGTTTGTCATTATGAATCGTACAGATTACGACTGGGCAAAAGCTAAATTGACCGAGTATAAACTAAACGAACTGGTCGGCACGGTGTGGTTCTCTCCAATGTTTAACGTCGCAGATGATGTCGATGAACAGCTTAGCCCTGAAGTACCTGTATTGGCGCGCGAGCTAGCAGAGTGGATGTTGGCTGATGCCTTGCCAGTTCGCTTTCAGCTGCAATTGCATAAGATCATCTGGGCAGATGCCAAAGGCAAGTAACTATCAGCAAGTAACAAACAAAAAGTGTGAACACGTTGAGTGCCATGGATAAGGTAGCGGTATGATCAAACTCATTTTACTGGGCTTGCTAGCAGGTGCATTTTTTAGCTCGACATTTATCTTAAATGAGCTTATGAGTAGCGCAGGTGGACATTGGTTTTGGTCAGCGAGTCTACGCTATGTCTTTATGCTGTTGATTATTACTGCCATTATTGCGATGCAACATGGCTTTGGTCGTATTAAAGCGCTAATAATGATTTTTCTACAGCATTGGAGCTTTTGGTGCATTACTGGCAGTATTGGGTTTGGACTGTTTTACACCGGTATTTGCTATGCCGCAGATCATGTTGCGGGATGGGTAGTAGCGGCTACCTTTATGTTTACCGTCGTCACCAGTCTGCTTGTGCTATTGGCATTTGGTCAACGTTTTGACAAAAAATTCATCGTATATGCTGTCATTGTCTTTATCGGTGTGGCGCTCGTCAATATCAGTGAAGGTCTGCATGCTGCTTCTATAACTGACACCGTCCCCATGTCTGACATGCTGCTCTACGGTGCGCTACCTGCTCTTATCGCCGCTTTTAGTTACCCAATTGGTAACCAGCTGGTTTGGCAGGCTTCTCACAATGCCCGCAAGCGCAATACTGAACTACAGAAGGCCGCAGAGTTGAACGCTCAACGAGCTAGCATCAGTATTGGTATTGATATCAGTGAGCAGAGTGAACCGCTCATATCCGAAGCTTATGATTTGCCAGCTACGACATATGATGCTACCGACCTCGATAGCGTACTTCAAAGTAACAACACTGCGGCAACCTCATCCCTACAAAATCTAATTGCTCGTATTCCTTCTATCGAAACCACGCTACTGCAAAATGCTTTTAACAAGGTGTGGCTAATGACTCTCGGGTGTTTGCCATTTTGGCTGTTTTTGGGCATTATAGTGCGCCCTGACCAGCCCCACCCCTCACAAATAATCAATACGTTGCTCGTTGCTCTATTGGCAGGCGTGGCAGCGACCACTATATTTTTGTATGCGCGCGAGCAAGCTGTTACTTCAAGCGAGGTTGCAGGCGTCGACTCAACCCAAGCCAGTGAGGTTATCTTTGCTTTGATTGGGGGTATAGTGTTATTAGATAACGCCATCCCTTCGGCGATGGGACTGGTCGGTATAGGGCTGATTATTGTAGGGCTGATATTATTTGCAAAAGACGGCTAAATGGCACTATAACACTACATCCATTTCGTCACAGTCATGCATTGAATAACCGCCTAAAAAACACCTATCACTTTGATGATCTCGATTTGGCAATATAACCATGGGTAATGCTTTGATTTTTCCTGATATTCTATTATATTTATTGGACATGGTTGGCATTGTTGCCTGCGCGATTGCAGGGACTTTGCTTGCGCAGCATAAAGGCTTCGATATCGCTGGGTGTATTCTGGTAGCGATGGTCAATGCCATCGGCGGTGGTACTTTACGTGATATGGCTCTCGACCGTCATCCTCTATTTTGGATGACTGATCTTAATTACGTGATCGTTATCACGGTAACCTCTCTTATTTTACAAATCTTCTTTCATCTTTATCATAAGATTGATAATGCGTTAAAGCTCTTTGATGCCATTGGTTTGGCCGCTTTTAGTGTCATTGGTTTTAAGGTGGCCTTAACCCTAGATATGTCTCCCCTCATTGCTATTATGATGGGCGTCTGGACTGCCATCATTGGTGGTTTGCTACGTGATATCATTTGTAATGAGATTCCGCTGGTACTACAGCGTGAGATTTATATTACTGCCAGTATCGCAGGGTCTGTGACCTATTTATGCTTACAGTATTTTGGGGTGGGCACCAGTCTCAACGAATTTATTATGCTGTTTGTCATCTTCGCGGTACGTATGCTCGCGCTCAGATTCGACTGGCATCTGCCTTCTATTCGGCTCGTAAACTGATTAATTGAGCAAGACTCTGCTGAGATAGCCTTTGTTTGACTGACAATAATTGAAAATAGTGAGAACTGCCCATGTTGGCTATCGTATTGGACCCTACCGTACTGATCACTACTTTTGACCCGCGCTCTTTGATATATTTCTTCGATATGATTGGCATCATCGCCTGTAGCGTCTCCGGAACGATACTTGCCAAGCACAAAAACTTTGACGTCTTCGGCTGTCTGCTCGTGTCTATTGTCACTGCTATCGGTGGCGGTACGGTACGTGATGTCATTCTGGATCGCCATCCGTTATTTTGGATGGTAGATATGAGCTATCTGACCCTCATTACGATTTCATCGCTAGCGATGCAGATATTTTTTCATCCAAACTCCAGACGAGTGGATAAATTCCTCAAACTATCTGACACCATTGGCTTGTCAGCATTTACGCTGATCGGTATCAAAGTCGCTGATAGTATGGGTGCCAATGTACCTGTAGCGCTATTGTTAGGTGTGATTACCATCGTAGTTGGTGGCATCATTCGCGATATGATTTGCAATGAGATTCCATTGGTACTACAGCAAGAGATTTATATTACGGCAGCGTTGACGGGTGGGGTGCTGTACTTTGCTCTAAAGAACTTAGGCGTGACAGATTGGGTAGCTGACATCTCTACGATGAGTACGATTTTTACTTTGCGTATGCTGGCTATTCGTTACGATTGGCAGTTTCCCACACTAGAGTGGAAATACTGATACTAGGGCGTGTCTTCATTTCAAAAATACCAACGCACCCATATTTGAGCGCGTCTAGTATTATCGGTTTGACATTGTCGCTTTAACCTTGCTCTACCACAGCCAAATCTTTAACCATCAGCTGTAAGCTTTGTTTGCCATTCCATTCATTGATGTCTAGCTGAAACAACAAATGGACTTGCTTAGCACGGTAATCCCACGCGTCATTATCGAAGTTAAAGCAAATGGCCTCTATCGGATATTGAACGTCTGGATAGCGCAGCGATAACTTAAGATGTTTGTCTTTTAAAATCTTAAAGCTCAATACCTCAAACACACCATCAAATGTCGGCGGTGCAAATCCATGACCCCAGATACTGGCATCGGCTAAATGCTCGGCAAACCATAAGCTAAAGTCACTCGCTTGCAAAGGTCCATCGGTGAATTTTTGCTCTGCAAATACCTCATCATCCATCTGAGCCATCACTTCATTAAAAGCTGTGACAAAGGCCTCAAAGTTGCGGCGCTTGAGGGTCAGGCCTGCTGCCATCGCGTGTCCGCCGAAATGACTGATTAAGTCTGGATGACGCTCAGCAACTTGTTCAATCGCATCACGAATATGTACGCCAGCGATAGATCTGGCCGAGCCTTTAATGGCACTATCTTCATCTATTTGTTCAGTGTCTGCTGGTGCAAAAACGATACTGGGTAAATAATGGCTTTCTTTTAAGCGACCAGCGACAATGCCAATGACTCCTTGATGCCAGTCGTCTTGGTATAGAATAATACTACGCGCGCCAGTATTGCTAGCCTTAGCAGTAGAGACAGCTTGAGTAATTGTGTCATCGTTACTAGTATTATCATTATCCTTGATATCGCCACTCACACTCTCGTCGCTATCATCTTTATTAGCCAATGCTTGTACGATACTATCAGCTTGCGCACGCATCTCGCCCTCTACATGACGACGCGTACGGTTCAGCTGTTCAAGCTCTTGTGCCAAACGTTGTGCGGTGCTCCAGTCTTCAGTTAATAAGCACTCGATACCGATGCGCATATTGTCCATGCGCCCAGCTGCATTGATACGTGGGCCTAATACAAAACCAAAATCCTGCGCATGAAGCTGCTTGGGATCACGGCCCGCTTGCTCAAGCAATGCCAATATCCCCATACAGCAGCGGCCTTGACGAATAGCTGATAATCCATGATGTACCAAGATACGGTTGTTTTTATCCAGTACCCCAACGTCTGCAATCGTCCCAAGTGCGACCAAATCTAAATATTGGCTCACCTGTACCGTAGACTTGCCAGCTTCGCGGCGTAGCTTTGCTAATCGTCCGAGCACATAAAACGCGACTCCAACTCCGACCAATGCCTTACTAGCAAAGTCACAACCTAGCTGATTGGGATTGACTACCGCTTCGGCAGGTGGCGTCTCTTTGGTCGTGAGATGATGGTCAGTGATAATCACTGTGATGCCATCAGCTTGGGCACGCGCTACACCCTCATGACTTGAGATACCATTATCAACCGTCACTATCACGTCTGGCTGAAAAGTCTCAATACCTAACTCGACAATCTCTGGCGTCAGGCCATAACCGTACTTAAAACGATCTGGTACTAGGAAATCAACGACCGCACCCATCTTTGTGAGCGCGCGCATCATTAAGGCTGTACTGGTGGCACCATCACAGTCAAAGTCACCAACGATCAGGATGCGCTGACGCTCATCAATGGCTACATCTAATAATCGCACGGCTTCTGTGACACCGTGCAGGGCCTCAGCAGGCAATAGACCTGATAGGCTAGTCTCCAGCTCATCAGGCGCAGTGATACCTCGCCCTGCATACAGACGGGCAAGCGTGAATGATTGAGCGGCAAATAGTTGCAGCGCGGTGGGCAACTCGTCGATGCGAGTGCTGGTATAACGGGGGGTTAAATTTAGCATGAGCGTATTCTACTGGCTTTAGTAGAAGCTCACAATGACAATTTATACTACCTCTGTATATCATTGGGCATTGTGCAACCTGATGAATAATGTCCATACATTAGTGATAATTGATACCGCCATTTTTATAGCTCATATGAATCCTCTTCGTTTAATCACTTACAAAAAAGGTGCATAGTATGAGTAATTTCATTCATTTTGCTACAAAGCAATGATTGTAAGCCACGCATAAATCCATAAAATAGTAAGCAACTGAAGAATTTGTTGTTTATTGAACTTTTTATCATTTATATTTTAATTATTTATAAGGACACTTTATGAAAACCACGCCACTTGCTGAAAAACTTCCAAATACGATCGACCCTAACCTAGACCTTGAGAAGGTTAAAAAAGAATGTCAGGGAATGGTAAAAAGACGCGCTAGAGTTTCTGCTGGTGTAGCGGTTGTGCCAGTACCATTTTTTGATGTGGCAGTTGACGCGGGGATGTTGACGCAGTTGATTCCAGAGATTAGTGAGCGTTTTGGTCTCATTGAAGACCGTCAATCAGCCATTAACTTGGAATCTCGCGAAGTGCATTGGAGCGCAGTAAAAGATCGTACTGTAGATTTCGCTGGACTCATGGCAACACGCGGTATCGTTAAGAAAACCATTCAAGGTTTCGGTGGTCGTATCGCTGCCAAACAAGTGACTAAGTTTATCCCACTTGGCGGTCAATTGGTTGCTGCGACTATGGGCTATACGATTTTTAAGAAAATCGCTAATGACCATATCAACGAATGCTATAAATTGGCGAAAGATATTCAGCAAAAAGAACACGGCAAAAACGTATAAATAAGCCGAATAGCTTAGTCTATATCAAGCCAGTTAAGTGATTACTTAGCTGGCTTTTTTGTGGTTAATACATATAGGTTATAGAGTTCTAAAATAAAATGCGCCTGTGGTTAATGATGTCATTGCTAGGTTTTACTGATAAAATACAGCTTTATTTATGACAGACACCTTAAAGGACTAACTTATGAAAAAAATCTTGGCTTCAACGATGATGCTAGCGACTTTTGCCTTGGCGGGATGTACCTCAACAGGTACTACAAACAACGGTACAGGTACAGCAATCGGTACCGCAAACGAGATCGGCATGAATGTTTTTAGAGCTGCGATCGACAACCAATGCCGTAGCCAAATTGAAAAACAAAACGCATGGCGTGTTGCAAGCGTCGCCATGACAGAAGCACAGCAAGAATCTGTTAAAACCAATGTTTGTGGCTGTGTGAGTGAGCAAGCGCCACAGCAAGTGACGATTGTTGAGCTGGGCAATGCCGCGATTGACTCTCAGTACCGTACTCAGTTAGTCGCACAAGTCGTCGCCAAATCTCTACAGAGCTGCTATACAAGCTTTGTTCAATAGAACAATTAAGTTATTTATTAGAATAAAAAATAATAAAGAGGGTGCGTTATACATAATGCACCCTTTTTATTGCTAATAGATTAGTTCAATTAATTAGCCTAAAATTTATTTGTGTCAGATGCTTGAGACGTTATAGATGCGGTAAAAGGTAATGATTGGCTACGACGGAAATACTTCGAGGTGCTATCAATAATTTTATCTACTTCCTTAATTAAATCATTAATCACATCATCATAAATACCATGATATAGCTCTTTTTCAAATGCTGTAAATGGGTGTTTGCGCGACGCTGAACCCACCTCAGTGACACCGTCTTTACTATAAAAAATATCTACGCGACCATCACTATTCAACACACAATTTAATAGTCCACCTTCAATTTCCATCTCTACGCGTTCTGGCATAAAAATATAGTCATCTACATTGATAAGCTTTTTTTCTACTTCTCGTTTAAAAAATGATTTGATATCGAACATAGGTACATCCCTAACTTTATAATTATAAATACGTGAGCATGCCGAGCACTGTGACTGTTACCCAGTATTCATCTGCGTGATTAACGGGTCATGCTTTACTCAGTTATCCTATAAGATAGCGTTAGATTATTTAAGGTGCGATATGTAAAACTGCGTTTGATGTTGGTAAAAATGTGCGATTGATTCTGGCTTCAATACAGTTCCAACAACCGAAATAAACACAACAAAAAAAAGAAGCGACCAATAAGCAACTTTCTTTTTATACTATTGAACTACATCAACTAATTTAGCTAGACCCAGCCCTTTTCACGAAATGATTTGAGTACTTTTACAAATACTGCCATCTCATCAGGTCTGCCAAGTGTTAAGCGATTAAAGCCACTGATTGGCGCAAACTCACGCCCGACAGCTATACCATGCTCACGCATTCTGTCGATATAGGTTTGCACGTCACCTTTTATCTCATGAAATATAAAGCTTGCCTGCGATGACAAATAGCGTAAACCAAGTTCATCTAATGTTTGCTCAACCAGCTGACGCGATTGATTGGCCGTACGTAAGCTCAATGCTAGAAACGCTTCATCATCGAGAGTCGCTAACGCAGCTACCGCACCTGCCAAGTTGGTATTATCAATCGAGATGAATGTTTCTAATCTAGCTATCATTTGCGGGCTAGCAACTGCATAGCCAACACGCATGCCAGCGAGTGCACATAGTTTTGAGAAAGTACGCACCACAACGATATTTTCTGAGTACTCCTCTCGTATCCATGCAACACCACTCTCAAAACTTGGATCAGTCACATACTCTGAATAAGCTTCATCTAATAAAAAGTAATGGTTACTTGGTGCATGCCCTACCCATTCTTTGAGCTTTACTGTGTCAGTAATAGTCGACGTTGGGTTGTTTGGATTGCACAGATAAAACAAGCTAATACCGTCAAAGTCATCAGCCACTTTTTGCATACTTTGCAAGTCAAAAGCGTAATTTTCAGTGGTCAGCGGCACTTTTACCACAGGCACATCAATGGATGTCGCATATAACTCAGCATAGGCAAAGGTTGGATGCGGCACGATAACTTGGAATTTTTTGCCTGCTACTAATGCTTGATTTTGTAGCATTTGGACGACAGTACGAATATTTTCACTAGAGCCACTGCCCAGTGAAATTTGACTCTCTGTCACATCGTTTGTCTCAGCGACTTTGGTAATCAGAGCCGCACGTTGGTCATCGGGATAACGAAAGCCGATGTCTAGAGAGTCGATAACCGCTTGTTTGGCAGCATCTGACATGCCGAGTGAGTTTTCGTTAGAGTTTAATTCTATTAAGTTATTGGTAAGCACAGTGAATAATACGCCTAGATTATGTCCATTCCAAAAATTTAGTCTGTGTTGACGATGTAATCTATGAGAACAACAAGTTTAGCCCAAATAGAACATTACACGTGCTCGGCTTGTTAGCATGTGACTTAAATTTTTGAAATATTATATGGATGGTGAGGTTTATGCGGATATGGTAAGTGGCAATGCGCAGTATTACAAGTATTCTGCACGTTCCGATATTGAATAAACCACAAAAAAGTGAGGTACTCAAAAAGCACCTCACCTTCACTATTGTTTAGCCTCTTTTTAGTCCTAATATTTAACCCAAGTTATCAGATTAAATGTGCTTTTAACTCAAGCACTTTATCACGCGTTTTTGCTGCTTCTTCAAACTTCAAATCACGCGACATTTGCTGCATTTGCTTCTCTAATCGTTTGATTTCTTTGGCAAGCAGATCAGGACTACGCAAGATATTGATATCGACATCAGGCAAGTTACTCTTAACTGGGATAGCTTGATTGTCGTTGGCATCCAAGCTTTCACCGGTATCAATCTTGTCCGTGATACTACGACGAGCACCTTTTGGCGTAATGTTATGCTCAAGGTTAAAGGCAATCTGCTTATCACGGCGACGATCCGTCTCATCTATCGCCTTCTGCATACTTGGCGTAATGCGATCAGCATAGAGAATGGCTTTACCATTCAAGTGACGCGCGGCACGACCAATGGTCTGAATAAGCGAACGCTCTGAACGCAAAAATCCTTCTTTATCGGCATCAAATATCGCTACCAATGATACCTCTGGCATATCCAAGCCTTCACGTAATAAGTTGATACCGACCAGCACATCATGCACGCCAGTACGGAGCTCATGGATAATCTGCATACGCTCAACAGTATCGATGTCCGAATGTAGATAGGCGACCTTTACATCGTACTCTTTAAGGTAACTGGTCAGATCTTCCGACATACGCTTAGTCAATGTGGTAATCAGTACACGCTCGTCCTTTTCACGGCGTTTGGTAATCTCTGATAACACATCATCGACTTGCGTCAAGACTGGACGTATCTCAATCTCAGGATCAATCAGACCAGTCGGACGAACGACCTGCTCAACGACTTGCTCGCTGTGTTCAAGCTCATACAATGCTGGCGTGGCACTGACATAGATGGTTTTGGGCTTGATACGTTCCCACTCTTCAAACTTCATCGGGCGGTTATTCATCGCACTTGGCAATCTAAAACCATAATTGACCAAGTTTTCTTTGCGTGATCTATCGCCTTTATACATTGCGCCAATCTGCGAAACCGTCACATGCGACTCATCAAGGAATAATAATGCGTCTTCTGGAATATAATCAAACAACGTCGGCGGCGCTTCTCCTGATGGACGGCCAGAGAGATGCTGTGAGTAGTTTTCGATACCGTTACAGTAACCAAGCTGCTGGATCATCTCCAAGTCATACTGAGTACGCTCTTTGAGACGTTGTGCTTCAATCAGTTTGTTGTTGTCACGGAAGTACTCTAAACGCGGCTCTAACTCAGCACGAATAGTATGGCTAGCAGCTTCTAACTTATTGCGCGGCGTCACATAGTGCGACTTTGGATAAATGGTAATACGTGGCACGCTGCGCACCGTCTTACCCGTTAAAGGATCAAACCACGTAATCTTCTCAACCTCGTTATCGAATAAATGCACACGTACGGCTAGCTGCTCAGACTCAGCAGGATAGATATCTAACAGCTCTCCACGCAAGCGATACGTACCACGGCTAAAATCTAGCTCGTTACGCGTGTATTGCATCTCAACCAAACGCTTGATGGTTGCCGTACGATCGATGTTATCGCCCACAACGACATGCAATAGCATTTTTAGATAACTTTCTGGATCACCCAAACCATAGATACAAGATACCGAAGCGACGATAATCGCATCGCGACGCTCTAACAAGGCACGCGTGGCTGACAGGCGCATCTGATCAATATGATCGTTAATAGCGCTGTCTTTTTCGATAAAGGTATCACTAGCTGCGACATAAGCTTCTGGCTGATAGTAATCATAATAGCTGACAAAGTATTCGACCGCATTATTGGGGAAAAACGATTTAAACTCGCCATATAGCTGAGCCGCTAACGTTTTATTGTGCGCCATAATAATGGTCGGACGCTGAGTTTCAGCGATGACCTTTGCCATGGTATAGGTCTTACCAGAACCAGTCACACCTAGTAGCAACTGCTCGTCCATGTCCGAATTGATGCCGTTGACTAGCTTTTTGATGGCTTGCGGCTGGTCGCCTGCTGGCTCAAAGTCAGTAACCATCTCAAAGGCACGACTTGATATTTGCGTCCCTGACGCATTAACACCACTAATTTCAGCTTCGCCTTGGAGCTGAGTGGCCAATTGATTTAACTGACGCGATGAGCGTGGTTCAGGCATTCGCATAATGGCTTTCTTCTTCTTAAGGTTTATAACAATATGGGGTCTGATCAGCGGTTTTTAAAGGAAAATAAGAAGTCTTATCCTATAGTCGAAACGCTCTCTCGCTGCCCAAAAAGTGAGTATATAAATGTACGGTTTATCAAGAGTTAGTGTTTAATATTAGCGGATAAAACTTACATCGTTATAAAAAACGCACACAGTATTCGATAAATTTACAAAGCTTTTCACGGTTAACAAACTCGTTACACGACCACCTAACAAAGCCTAACACTCAAGGGTTCCAACACTGAATTAAGCTGCTATTATCGTTCTTGAATTAACAAGTTGATGACTTTTAAGTACTAATGATCAGTACTAGTGAATAGATAGCTTTATAGCAATTCTTATTATTAGTTTTAATTTGATTGTCATCGAATAGAAGACCAATAAAAATACATTGAACTTTCATTCAATATAATAATTTTAAATAAATGACGGAGTAAAATATGAGAGAACGTTACGCAAGTGGTATTTCAGACGAAACTGCGAAAAAAATGATTGATTTATTAAACGCTAACCTAGCAAACGTTATCGATTTAACATTAGATGGCAAACAGTGCCATTGGAATCTACAAGGTACTGGCTTCATCGGTGTGCATCAGTTATTGGATGAAACATCAGAGCGTATCCTTGAAGTATCAGATACCATCGCAGAGCGTATTGTAATCCTAGGTGGTCAACCAAACGGTTTGGCAAGTCGCGTAGTAAAAGAGTCTATCCTAGATGACTACCCAACCGACATCACTGAAGTAGATCAGCATGTACGTGAGTTAACTAGCCGCTACAAGAAAGTCGCAGAGACATTGCGTGAAGCGATTGCTACCGCTGGCGACGCAGGTGATGAAGATACTGCTGACCTATTTACAGAGGCAAGTCGTATCATCGATAAAGATGCATGGTTCATCGGCGCAAACGCACCAAAGAAATAGTACTGTTTAAGCTGAAAGTTTCTTAAATATTAGAACTATAAAAAAAGCCGTCATAATTGACGGCTTTTTTGTGTCTTGAGTTTTGGTAGTTTAAAAAGAATATTTAAAAGCATTCAATAGGATTTCTCTACCACATACTTAATCTACTAAGCTTTTAAATTAAATACTCTCTAAACTTAGTAGCTCAGCGTTAGGTTCTGACAGCGTCAAGATAGCCTCTTGAAATACCGGATTACCTCTAAATAGGTTTTCAATCTCTTCAAATTTCTGAGCGATATGCTCTTCTTTTTGATTCCCTGCTATATCTACTGCTGCCACCATAAATATCTTTTTTGGTCCAACCCACTCTAGATGCAGGTAGGACACACTGTCGATATCTGGATGATTCAGCAGCTCGCTTAAAACGTATTCGTGCATCCGGTCAGTGACTCTATGCCCGACTAAGAAATCTCGGTTACGACTGATCAAGAATATCGCGACGACGCCCAATAGTAGACCGACAATGATAGACCCTAACGCATCCCAATATGGTTCGCCCGTATAAGCGTGCATACCCATAGCAGCAGCGGCAATCACCAAACCGATGACTGCTGCTAAATCTTCAAAGAATACGCCGCGCAACGTTGGGTTGGACGTATCTACGACATAGCCAAGTGCACTGATATCGAGCGCTTCACCATGCTTTTTACTTTGTCTGTATGCCTGAATCAATGAGATCCCTTCGAGCACAAACGCTACTGCCAATACGATAAAGCCAATCGTATAGTTAGCCTCAGACTCAGTAGCGTTCCATTCCTTAATACCGGTATAGATAGAGACAATCGAACCTGCCGTAAATACACCGAAAGCCGCAATCATCGACCAAACGTAAGACTCTTTGCCATAGCCTAACGGATGGCTTTTATCAGCAGGTTTGATAGATTTTTTTTCTGCGACGATGAGCAAAGTACCATTACCAGCATCTGCCCATGAGTGAGCTGCCTCTGCAATCATGGAGGCTGAGCCTGTCATAAAGGCGGCAACGGTTTTTGCGATTGCAATAACTAGATTGGCCCCGACTGCAATTAACACAGTGATCAGTGAGCCTGAATGCTCATCATTGGTTTCAGGGCTTTGATTAAGGGTATGTTTTAATTCAGGGTCATTTGGAATTTTAGGATTGCCCGCCCCACGCGCGCGAGGTGTTTGCGCCTTAGGAGAGGCTGGTAAATGACGCTGGGGATTAGCAATAGATGGCTTTAGACTCATGCTAGACTCACTGAAATAACGTATTGATAGTAGAATTTTTGCCGTAGATAAATGGCTTGAAACATACATCAGCTTAAAATAAGCGCTCTACAATCTCAGTGTCTTTTTAGTGAGTCGTTGTATGAATTATTAATTCAATAAAACTGGATAACTTTATACAATTTTAGATAGCTTTGAATAACTTTAGATAGCTTTGAATAACTTGGGCTACTTTTCCACCTCGGCATTTTCTTCGTTCTCGCCAAACTGCTTGTTAATCTCCTCGAAGTCGCAACTAGGACGATGTGAGCTTTCCATACGCAGCTTCTTTCGTTCTTTTGCTGCATCGGCTCGACATTGCTGCATCTTGTTTTTGATATCGAGTGGCGGTGCAGATGTCGGTTTACCGTTGTCATCGATAGCCACCATCGTAAAGTAACAGCTGTTGGTATGACGGACGGTACGACCACGCACATCTTCTGCTTCGACGCGGATACCTACTTCCATTGAGGTATTACCAACATAATTGACACTGGCTGCAAAAGTAACCAACTCGCCCACATATATCGGCTCACGGAACATCACTTGATCGACAGACAGTGTCACCACATAATTACCACTATAGCGACTGGCACAAGCATAAGCGACCTGATCAAGCATCTTGAGCAAATCCCCACCATGCACATTGCCAATGAAATTCGCCATATCAGGCGTCATCAGTACTGACATGTATAGCTCATGGTTTAATGGGGCTTTTTTGGCAGTGGAGCTGGTATTGTATTGCGGCATAATATTCCTTAATGGTTTGACACTTATTTATTATGTCTACCATTTATACAGCAGGTCGCCGTATAGCACAAACAGACCTCTGTCATTAGACAGTCTAAATTGTGTAAATCAGGGCTATTTAAACAGCATTAGGGCGTGTCTTCAATTCAATCGATAGTCATCTAAATGGGTTAAAAATGGCTAAATCTTGCCAAATGGCGTCAAATAGCTGACTAATATCTCGATATTATCTGCGCTATTTTCCTTGTTTGACTGCGATTTATCTCATTTTTATCACCATTTTTAAAATGAGGACACGCCCTAGATAAGCCAAAATAATAAGCTTTAGGCCAACCAATGAAAGCGATACGCAAGCCATGCCACTATCGCACTCACTGAACCGGTCAAAATACCACCCCATACAAAGTCAACCAACGCTGTATCTAGCGTAAAGCCTTTATACAGTGCCAAATTGGTAAAGTCATATGTCCCGTAAGCCATCAAGCCAATCAGCCCGCCGAGTAAGAAGATATGACCAACGGATGCGCCAGCTTTGATTTGCGGATACAGAACCAAAATACAAAGTGCCAATATATAAAACATATAAAACACGCCAGCGGCCATCATGTTTGGCTCATCAGCCAATAGATGCCCTATACGCGACTCATAAAAGGCGCCTTTCATGGTCGTCAGCCATACAGCATCGACACCCAAAAAGATAACCACAGCAGCGAGATAAATAAAAACGTAACCCATGATGTCATCCCTTATAAAATGAATAAAAACGTATAAAAGTTATAATGTCAGTCGTGGTTGAATAAAGTCTAAAAATGCCAGAATACGCGAAGATACAGCACTGTTTTTATAATATACTGCCTGTATGGCTTCACGGTTGTTTGGTCTGACTATCGCCTCAGGCAATACTTCAACCAATCGTCCAGATTCCAAATCTTCACCAATCATAAAATGTGACAATAAAGCGATACCCTGGTGATTTAAACATAGCTGACGTAAGGTCTCGCCGCTACTGCCAGTCATATGAAAATTCAGTTTAACTGGTGTTTTTAGTGGCCAGCTATTTAGTTTTGATGCATCATTAAAGCCAATCAATTTGTGAGTGCTTAAATCATCAACATTCAAATCATTAATATGAGCTACTTCATTATGCTGATATAAATATTCAGGACTGACTACTAGCCGCAGTTGACTTTTACCCAATAGACGCGCATGCAAGTTTGAGTCTTTTAAATCGCCAATTCTGATAGCCAGATCCGTCTTGTGCTCAAGCAAGTCGATGATATTGTCATGCGAGGTCAAATCAAGCGTAATATGCGGATACTGCTGCACAAACTCACCAACCAAAGGCGTCAGCTGATGCAATACAAACGGACTCGCAGCGTCAATTCGTAGATGCCCACTCGGCGCTTGTTTTAACAGCTTAATTGCCTCTTCACCGGTATATAACGTATTTAAACTCTCACGCGCATATCTAATAAAGACATGCCCTTCCTCCGTCAGCTCTAAGCGCCGTGTCGTTCTATTCAATAGCGTGCATTGCAGCGTATCTTCGAGTCTGGACACCGCACGAGATACTTTAGCGACTTGCTGATTCAGCAAGTTGGCAGCGCCAGTAAAGCTGCCCGTGTCTACTACCGTCAAAAATATCTCTATATCTTCTGTTTTAGCATGTCCCATCATCATGATGACCTTTACAAAATTGACAAAGGTATTTTGTCATTTGTACTGTTTTTTGCAAACTATAAATCGGTCAAACTACGCGCATTATTTAATTATTAGGATGTCGTTATGCCACTCGCTTTATGGGCGCTTACTCTAAGCGCATTTGCAATTGGGACAACCGAATTTGTCATTGTTGGATTGGTACCAACTATTGCCGCAGATCTAGGCGTGAGCTTGCCTTCAGCAGGTTTGCTCGTAAGCCTATATGCCGTTGGTGTCGCTATCGGTGCCCCTATCCTTACTGCACTCACTGGTCGCTGGAATCGTAAAATAGTACTGATGAGCCTAATGGGTCTGTTTGTCATCGGCAACTTGCTGGCTTGGCAAGCACCCAGTTATGAAACCTTAATACTTGCCCGTATCTTGACTGGTCTGGCACATGGTGTGTTTTTCTCTATTGGTTCCATGATTGCTACTAGCCTTGTCAGTAAAGAAAAAGAAGCCAGTGCAATTGCCATTATGTTTACCGGACTCACTGTGGCGCTCGTCACTGGCGTCCCCCTTGGTACATGGATTGGACAGCATTTCGGTTGGCGCGCTACGTTTTTGGTCGTCTCAGCACTGGGCTTAATCGCTTTAATTGGTAGCGCGATATTAGTACCAAAAAACCTAAAAAAATCTATCCCTGCAACCTTCAAAGAGCAATTACAAGTCATTGTAAAACCGCAATTACTACTGGTCTATCTAATGACTATTCTCGGCTATGGCGGTACGTTTACGGCATTTACCTACCTAGCACCTATCTTAGAACAGCAAACCAAATTTGCACCTTCAGCCATTGGTCTTATCATGCTCGTATATGGTGTATCCGTTGCGATCGGCAATATCTGGGGCGGAAAACTTGCAGATAAACGCGGCCCTATTAGTGCGCTTAGCATTATATTTAGCGCCTTAAGTGTCATTCTTTTACTGTTCACCTTTACTATGCAATCCAAGATTGCTGCTGTACTCACTATTTTAGTATGGGGTGCTTTCACCTTTGGTAATGTACCAGGCCTACAAATCTACGTAGTCAAACAAGCTGAAAAATATACGCCAAATGCCGTCGATGTTGCCTCTGGATTGAATATTGCTGCATTTAATATCGGTATTGCACTAGGCTCCATCATCGGTGGTAGCGTGGTTGAAAATATGTCATTGCAAGACACGGCTTGGATCGGTGCTGTTATCTCTTTAATGGCATTAGCGGTTACACGCTATTCCGGTCTGCGTGATAAGCGTGCCCTGCAAGCATCGTAGAGCTTTTCAATATACAACCTTTCGATGTAGAGCTTTTCAATACATAGGTCTCAAACTGTTTATGCAGTATGAGACCCTATGAATGTTATGAACAAACCATATCTGTACCACCTAATTTATACTGGTACTGTGTCTGACGTATCTTCTTCACTAAAGGCTGTCTCATTGTTCAAAACCGTTTTATGATTTAAGACGGCAGATGGCAGATCAGAAAAATGCAGCGTATCGATATTATTAGGCTTTACCGCAGTGAGTTGCACCACACCGATCGTGCGCTCCAAGAATCCCCCTTCGCAGTAACAGAAGTAAAACTCCCATAGGCGGATAAAGGCATCGTCATAGCCAAGCGCTTGAATCTCTGCACGCTGCGCCATAAACGCAGCACGCCAATCACGCAGCGTGTACGCATAATCAAAGCCATAATCATGCAATTGTTTGACGACCATATCGGTTTGTTCAGTGAATTGGGTCGTCAGCTCTTGGTTTGAAAGCAGGCAACCACCTGGGAAAATATGCGTTTGGATAAAATCGACCGAATCGATATAATCTTGATAATTTTGATCATTAAAAGTGATGGCCTGCAATACCATAAGACCTGTCGGCTTGAGCAAGCTATTACACTTAGCAAAGAAAGTCGGTAAGTACTCATGGCCCACCGCTTCAATCATCTCGATACTGACTAGCTTGTCATATTGACCTGTCAGCTCGCGGTAATCTTGTTTGAGCAGTGTGATTTTGTCAGACAGCCCTGCTGCCTCGACTCGTCGCTTCGCTTCATCATACTGAGCATCAGAGATAGTCGTGGTGGTCACATGGCAGCCGTAATGCTTGGCTGCAAAGATAGCAAAGCCACCCCACCCTGTACCGATTTCGATCACATTATCATCAGCACTAAGCTGTAAACGTTGACATATAAGCGACAGTTTATGCTGCTGAGCATCGCTAAGCGTCACGTCAGGTGTAGGATAAACTGCTGATGAGTACATCATCGTATCGTCCAAAAACCGTTCATACATGTCATTGCCCAAATCATAATGCGCTAGGATATTGGATTTGGAGCCAGATTTGTCATTGCTACGTAGCTGATGCTTCGCTTTTTCAAATGCTTTACTAATACCAGCAAAACGATTCTCTAGTTTATTGAGCACTGCTAAGTTACGAGCCGCCAAACGAATCAAACCTGTTAGATCATCCGTATCCCACTCACCATCGATATAACTGTCTGCTAGCGCGATAGAGCCACCAAGTAATAGCTGACGATAGACAGCAGGATCATGAATCTGTAGCGTCACATGTAGCGAATGGCGACCAACTGCCGAGCTACTAGCGTCATTAGTAGCTACTTTGCCAAAGCTACTTGTCTTAGGTTCCTGCTCGTCAAATGTTTCAATCAGGGTGAGGCTACCAAACTGAACGTGCTGTAACGCACGAAAGATAAGCTTTCTCGCTAAGTTATTCACACTATTGCTGACTGGCTGTAGTACAGCGCTTTCATTAACCACTTTGCTCACACGAGCAGTTAACTTTTCTAGTTTTGTGACTGGTGCTCGATCGGTCGGTCGTGCTGGCATCGTGTATTTATCCTTGTTTAAATGCTTTATTTTTAGTGGTTCATTTTCAGTAGTACATTGACGAGATTTTTGGATTGTTGATATTTAAAAATTGCTGTAACTATAAGATATCTTTTGCGCTCGATACTGCTAGCTGCTTTCCTTCTGTCTACTTTTCTGATGGCCGCTTTTCTGTTGACTGTCGGCCAACTTTTCATCGTAGTTGATATATGGCACTTTTTTTATCGCATAGAGCTTAAACGCATGCCAATAAATACGGGTTAAGGACGTTATATTCATCAGAGGATTTTTTCGCAAGCTATGACGAACAGCCTCTTCTGTCATCGGTACGCCTGATATCTTTATACCAGTTTTTAGCACTTCACCGCGCTCATCACTGATATTGATAGCAATACGAACTTGTAATCCAGCGTTAGGTTGATCGTCTGTCTTTGTACGTTTTACCGTTACCTGCCAGCGGTACAGCTGATCGATAGGGTTAAAAGGTGATACGTGAAAATCCTTGTCATGACAGAACTCAGTATCCTCTCCTTCTAACAAAAACCCGTAGTAATGACGCTTGTCCCAAGGCGTATTAGACACTTCAGCCAGCAGATGAGTTGGCGTTTGCTGCGCATCAAACCCCAAGTAAAAATTGACTGGGCTAAAATAAATGCCAGCATTACGGCAGACGAGCAATCCCAACATATCGCCTTCAGGTGCGCTTCCAGCATATCTCTCGAATGCTCGGCTTAGACGTTTTTCTAGTGCTTGAATAGATTGTCCGTTACTATCATGTTTTTCATCGTTACTTAGGCTATTAGCACTCTGTAGGTCAGTATGCTGTAGATAGTCATCCGGACAGAATCGTTGTAGCGCCTTTTTCTTTGCTGAAAATAGAGGCAGACCTTTCGCTAGTAGCTTTTTCGGTAATACTTTACGTAATGGTAATTTTTCTAAAAACTTACTCTCGTCAAATGACGCCGTGCTAATTTCAGGAAGTTCTTGCCCTGTCGCCAATGCGCTAATATTAACGCCCCAATAGCGATAAGGGTAAACGAATTTATTCACACTAGGTAGCAGCCGACTGTGCCATGTCGTGCCCTCAAGCAATTGATGCGGTAAAGCAGTGGTATCATAAGAAGACTCATGACTTGGCATAGCATTGGTATCTTGAGCGGACATGGTCATAAATAGTCTCTTGTGTAACGGCGTACTTTTTATATGGCAAATCTTTCAAAACACTTAGAATACATAACAGAATTAATCGTCATATTATTTGGTTTTACGGCGACCGAATAAGCCACGTTTCTTATATTGGCTCGTATCAGTAGTTTCATTCTGCAAACGATCAGCATACTCAACCAGCTCCTGGTTGGTTGTCGCTATGGTGATTTCGCGCTTATTCAACCTACGTAACTTGGTATCCGCTTTTATAGGCAAATCTTTATAACGAAACGGCGTGTGCGCGCTATCAGCGTCAGGTAAATGAGCTGGGTCAACCTCATCTTTTATATCAATATCAAGACCAAGCGCCCGACAGACGCGTAATCCACTGCGTACACCATCTTCATGAAAGCCATTAAACCAATAAGCCCCGCAGAAATGTGTGTGCGAACCGTTACCCGAGATACTCGACCATTTAGTCTGCGCCTCAATCATCGCAAGATCGAACACTGGATGACTGTAATCGATGCTCTTAATTATCTGCTTATCATCGACGCTTTTGTTGTCTACAGCTGGATTTAATGTGACCAAATAATTGTGTTTTTTGGTCAAGCGTTGCAGGATATTCATGTGATAAGTCAGCACTGGCTTTGCAGGTATCTGTGCGTTTCGAGCCGCTTGCTCATCCTTAGCATTACCTGAAGTTGTTTCATCTATTAAGTAATTCCAGCTTGCCCATGCCAGTGGTTTCTTAGGTAAAACACTGGTATCGGTGTGCAGTACAGCCGTGTTTTTGGTAAAGCGGAAATGACCTAATACTTCAGATTCATCGGTGCTGGCATCCTTTAATATCTTTAGCGCAGTATCTGCATGACAAGCAAAAACAACTTCATCGAATACAAGATTTTCGCTACGGTTGTTAGCATTACCTTTATCCTGCACTGTCAAAGCACTCTTCACCGTCAAAATCACTTGCTCACCATCACGAACTACAGACTGTACTGGACTATTGACCCGTATCTTGCCACCCGCTTTGATAAAGCGTGGAATCAGTTTATTGACGTACTGCTTTGAGCCGCCTTTTATCGTAAACCACTGCGGACGATTGACCACATCAAGCAACCCGTGGTTGTCAAAGAACTGTGCAAAAAACACCAAAGGAAATGCTTGCACTTCATCTAGGCTGGTTGACCAAATAGCCGATACCATTGGCAATAGATAGTTATCGGTAAACAGCTGACCGTATTTCTTTTGTGCCAAGTACCCACCGAGCGTTTGCTCTGCAAAGCTACTAACGTCTTGTCCTTGAGAGCGCGCACTATCGTAATCTTGGCGTAGCTGTTTGATATGCTTATTAAACTGCAAGATATCTTTGATAAATTGCCAGAATTTTGGATTAAGTACGTTCTTGCGCTGTGATAATAAAGTATTAAGCGTATGACCATTATATTCAAAATGACGTGCAGTATTTTTGACAGAAAAGCTCATATCCGTTGCCTGAAACGGCACCTGCAACTCATGAAGCAAACGAAAAAAGTTCGGGTATGTGCGCTCATTGAAAACAATGAACCCTGTATCTATCGCACTACTCTCTACATTGCTACTCTTTGCTTTTTTACCGTCTTGTAGTGTCACGTCAATCGTATTTACATGTCCGCCGATATAATCATTGGCTTCAAATACCGTTACATCATGTTGCGTACCTAGATAATGGGCACATGTCAGTCCTGATATACCTGAGCCGATGATAGCAATACGTTTTTGGGTAGTCTGATGGTCAGATTTTGTTGCAGTATTAGTAGCAATCTTTTGGTTATTTGCACGCTTGAAACGAGTAAACGGCATAAAAGCATTCCCTTCTGTATTTTTCTGTCAGTATGATGGCTGAAAGTTCTACTGATAGTAGATTATTTTTTATTAAGTTTTTCACTAACTTGCTGCCAGACCAAATCAGGCAACGTACCTAATGCTTTTAAAGGCATGGTTAGTTTTTTTGGAAATTCAATCACCTCATGCCCACTTTCGATACCGTCGCGTATGGCTTGACTGGCCTGCGCTGGCGTCTGAATAAACGGCATCGGAAAGTCATTCTGTTTGGTCATCGGTGTTTCGACAAAACCAGGTACGACTAAGCTGACTGACACATCATGCGGAGCAAGGCTAATCTGTAGTGTCTTCATTAGATAATGGATAGCAGCTTTTGAGCTACCATAGGCTTCAGCGCGCGCAAAAGGCACATAAGCAGATGCTGAACCGATACCGACCAAGCGACCTTTTGAAGCGATTAGCTTTGGCAGCACTCCTTCGATCGCATGAGACAACGTTCCCATATTGACCGACATGACTTTCATAAAGACACTGCTATCAAAGTTCGGCATATCTAAGTACTCGCACATGCCAGCACCGCAAATCGCTAGATCGACATTGTCGATTTTTTCAAAAGCTTCGATGACCTTTTCTCGATCCATGAGGTCTAAATCAATCGTTTCTGCGCCTAACGCTTTAAGCTCGGCCAACGCTTCGTCGTCACGGCCAACTGCATATACATGATGATCTGCTAGCAGATAGTCTTTTGCCAACTGCTTACCAATGCCTGACGTCGCCCCAGTAATGAGAATATGTAATTTTTCAGTAGAATCTGTCATCGTAAATATCCTTTTTGAGTATTCTTATCTTTTTAAGTATTTTCATAATATGGAATTAGTGCATTTGAACTGATTGCTTAATAAAAAATCAAACCTTTGATAACAGCTATCTATTATCGTTATTCTTGGCAGATATCATTGGTCGCATTTCATTAAGCTATAAGCCATTTTATTTAACAAATCTAAATAATTGTAGTGGTCAGCTATAGGTTTATTGTTGTGTCTTCGCAATCATATGGGCTTAAGTTTAATATAAGCGTGTTGTTTACTACCTTCACAAGGATACTGCTATCACAAACGACGACACAAGGTTCTGTTACTAGCGTCATAAGACAGCTCAATATCAGCATGCTACAATGCAAAAACTAGCAATCGCGTCGTTTGCCGAAGCATCATCTATAATCGAATGAGCGCCGTATCACGGTAAGATGACGCTATCTTTTCTTAAACTATCTGACATCTTGTCCTGATAGCAATGAAAACGTTATATAATTAATATCAGATTTTCACCAACCCCACCCTCATATAAAAAAGGATCTCTCATGAGCGAGTTGCAACTGTCTGACCGCGTCAACAACATCCAACCATCACCTACGCTAGCGATTACCAATAAAGCCAAAGAGCTAAAAGCAGCTGGTAAAGATATTATCGGCTTGGGCGCTGGTGAACCTGATTTTGACACCCCTGAACACATCAAAAAAGCAGCAATCGATGCAATCAATGATGGCTTTACTAAATATACAGCTGTCGATGGTACGCCAGAGCTAAAAACAGCCATCATCGAGAAATTCAAGCGTGACAACGACATCAGCTATGAGCCAAACGAAATCCTAGTATCGGTCGGTGGTAAGCAGTCATTCTTTAACCTTGCTCAGGCATTTATCAATCCTGGCGACGAAGTCATCATCCCAGCACCATACTGGGTCAGCTATCCTGACATGGTTATCATTGCAGAAGGCGTGCCAGTCATCGTAAAATGCCCCGCTGAACAAGACTTCAAAATCACCGCTGAGCAGCTAGAAGACGCTATCACTGAAAAAACCAAACTGTTGGTATTGAACAGCCCATCGAATCCAACGGGTATGATTTATACGTTAGATGAGCTAAAGGCCATCGCTGAAGTATTGAAAAAGCATCCACAAGTTTATGTAGCTTCAGACGATATGTACGAGCACATTCGCTGGACAGGCGATAAGTTCTACAATATCTTAAACGCGGCACCTGAGCTAAAAGATCGCGCAATCATCTTGAACGGCGTGTCTAAAGCGTATGCGATGACAGGCTGGCGTATCGGCTATGCGGGTGGCCCTGCTAAGCTAATCGGCGCTATGAAAAAGGTACAGTCACAGTCTACTTCATGCCCAACATCAATCAGTCAAGTGGCTGCCGAAGTTGCTATCAGTGGTGATCAGAGCGTACTAGAGCCGATGGTAGCCGCCTTTGAGAAACGCTGTGACCTAGTCGTAGATGGTCTAAATGCCATTAAAGGTATTACTTGCTTGCGCCCTGATGGCGCATTCTATGTATACCCAAATATCGTACCGCTAATCAAAGCGGCTGGCCTGTCATCATGTACTGAATTCTCAGCATGGTTATTGGACAAAGTAGGCGTAGCAGTTGTACCTGGCGATGCATTCGGTCTTGGCGGCTATATGCGTATCTCGTACGCTACTGATGAGGCGACGTTAAAAGACGCCCTATCGCGTATCGAAAAAGCAGTGGCTGACTTAGACGTTGCTGAATAAATCGTAAAGAGCAATCAGTCTTACCGCTGTTCATAAAAAAGACGCCCTATACATTCTATAGGGCGTCTTTTTTTACGCGAGTCTTGGGCATAACTAGGAAAAACACGCTATCTCATCATTAAACTGACAATTTTTACTAATTATGCAAAAAAAGGCTTGACGTATTTTTTAACTTTGCTAGAATACGCCCCACTTAGCAAGAACTCGTTAGAGACTTCTAAGGCTCGTTGTAAGCGATTAAACACTTACAGCCTATTCTCCAATAGCTCAGTTGGTAGAGCAACGGACTGTTAATCCGTGTGTCCCTGGTTCGAGCCCAGGTTGGAGAGCCACATTTTAGTAGTAAATTTCTTGAGTCAACTTTGATTCAATTATGGCATTTGCCAAAACCCTCATCAATTTGATGAGGGTTTTTTTATGCGTATCATTTAGGGTCTGTTGAACATTCAAATGTGGTACTGGCAGCGACTATTTTTTAGACAATACGCAGTGAAATTTTTGACGCCTAGTCGTTCTAGGTTAGACAATTTCGCCATGTATTGGCAAAAAATAGCCCTGCCCTCCACTCGAGCACAGCTCTCGTCTTGCAAACGGGCAAAGCAGTGCTTTACTCGATCCGTTCTCAAGGCTGATGCTAAAATCACCTCAAACGTTGTTGCAAGCCTAGTTAAGGTCTCGACACTATCGTCGGTTTACGCCTAGTTTGATTCGATTTTCGCGATCAGCAGTCCTAATATTTGAATGTTCAACAGACCCTAATATTGGTTATCTATTTTGTCGCTTTGATAAGCGCTAATCACTACTTTATCTCATACTTGATTATGACCACGATATTTAAAAATGAATATCATGGTCACGATAGGATATTACTATAGTAAATTGTCTATTGGCTAACTTAGCTTGGCAACAGTGGCAACCAGAATACCAATGCCAACAATGTCACTAACAACACAGGCGGCGTGATCAGTAGACCAATCTTTATGTACTGCCCCCAGCTGATTTTGTAGTCCTTCTCTACCAATACATGTAACCATAGTAAAGTAGCCAGACTACCAATCGGCGTAAACTTAGGTCCCAAATCATTACCGATGACATTAGCATAAATCATTAGCTCTCGTGTCGCTGCAGGTACTTGTGCTTGATCGATCGCAAGCGCGCCGACTAGGGTTGCTGGCATATTATTCATAACAGAAGCGACTATAGCGGACAAGAACCCAGTTCCAACGGTAGCAATGACTGCGCCTTGTTGTCCCAACCAGTTAAGTACCTGCACACCATAGGCAGTAAGTCCTGCATGACCCAGACCACATACCACCAAATACATGCCGATTGAAAATAGTACGATTTGCCAAGGTGCTTTACGTACTACATCGCTCACAGAGACCACCGCACCACGCCCCCCTTGCCATATACGACCAGCGATTGCCATTAGTGCAACAGCAGCGATGCCCGTGACCAGTGAAATAGGTAGCCCCAACGGCTCTGTTGCAAAGTAGGCGACCAGTAGCAAGCCTAATAGTGGAAAAGCAGCTCGGAATACCAATGGATCGGTAATAGCAGACTCTGGTGCGCTGAGTTCGCTAGTCGAGTAAGTTTTTGGAATATGACGTGCGTAGACAACCCACAATACCAGTAGCGTAGCTAATACAGACACGATATTGACCGGTACCATCACCGCCGCATAACGACCAAAGCCTATGTCAAAATAATTGGCACTGACAATGTTGACTAAATTTGAGGTGACCAATGGTAGGCTTGCCGTATCAGCAATAAAGCCCGTCGCTATAATAAATGCCAGAGCTGATGGTGGCGAAAATTTCAGACGCAGCAAGATAGCGATGACGATCGGGGTCAGTAGTAGCGCAGCACCATCATTGGCAAAAAATGCAGAAATAAAGGCGCCGAGCACGACAATCATCGGAAACAATAAGCGCCCTTGCCCATTGCCAAGGCGTGCCACATGTAATGCAGCCCAGCCAAAAAACCCTGCCCTATCTAAGATAAGCGAGATGATAATCAGCGCCACAAAAGTAAAGGTCGCATCCCAGACAATATCCCAGACAATACCCACATCTGATAACTGCACGACGCCAAGCGCTAACGCGACTAACGCACCACCCATGGCGCTCCAACCGATGCCCAATCCTTTAGGTTGCCAGATAACTAAGACTAAAGTGACCACAAAAATAGCAAATGCAAGCATTGTACAACCTTACTTAAGCTGATTTTATTCAGCCGATTTAATATAGGGAATTAGATCGATTAGGGGGTTAGATCGATTTTTGATTGACGCGGCTCGATAGTTCTTCAGCACTCTCGACGCGTTCTGAATAGCGATCAGTGAGATAATCTGAACGTCCACGTGTGAGCCAAGTAAACTTCACTAGCTCCTCACAGACATCGACAAGACGCAGATATAACGGAGACATATCCATGCGATTGTCGTCGTTAAACTCCAAAAATGCTTTGGGTATCGAAGATTGATTGGGGATAGTAATCATCCGCATCCAGCGCCCGAGAATACGCATTTGATTAACTGTATTAAAGCTCTGACTACCGCCGCTGACTTGCATCAGTGCTAGGGTTTTACCTTGAGTTGGACGCACGCCACCTAGTGACAGCGGTATCCAGTCGATTTGCGCTTTCATGATACTGGTAATACTGCCGTGACGCTCTGGACTCACCCACAGCATGCCTTCTGACCACTGCGCCAGCTCCCGCAATTCTTGTACTTTGGGATGGTCTGAGTCTACATCGTCAGGCAACGGCAAGCCGGATGGATCAAACATTTTTACTTCACAATCATACCAACGTAGCAATCGGCTAGACTCTTCAGCGGCCAATCTAGAAAACGAGCGCGCACGGACAGAACCGTATAGCACTAGTATTTTTGGCGGATGACGTGAGTCATTTGGCGCAACCAAAGAATCAATATCGATAGGCTGAAGATTATCTATATCAATATTGGGCAAATCGTCTAAGCTAAATTCTGGCGAAACAGTAGGATCAACGGCTAATGTTTGGTCAACCTCAGTGTTTGTCATGAGTAACAACCTCGCCGTCTTCTTTTGTGAAACTACTTACTGGATTGGCTAGCAATTCAAACACGCGCTCTGACGGGCGGCATAGAGCAGCGCCTTTATCAGTCACTACGATAGGACGGTTGATTAAAATAGGATGCGCAATCATAGCATCGATAATTTGATCGTCAGACAACTCAGGATTATGCAGACCAAGCTTATCATTGATAGCTTCTTTGCTTCTTAATAGCTCTCTAGGCGAAATCTGCATTTGTGCCAATAGCTCAACTAAGCGGTCGCGCGTTGGTGTATTTTTCAGATATTCCACCACTTCTGGCTCTTCACCTGACGCTTTAATAATGGCAAGCGTGTTACGAGATGTACCGCATTTAGGATTATGAAAAATTAATGGCTTCATAGTTTTTACACCTATTTTATGTATTTATTGAATTGATAATTGGTTTAATCATTACTTTGCTCAGCAGACTCATTTACTCTGCAGCCACTCAAACTATCCATGAGTGACGCACATAATTCTGGATGTCCCGCACAGCAATCTTGCAACAGAAACTGGATGACGTTATCCATATGTGATAGCGAAGCACGATAGATAATCTGTCGGCTATGACGCTGTGAGACCACCCACCCTGCTCGTGCCAACACCGATAAGTGGGTTGACATTGTGTTATGAGGAACAGAGAGCTGACGGGCTATTTCGCCCGCAGGTAGGCCTTCAGGCTCATGGCTGACTAGCAGCTTAAAAGCCTTTAAACGAGTATCTTGAGAGAGCGCAGCAAAGCTTGCGATAGCATTAGTTATTTCCATATGTCCAATAATACAGACATATTAAAATAATTCAATGTTTTACAGATATTTTTAATCCAAGAATCTAAAAAAGATATATCTGTGTAATTAACCTATATATATCAACAAGTAAAAGCAATTAACTAAATAGTGGAAATAATGATCACTTCACCTTTTCAACCTAAAATTCTCTACGTTTGGCCTTATGTAAATAACAAGTTTAATATATGTTATTGTATATTGATGATACTTAGAAGTTCATGCTAGATTGAATGCAAGTTTATGCAAGAGTAAAACTAGATTTGGCTGGTAGCTCTCGCTCTGTACTGCCAATAAACCTGATTAAAATAACTATTATGATTAAAACAACAATAAGGAAATGACCATGCTACTAGAGAAAATTAAGACACCTGGACTTTCGCACTTATCTTACTTGGTAGGCTCTGGTGGTCAAGCAGCGGTAATTGACCCACGTCGTGACTGCGCGATATATGTAGAAAAAGCGCGTGCAGCAGGACTTGAGATTACTCATATTTTTGAGACACATCGTAATGAGGATTTGGTTTCTGGAGCACCTGTCTTGGCCGCAATGACAGGAGCAACAGTTTTGCATGGACCCAATCCAGAACAACCTGTTGTCTACGCTGAGACCGCACGTAATGGTGATTGCTTTTCAATTGGCCAATTAGAAATCCGTGTCCTAGAAACGCCTGGTCATACCGATGATCATCTGGCTTATGCGCTGTTTGACACGGCGTACCCAGACAAGGCGGTTGGAGTCTTCACTGGGGATGCGCTTTTTGTAGGTGATGTCGGTCGTACTGACTTCTATCCTGAGCGTCGTAGAGAAGTTGCAGGTCTACTTTATGACTCATTACAAGACATTTTAGCGCTTGGGGATCAGGCGATTATTTATCCAGCTCATGGTGCTGGCTCCGTCTGTGGTTCAGGTATGGCGGAGCGAGAGTTTTCTACCGTCGGTCACGAAAGAATGAACAATCCACGCTTACAGATTACCGATCGTGAGGCATTTATTGACTTCAAGACTAGCGAAAACCATTATCAGCCGCCCTACTTCAGATTGATGGAGCATCTCAATATGGAAGGTGGTGAAGCGCCTCCAGTCGTTATGCGTCCGCGTAACCTTTCACTTAAACAGCTAAAGGATTGCAATGCTGATCATCTCATAGATATTCGTGAACCAATGGCATATGCGTCAGGACACCTGCCCGGTTCTATGAGCTTACCTGTCAATATGCTACCTGCGTTTGCTGGATGGTTCATTGAGGAAGGACAAAGCTTGGCACTCATTGCCTCTGATGAAGAGCAACTGGCGACTGCGATGGAGCATCTGGTACGTATTGCTTTTGATAATGTTATAGGTGGCTATGTGGGTGTCGTCCCTGCCGCTGCTAAAGGGGAGCAGATGCAGCAAACCCCTATGATCGATACAACCGAGGTAGAAAATCGCCTTAATAATGCTCAGAACTGGACATTGCTTGATGTACGCGATATTGATGAGAGGAATACCAATGCGATTGAAGGCTCACAGCATATCTATGTCGGTCATTTAAACGAGCGTTGGCGTGAGCTTGATCCAAGTCGGCACTATACATTGATGTGTGCCAGTGGTGCTCGAGCAACAATAGCAGCAGGATGGCTCGCTAGTCGAGGTTTTGAGCACATTGATATCTATCTAGGGTCAATGGGCGCATGGCAAGCAACGCATGAGTAACCCTTTATCCATAGCTAAAATCTACAACGCGTCATAGATTCTGGATAATGCGTTTTAAGCAAAGGCATTTTAAAGTGCTGTAACTAAAATAAATATGACGACCTACTTTTACTCAGTATAAGACTGATATAAAAGAAGGGTCGTCGTTTTAGCTGACTTTTAAGCGATATGACTTAAGTAAATATCAGTCATAGTACTAGACTCTAATTCTAGATTCCGACTCTTACTGTATTTCCTCACCTGACTTATCACTCATAAAACATAGATGCATGAAAAACAGACACAAAAAAACCTCAAACAATCTAATGTTTGAGGCGAAACTTGCTTAAACTCGAGAGTTTAAATTCGTTTTAAATATGGCGCAGCGGACGGGACTCGAACCCGCGACCCCCGGCGTGACAGGCCGGTATTCTAACCAACTGAACTACCGCTGCTTAGGTCTCTTAGCTTGTTTAGCCACTTGCTAAGAAGTGGTGGGTGATGACGGATTCGAACCGCCGACATTCTGCGTGTAAGGCAGACGCTCTACCAACTGAGCTAATCACCCTTCGAACAATTGCTAGGCAATTTATTCAACATCAACTGAGCTCTTAAGTTTGTCACTAAGCTCCGTTGCTGTGGGAGTGTATTATATAGATTTACTGTTGGGTGTCAAACAGTATTTACCACTTTTTTAAATATTTTTTCGATTTTTATTAGAATATCTAGCAAGCATTTGTTTTTATTGATTTTATATTTTCATATAAAATCAATGTTTTTTAGATTTAATGCTTATTTATTGGCTAGTGCTTGCTCGATGTCATTTTTGATGGCTTCTGGCTTGGTCGTTGGTGCATAGCGGTCAATCACCTGACCTTTACTATCGACTAGGAACTTGGTGAAATTCCACTTGATACCATCTGTCAGCACACCACCTTTTTGTTCCTTAAGCCATTCATAGATAGGATGAGCATCTGCGCCATTGACATCAGTCTTTGCCATCATCGGAAAGCTGACACCATAATTCTTTTGGCAAAACGCCCCAATCTCATCGTTGCTACCTGGGTCTTGGCTACCAAATTGATTACAAGGAAAACCGATGACCACCAGTCCTTGATCTTTATACTGTTGATATATCGACTCTAAGCCTTCGAACTGCGGCGTAAATCCACATTTACTTGCGGTATTAACGATTAATAATACTTTATCTTGGTAATCTGAAAACGCTTGCGAGCTACCATCCATGCGCTCAGCCATAAAATCATAAATTGTGCTCATTATTTATCCTTAAATTGAGGTTTTTATTGTTTTGGGTGTTTATGCGCTACTTCTTTTTCTATCATACACCTAATAAAACTATTGAAAGGGAAGCACCTTGTACTTCCCTTTCACATTTCTAATACTACTGAGACTACTTACTTCTCAGACTTATCTAAATCGATAGATACTGAGTTGATGCAATAGCGCATGCCTGTTGTCTCGGTAGGACCATCAGGGAATACATGACCTAAATGTGCGCCGCAGTTGCTACAAGTGACTTCGGTACGAGTCATGCCTAGCGAGTTATCGACGTGCTCTTCAATCGCGCTGTTATCGATACCTTGATCAAAACTTGGCCAGCCACAGCTCGCATCAAATTTATTGCTTGAGTCAAATAAGCTTGCACCGCAGCCCTTACAGCGGTAAACGCCATCATCGGTTGCATCATTGTATACACCTGTAAATGGACGCTCAGTGCCCTTCTCACGCATAATATGATACTCATCAGCGGTTAAACGCTCTTTCCAGTCAGCTTCAGTCAACTGGCTGATTTCTTCTTTGCTTAGTTGATTGTCTTGCATAATTTATCCTTATTCGAGTATTTATTATCTAATCTCGGTAACTATTTTATCGCCATATGATTATGAGAACGACGTGCTCTATCTGTTGGTTATCAGCACACTATTCAAGGCATATATAAGAAAAGCACTCTTTATATTGGGAGATAGACAGCATGATTGAAGAGATTGACTGAGTTAAATATACCAAATTAATTTTAGATAATGATGGGTAAAGATGTAATTTTGATACCTATACATTTTATAGTCTACTTAAGAGATTTAGAGCCATACAAATATAAGCCAAGTATTAATTGCAAGATATACTTGCAAACACTGATAGAACTGATTGTAAAATCATTTGCAAATTAACTATCAATGCAATAATATCTTGCATTAGTGCTTAACTAAAATGTTTAATATATCTCTACTCTGAATAATTACTGATTAACAAAGGCTCATATAACAATGTCTGACGACAATGGCAAAGGTACGCAAGCGGAACGACTGGTACAGTTGCGCCGTGACAAAGGATTTACTGCTGAGCAGCTAGCACAAGCCATGACAGCCGCTGGTGCAAAGGTGAGTCGTGGCGCTATCTCAAACTGGGAGCGCGGTACCAACGGTATTGTCTCATCCAAGCTGCCTACGCTCGCACGTATTTTGGGCTGTAGTGAAGGCTATCTGTTACGCGGCGACCTCAACAATGAAGCTATTGATGCAGACGAATCGACATCATCTATAGAGCGCAGTAAACATCAAGAGCTAGATACGAGTTCACACGCCCAGTCAGGTATTAAGACAACTGATGCTCAGTCCACGCTAACTTCTACTGCTGGTAAAGACTCAAAAACCAATTCGACAACCAATCCGAAAAACGGTCACGCTATGAACACCATAAAAAAATCTGATAAATTACAAAACGTTTGCTATGACATTCGTGGTCCTCTATTGCAGACTGCCAATAAAATGGAGGCAGAAGGCAAACGGATATTAAAACTAAACGTGGGTAATCCTGCGCCTTTTGGTTTAGAAGCCCCGCATGAGATTTTACGCGATGTCGCTATGAACCTATCTGAGGCGACTGGTTATTCAGACTCGCAGGGGATTTTCTCAGCGCGTAAAGCCATTTTGCAATATTACCAGTCTAAAGGATTGTTATCGGCCGTTGACGTACGTGATGTGTATTTGGGCAATGGGGTTTCTGAGCTTATTGTTATGACCATGCAGGCGTTGATGAATGACGGTGATGAAGTCTTGATTCCGATGCCAGACTATCCGCTTTGGACTGCTGCTGCTAATCTCGCTGGCGGTACTGCTGTGCACTATCGCTGCAATGAAGAAGACAACTGGCACCCTGATATTGAAGACATTAAGTCGAAAATCACGAGCAAAACAAAGGGTATCGTGGTTATTAACCCAAATAATCCGACAGGTTCACTTTATAGTGATGAGTTATTAAAGCAAATTATCGAAGTTGCTAAAGAGCATGATTTAATCATCATGGCTGATGAGATTTACGACCGTATTCTCTATGATGATAATGTCCATACCCCAATGAGCACCTTAACTGACGACGTGCTGGTGCTCTCTTACAATGGCTTGTCAAAGTCACATCGTATCGCAGGATTTCGCTCAGGTTGGATGATGGTATCGGGCCGCAAACAGCCCGCAGCTGACTTTATTGAAGGCTTAGATATGCTCGCATCTATGCGTCTTTGTTCTAACGTGCAAGGACAGTATGCTATTCAAACAGCGATGGGTGGGCATCAGAGCATGCAAGACCTGACTTCTGAAAAGGGTCGCCTATATAAGCAACGTGAAATGGCAGTCTCACGTCTTAATGCTATCAAAGGTATTTCTTGTACCATGCCTCAAGGCGCGTTTTACTGTTTTCCAAAAATGGATCCAGAGGTTTACCCTATCACCGATGATATGGATTTTATGATGGACTTGCTCGTTGAAGAAAACGTATTGATGGTTCAAGGTACTGGGTTTAACTGGGATAGACCCGACCATTTCCGTCTGGTGTTCTTGCCTAACTTGCTTGACCTAGAAAATGCGATGGATAGATTGGACAGATTTTTTGCCAAAAAACGTAAGCAGTTTGGTACCGAGTAAATCGTTATACATCATTAAAAAAACGCTTATCGGCATGATGCTGATAAGCGTTTTTTATTGCGTTGAACTTAGTTATTAAAACTCAATTATGACAATTCACTGATAAAAACAGCGCATTAAAAAATGTTGCTCAATACGAGATAACTGATGGCAGACATAGTAGCCGCTGCAGGCAGCGTCACAATCCAAGCCAAACCAATTGGTTTCATAAGCTTCCAGTTAGTATCTCTGTTGACGATACCGATACCTAATACCGCGCCTACTAGCGTGTGAGTACTTGATACAGGCAGACCCATCGTCGATGCGCCCATTACAACAGCAGCAGCAGCTAGCTCAGCTGAGAATCCTGAAGCTGGATGCATTTTCGCTAGATTGGTACCAACAGTTTGAATAACTTCTTTACCAATGAACCAAAGACCAACGATTAGTGCCACACCAAAGGTCAGCATGACAGCAGGTGGCACAGCAGCTTCAGTAGCGATACTATTAGTACGAATCACATCCATAATGGCGGCGAAAGGGCCAACCGCGTTGGCGATATCGTTTGAACCATGACTAAAGGCAAAAGCTGACGCGGTAAAGACCTGCATCCAACTAAACATAATGAACGTCGCTTTGGTCAAATCTTCTTTATGCTTACCACGGATACTCTTGGTATAGATATAGGTCGCTAACCATACTAGCGCCGCTATCATACCCATAATCAAGAAGCCCTGCAGTGTGGTCAGGCCGCTATTAACATTTTTCAGACCTTTAAAGACGACTAGAGAAGTCATCACCGCACCACCTGCGGCAGCAATGATAGGTACCCATTGCTTAAGTGCTTTTAGAGTATCAAGGCTACTACGCTCATTTTCAATATCATAAAGCTTTTTGTAGTAATCAGTTTCTAGGTCTTCAACGATACAATCGTCATCTTTATAGATTTCCTGATCACGTAACATCGCTGACGTATAGGCCAATTGCTCAGACTCTGTCAAACCATCCAAAAACTCTTTATGGTTTTGCTTTAAGACTTTTTTATTGCCTTTTAGCGTCGCAATATAGGCTTCAGTTTTATCATTATATTCAATGATGTTTTTCTTGATTTGTCCATATAACAGATAAGACAACACGCCACCTAGTAGCGGTGACAGTACCCAAGAAATAGCGATGGTTCCAACCGTTCCCCAGTCTACCGTTGATAGCGCCATGTCCGTACCACCTAACGTGATACCTAAAACGATGGAGCTACCAATCACACCGCCAATAATGGAGTGCGTGGTCGAAACAGGCAGACCTTTTTTGGTTGCAAATAACAGCCAAAATGCTGCTGCAACCAATGCGGAGAGCATGACATAAATGAACTGATTGGGCGTCACTGATAGACCATCTAGATCGACGATGCCGCTTCGAATCGTATCAGTCACCTCCCCACCTGCAAGGACTGCACCCGATACTTCAAATATCGCGGCAATACCCAATGCTTGCGGGATAGTCAACGTCCCTGCACCCACCGAAGTACCAAAGGAGTTGGCGACATCGTTACCACCGATATTGAATGCCATAAAGACACCAAAAGCGGTCGCCACGATGAATAGCGTCGTTTGCTGACGCATGGTGTAATCTAAACCCCACCACAAGAAGTAGGAAGTCATCGCAATCAGTAAAATGGCAAAAAATAGATTGATTCTCATAGAGCCAACTGGCTTGACTGACTCTGTAGAACTGCTGCTAATACCCATACGTTAGTACGTCCTGCGTAAGCTGATTAAAATTATATGAGGTTGATAATATTGCGCTGCTACTCACAGTGCTTATTGCAGCATCTAATGAAGTAGCATATATAAAATATACAACATGCGATTAGAAGGTCTTAAACTGACTAGAGCGAAAGTAAATAATATATCCTTCAACATGTCACAAAGCCGCAAGTGATATTGCCAAATCGTCTGATTACAGCATCTTGCGGCTTATATATTTCTTAGCGATATTTGTGGTACTACTAACAGCTATTGTAACAATTTTTGTCGTAATTATTAAGTTATCTATGCTAAATAACTAAAACACGTTGATTGCTAAATTAAAACTATTATTTAGCAGAAGCTGTTTTGCGCTCTATTATATTAAATATGAGCACATAATGCATAATGATATTGCGAGATTTGTAACTGCGAGTGTATACAGACAAGACCACACTCTGTAAAAGACAGGATGGCTCGAATATGTTTTGAGCCATCCTACTTAGGAAATACTTGAAAAATACAGCTATATAAACCTATAAGAGTCATTAAACTTCAGGCATTTATAACAACTACTTGCTTTCAGTAAATGCAGACAACTGCTCAATAGCATGATCTAACACATCTAAACGCGCTTGACGTTTTTCATTGGTCGCAATGACACACCATGGCGCTGTCGTTGTATCTGTGCGTGCCAGCATATCTGCTGCAGATTGCACGTAGTCTGACCATTTATTACGGTTACGCCAGTCATCATCCGTTAGTTTAAATTGCTTATGCGGTGTTTCTTGACGATCTTCAAACCGTTTAAGCTGCTCTTTTTTATCAATCGCTAACCAATACTTGATAACCAACGTTCCTGCTGCTGCCAAATCTGCCTCGAAACGATTGATTTCATCATATGCTCGTTGCCATTCATTAGGAGACGCAAATCTTTCGATGCGCTCGACCAACACGCGCCCATACCAAGTACGATCAAAAATGGCGATACGGCTAATACGATTGGTTTGCTCGTCAGGCAATCTTGTCCAGAAACGCCACAAGTAAGGATGCTGAGTCTCATACAACATCGGTGCGCCAATATTATAGATTTGATACTCGCGGGGATCTAGCGGTGCGACCAACCTTTTGATTGCGCCGCCCTTGCCAGCAGCGTCCATCCCTTCAAAGGCAAACACAACATGCCGACCTTGGCGTGCACGTAGCAACTCAGCTAGTTTTGCTTGCTTCTCTGCCAATGCCTCACGATAGTCGGACTTACTGATTTTCTTATCTTTAATAGATGTCAGTTGCTTAGGTATCGGTACAGGCTCAAACTGTTTTTGCTTAGTATCTGAGTTAAGTTCCAGTTTTTCGGACTGAGAATGGTTTTCTGACGTTTCCTTGTCATTGTCGTTATTATTGTCATTGTCATTGCTATCTGTCTGACTACTCACCAGCGCTGTTTGCATAGCATGTAGCACCAAATGACAAAAGTTATCAGCGGCCTCTAACTTATCATCACCATCAATGATGACCCAATCATCCTGTTGACGCAGCAAGGTCGCAGCTACCTCATTAAACTTTTCGATGACTTGCTTATTGTTCCAGTCAATTTGATACAAAAACTGCGGATCTGCTTCATCATCCTTTAAGCGACTGTGCAACGTTTCGATATCAACATGAAACCAGCATTTTAATAATTTGGTTTGATTGGCAATGAGATCGTTTTCAAATGCTTTTAGTATATCTAACTGCTGCTGTAGATAGTCTTGCCACTGAGCGATAGGAAGCGAATTTTTATCTTTTTGATCTTTATCATTTGGTAATGCTTCAAGGTTCTCAGTATCTGATGTCGCTAGTCGCATGACGTTGTATAATAAGTCAGCATACCAGTTGCCGAAATACACCATGACGTCACCATGGCGCGGCATGGCGCTAGTATGCGCTTGCCAAATAGGTTGATAGCTCAATGGCGAATGACCAATGGTTGCCTCAACTTTAAGCAGCCTTGGATCCACCCATTGTCGCAACTGTTTAACGGCTGTACCTTTACCCGCTTGCTCCATTCCATTAACTAGCACCAATAGACCTGTTGGCTTATTGAGGGTCGGCGGCGTTTGCTGGCGAGTAGCTTTTAAAGCATACTGAGCTGTTACCAATGCCAATCTAAGCGAATCCTCATCCAGTGAAAACTGACTCAAAGGATTGGGCTTTAGACGCTGCTCCACAACTTGATCACTAAATTGTGTACTTACCGCTTGTGGTGCTTTTGGTTCAGTAGTATCATTTTTTTTAGACATGATTACACTCGCTATTATTGTTATTGGGCTGCTTTACCGTTGAGTGATTTATGAGATAGCTCTCGATAAGATAACTCTCAATATTTCTATCTCATCAATCATTTTTATCTCATTTAATCATAGCACTGCACCAATCGAGTAAATAATATTGCTGTGTAACAGATTGGTATTTGTATTCTTAATTATTTTCTTTTAAGGTGAACACAATTTTAGGTATAGGATAAAACAGTTGTTGAAAACCTTATAACCCTAAACCACTATATTTAAAACAACCATACTTAAATTTGATCACCCTATTTACTTCTACAGGATTTACAGCCATGACCGCTTTAGCTGATTTACAACAGCATTTGACACGTTTTTGGGCGATGCCTCATCACCAAAATGATATATTGAAAGCCAAGCTCAACGAAGTACAAACATGGCAACAAGTACGTATCCGTCACACCCATCGTGCACTATTTGAACAACCCAAAAACCAGCTAATGGCAGATTATTTTTTAACGAAGCTATATGGTGGTGATGAGTTCGAGATACTAGCAAAACAACTAGCACGTATCCTTCCAAAAGCCAAAAAGCTAGAACGCCTTGCCAAAGAGTCTGCATTAGAGGCTGGTAGCATGGGGATTCAAGCAGCAATTTTGGCCATTGAGCTAGATCTACATTTGGCTGAATGGCTACTCGATCAAAATTTACCAGTGGACGCAGACAATATGCTAGCTGCCTACCATGCGGTTAATGAGGAAGCTGAACGCCGAGTACAGATTGCCAACCTAAAAGACGTTTGTTACCGCACTGATAAACACTTAAATACCTTTATGCTCAAAAAAGCCTTTGCATTGGCAAAAGGTGCTGCTTATCGCAGCAATTACCAGCCACTTTATGATTTCATCGACGCAGGCTTCAAAGCTATGAAACCTTTAAGTAGCGTAAGCAGTTTTATTGAACCATTTTGTGAACGTGAACTGCTAATTGTTGATGAAGTACATAATGGCGGTAAGCCAGTAGGGTTTGGTGTATCATAGAATTAATACGCTAAATAGCTAATTAATTCTTGGCATATCTCAGGCTGTACATAGCCTAATAAAAACAAACCTTAGGATAATGTAATGACCGACACTTCAAGTAATAACAACGCTCATTTGCAAGACAAACTGGTAAAAGACAGTATTGCTCATAATCAACAGATTAGCGCGCAGATATTACGCAACCAAACAACCAATGTCGTGCCGAGCAAGAATAATAGCGTTGCTAGTGACGACAATAGCGACTTTATTAAAGTTCAAGATTTACCAACTGGGATGCCGCAAGGCCAACAAACTACTATGCCAAATAACGATCAAACGACTCGCACAAACCCTTCAGAGCAAACCATAAAACAAACCCTGTTCAATCAGCGTGATGATATTAATAATCCGCATACGCCTGAAACAGACGGCAACGAGCAGACGCATTTTGGTTATAAAACCGTCAATAAAGCAGAAAAACAAGCACGTGTGGCTGACGTATTCACTTCTGTTGCCAAGAAATACGACATCATGAATGACTTGATGTCATTTGGTATTCATCGTCTGTGGAAGCGCTATGCGATTAGCCTATCAGGCGTGCGTGCTGGTCAGCATGTCCTTGATATCGCGGGTGGTACAGGCGATTTGGCCAAAGTATTTAGCCGTGAAGTCGGTAGAAATGGCCACGTGGTACTATCTGATATTAATGCTGCGATGCTAGAAGTGGGCCGTGAGCGCCTAATCAATGCTGGTTGTAATAACGTTGACTTTGTATTAGCAAACGCTGAAACGTTGGCCCCTTTTGATGACGAAAGCTTTGATTTGGTCACCATTAGCTTTGGTTTGCGTAATGTCACAGACAAAGATGCCGCGCTAAAGTCTATGTATCGCGTCCTAAAGCCAGGCGGTCGTCTATTGATTTTAGAATTCTCCAAGCCAGTATTTGAGCCACTATCTAAAGCCTATGATTTGTATTCATTTACCGCACTGCCAGTGATGGGTAAGCTGATTGCAAACGATTCTGAAAGTTACCAATATTTGGCCGAATCGATTCGTATGCATCCTGATCAACAGACACTTAAGCAGATGATGCAACAAGCTGGGTTTGAGAACTGTGATTATCATAACTTGACTGCTGGTATCGTGGCTGTCCATCGCGGCTTTAAAGCGTAACGCTAAAGCACGATAAACAAGACCATTACGTTTAACAAACCATATTGAACCTAACACAGACATACCATGCGCTGATGCAGCTAATGCAAAGGCGCTCACTTAACGATGCGAGAGCCTTATGCTGACTGTCCTTCTATTAGCTGGTGCCGAAAAGCTAATTAACATTGCCATTGCTAGTGATGAGATTACCAAAGCAGGTTTAGCGCCGCTTGCAGGTAAGGTGTTACGTCTTAATATGGGACTGCCTGAGATTCATTTAGACATCCTGTTCACTCATGAGCGTTTGCGCTTTGAGCCAGTCACGACGGAGAGCGTGTTTGAGCCAAGTGGCCAGATGAATGAGCGCCAAAAAGCTAGCATGGAGCGCGCACGTTTTGGTCATAGTCGTCCAGATTGTACCATTACTGTAGATAATGCTGCTCAATTGCTCAATCTGATGCGCGGCGCGGAAGGCAACTTGCCAATCGCTGGCGATTACAAGGTGCTAATGCAGCTCAAACAACTGGTTGCAGGGTTTGATCCTGACCTAGCTGGACAGCTTGAACCATTTATCGGTAAACCAATGGCTAGCCAGTTACACCTTCTTATCTCTCAGCTCAAAGGTAGCTGGCGTCATAGTGCCAAACGTGCTTTTAATGACGTCAGTGATTGGGCCAATGAAGTAGCTGGCAATAGCACACCTGACCCTATTGAGGTCGCTGAAGTAAATGACCTGAAACAGCAATTGTTAAAATTACGTGCTGACGTCGAACGAGAAGAAGCCAAACTTGCTGCTATCAAAGAAGAGCAAGCGCAGTTTCTCAATAACTCGTTTCATCAATAGCCGATTGCATCAATCATAAATGAACGCTATTACCGATGGCAATATTTGTGATTAAGCACAGCGCTTACCCCATTTTCGTCTTTGTTTAGAGTACCTAATCCCATGCTATTATCGCACCGCGCTCGTCTACTTCAGCTTTGGCGTATCGCCGCAATGTATCGCCTTGATACCCATTTTTCTATCGAAGAAGCACCGCAGCTGCAACCTTTGGCGCGATTAATTCGCATGCATCCAGCAGCATGGGGCAAAAAGCACCAACCAAATGCGATTAAATATGCGCTTGAGGACATGGGTACGCTGTTTTTGAAACTTGGCCAGTTACTCTCAACACGTCGCGACTTGGTACCGCCTGAGATTATCGCTCAATTGATTCAGTTGCAGGACAAAGTTAAGCCTTTTGACGCTGATATTGCTGTCGCTCAAATTCAGCACCCTAAACATGGTCTTGGCCAGTCTATTGAAACCTTGTTTGCTCGGTTCGATATCAAACCGTTAGCGGCCGCTTCTATCGCCCAAGTTCATACGGCTGCCCTACATGATGGGCGTGAAGTCGTGGTAAAAGTGGTTCGCCCCGATATTCGCACTGTGATTGTTTCTGACTTTGAGCTACTGCGAGAATTGGCAAGCTGGGCATCTGCACGAATTGAAGCGGCACGTGCCATTCATATCATCGATATTGTCGAAGACTATCGGCAAGTCATGCTCAATGAGCTAGATTTGACGCTTGAGGCTGATAATACTACTCAGATGCGCAACAACTTCTTGGGTTCAGCACTGATGTATGTGCCTGAAGTTTACGACGCTGCCAAAAACGTGATGGTCATGGAGCGTATCCAAGGTGTCCCTATCTCACAAGTTGAGATGTTTGAACAGTTAGGTTACGACCGTGCAGCGCTTGCAGAAAAAGGCCTAACGATATTTTTCACCCAAGTCTTCCGTGATAACTTTTTTCATGCTGATATGCATCCAGGCAATGTGTTCGTAGAGACACCACCTGTGCAAACCTTACATGCAGGTATGGCAGCAGTTGATTTAGGTCATGAACCACGTTATATCGGGCTTGATTGCGCCATCATGGGCACTTTATCAAAAGATGATCAGCTCATCGTGGCGCGGATGTTACTTGCCGTAATGAACAATAACTTCACCGCCGTAGTTGATATTGTTAGCCGTGCAGGTTGGATACCACCAAACGCTGATAAGCATGCCCTGATGCGTGATATGAAACGTACCGTCGGCCCTATGCTACAAAAATCAATCGATGATATCGACTTCGCTGGCGTACTGATGCAGATTTTGGACATTGCGCGTAGACATCATATGAGTATCCCGCCGCAGCTGATGCTTTTGCTAAAAACCTTGGTCCATGTGGAAGGACTCGGTCGTGATTTATATCCTGATCTAGACATTTGGTCACTTGCCAAGCCAATTCTAAGCAGTTGGATCAAAGAGCAGTTAGATCCTATGCGTAATCTACAGCAACTGCGTCAACAACTGCCTGAAATGCTCCTGTCTACCACCGATATTCCTAAACTATTAGACCAAGGGCTACAAAGCCTTGCCTCACAAGGCTCTCGACAAGACAGTCAGCTACGTGAAATACAGCAGATTCGTGCTGACATGTTAAATGACCGTCGCCGCGATTGGTTGGCACTTGCAGGGTTTGCTATTTTTATCGCTATCGCTACGCAAGTTATCGGTTGGCTATCACCTATATTTTATATACTGGCTGTTCTGGTAGTTGTTTGGCGAATTTTAGCTTAGAAATCAGATTTACTTTTAATCAATCAGTTTAGAAAAATTTTCATAATTTTAGATTTAAACAAAAAAATGCGCCTACTTTCAATCAAAAGCAGGCGCATTTTTTGTACTGAGTATTGAATACTATAACATCTGATCGATTGCCATCTGTGTCAGTACGCGGCCACGAGCAGTACGCAGCACATAACCTTGTTGAATCAGATACGGCTCAATCACATCTTCAAGCGTACCACGGTCTTCAGCCATCGCTGCTGCTACTGCTTCAACACCCGCAGGACCACCGTCAAAGCGCTCATGCAATATTTCGATATAGCGTCTGTCTAGATGATCAAGACCACGTCTATCCACTGCCAGCATATCTAGCGCGCTACCTGCAATCGCGCCATTAATACTACCATCGCCTCTTACCTCGGCATAGTCACGCACGCGGCGTAATAGGCGGTTAGCAATCCTTGGTGTACCACGTGCACGGCGCGCAATCTCTACAGCGCCATCTTCACTCATTGGTACACGCATTAGACGTGCTGCGCGACTAACAATCGTCGTTAGATCAGCGATATTATAAAATTCGAGTCGCTGTACAATCCCAAAACGGTCACGTAGCGGTGAGGTTAGCAGTCCTGCTCTCGTCGTTGCTGCTACCAAAGTAAACGGCGGCAAATCAAGCTTGATAGAACGCGCAGCAGGCCCTTCACCAATCATAATATCTAATTGGAAATCTTCCATCGCTGGATAAAGTATCTCTTCAATGACCGAGCTTAGACGGTGAATTTCATCAATAAACAGTACGTCACCCGCTTCTAGATTGGTCAGCATGGCTGCCAAATCTCCTGGGCGCTCAAGCACAGGCCCTGAAGTAGAACGCAAATTACCACCCATCTCACGAGCGATAATATTGGCGAGGGTCGTCTTGCCTAGACCCGGTGGACCAAATATAAGTGTGTGATCTAGCGCTTCGTCACGGCCACGAGCAGCACCGATGAACACTTCCATCTGCTCACGTACCACCGGCTGACCAATATACTCAGCCAACAACGCTGGTCGGATATTGGCATCAGGAGCATCACTTGCGCCTTCTAGCGGATTAATTAAGCGATCTTGCGTCATAGAATTTATCATTATGTTAAAAAATTAGTTAACAAATAGCATAACCAAACGCTGCGCATAAGTCATGTAAAACCTTATTAAGCGAACACTAAAACGAAAATAAGCGACATTTAATGTCGCTTATTAATTTAATACATTATGTGGTTGTCATCGATAGACGGCTAATTAATATGAATTAAAAGCCAGATAGCTGCTGTAAAGTAGCTTTCAATAAGCCTTGAGTATCAGCAAAAGTATCTCCTTTACTCTTAGCAGCTTTAATCGCTAGCTGAGCTTCTTTTTCTTTGTAGCCCAAGCTAATCAATGCGCCTTCCACTTCAGCGATGATACTGCCTTCATGAGAAATCGTAGTTTCCTGTGGTGTCAATTCAAACGCACCACTATCAACGTCGATATTCTTTAACTTGTCTTTTAGCTCAATTAATAAGCGTTGCGCCGTCTTTTTACCGATGCCAGGGATACGAGTCAATGCCGTTTCCGACTCTTGCTCGACGTGCATCTTTAGCTCAGCTGCTGACATTGCAGACAGCATCGCCAAGGCCATTTTTGCCCCAACCCCGTTAATTTTAATTAACTGGCGAAAGATATCGCGTTCTTTTCGATCGATAAAGCCGTATAGCAATTGGGCATCTTCGCGAACATGGAAATGTGTCCAAATGCTGGCTTGTTCATTCAGCTGTAACTGACAAAACGAAGGCAATGGCAATTCGATATCATAACCCACCCCAGAGGTCGTCATGATACAAGCCGTCGGTGCCATCAAGTACTGCACCTGTCCAGTAATCAATCCAATCATTACTTATGACCTCTTATGTGAGATATTATAAAATCAGCTGCTACTTCGTGATTAACAACTACGTTCTACCACACAATCTTATTGGTAAAAGTTCACCATACCTTCAAGACTGGTTGGGCGAATTTTATGTGCTTGACCTGCAGAGCCGAACGCTTCAAAACGATTGGTACAGATATCTGACATCGCTACCATAGACGCTTTGAAATATTTGCGTGGATCAAATTCACTTGGATTTTTTGCAAGGAATTCGCGGATAGCACCAGTTGATGCCAGACGTAAATCCGTATCGATGTTTACTTTGCGCACACCATGCTTGATCGCTTCAACGATTTGCTCAACTGGCACGCCATAAGTTTCGCCGATATCACCGCCATTTTCATTAATAACTTTTAGCCATTCTTGTGGCACTGATGAAGAACCATGCATGACCAAATGCGTATTAGGAATACGGGCATGAATCTCTTTTACGCGTTCAATAGACAAAATATCGCCTGTCGGTGGACGTGTGAACTTATAGGCACCATGACTAGTACCGATAGCAATCGCTAACGCATCGACATTGGTATCTTTTACAAACTGGTCAGCTTCATCAGCACTGGTCAAAAGCTGCTCATGATCCAATACGCCTTCAGCGCCAGAGCCATCTTCTTCGCCAGCCATACCAGTTTCAAGACTACCTAGGCAACCGATTTCGCCCTCTACAGAGACGCCGCAAGCATGAGCCATCTTAACAACTTCGCGCGTGACGCTAGCATTGTAATCGTAATCCATTGGCGTTTTGCCATCTTCACCAAGTGAGCCGTCCATCATCACTGATGAAAAACCTAATTGGATTGAGCGTTGGCAGATAGCTGGCGACATACCGTGATCTTGATGCATTACTACTGGAATATGTGGCCATTCTTCGATCGCAGCGATAATCAAATGACGCAAAAATGCTGACCCAGCATAGTTACGTGCGCCTGCACTGGCTTGAACAATAACAGGTGAATCACAAGCATCCGCAGCCATCATGATTGCACGCATTTGCTCTAAGTTATTGACGTTAAAGGCAGGAACACCATAGCTGTGTTCAGCGGCATGATCTAGAAGTTGACGTAAGGATATTAGGGCCATAAGATGCTCTCTGATTAGATTTTGAATAGTATTTAAAAAAAACAGCTTGATAACAATCATTCCACTGTATATTCGATCAGACTGACAGTATATAGGCTAGTAAAGGTCTGAATGATATTGGATATGATTACCACGCGGTGATTATAGCAAAAATTGTTCTGTCTTCGTAGCGGTTGACCGACTATTTGTCAGTCTATACCGTCTCTTGATATCAGTTTAATTTTTATAAACTGTAACTTTATAAACTACTATAATGACATACAACGCAAAAAGCCTTGGCAATCACCAAGGCTTTTTTAGTATTTTGAGGCTTATAAAGCAATGACTATTCTTAAAGGTTACATATCAATCGATAGCTTCCCAGTAAATCAGTCATTATAGTGCTTAGTCATCGCGTAGCTTAGTACTGTTGCTCTGCATCAACTGCAACATCATTTGCGCCATCAGCGACAGCGTTAGCGCCATCAGCAACAGCTTCAGCAGTATTTTCAACCGCTGTGTTAGTGCTTTCAGCAATAGCATCGCCAGTGTTTTCTAGAGCGTCTGTCGCAGCTGCACCAGCAGTGTCAGCGCCTTCGGCAACTTCAGTACCAGCGTCTTGAGCAGCAGCTTCAGCTTCAGCAGCAGCAGCATCAGCGTTTGCAGCAGCATCATCGCCAGCAGATTCAACAGCAGCTTCTGTGTTTTCTTCTGTTTGTTGGCTACATGCAGTGATTGCAAAGGTACCAGCAAGTACGCTAGCAAGTAATAAATGACGTTTTAACATAATAAACCTCTCGTAAATAATGCATGTCAAAATACATGGTCGCGCTATTTTATAGAGTGCGAATCAGACATGCAATAATAATTTTCAGTATATAAATAAATAATTACTGCTTAATAATAATCGATGGCTATTGCGCTTACTTATATCAATAAAAACAAGTAAATCAACAGCCAAAATATTATTTTTACAGACTACCTTAGTTATTTAGAGTTAGTTGTACGTCTAATGTTACTAAGCTACAGAGTATCGTTAATTAGTTAGGCATCTATTTGCAGTGCAGCAACTGCTGGAAGTACTTTACCTTCAACAAACTCTAAAAACGCACCGCCACCCGTTGACATATAACTCACGCCTTCAGCAACTTGATATTTATCGATAGCTGCTAATGTATCACCGCCGCCCGCGATAGAGAAACCATCACTGTCTTTTACAGCAGTAGCTAATATCTGTGTGCCTTGCCCGAAAGCATCGACCTCAAATACACCCACTGGGCCATTCCACAAAATGGTTTTTGCATTAATAATGGCATCGGCAAGCTGTTTTGCGCTTTCTGGTGCGATGTCCAATATCATGTCATTGTCACCGATCGCATCAACTGATTTGATCGTTGCGGTAGCTTTTTGCAATGAGCCAGTAAAGTCAGCGAAATCGATGTCATTTTTATCAGCGACTACGACGTACTCAGGCAGCAAAATTTCGGTTTTGGTCATAATGTCACGTGCAGTATCGAGCAAGTCTGCTTCGTACAATGAGGCGCCAACACTGTGTCCTTGTGCTGCTAAGAAAGTATTGGCAATACCCCCACCAACGATAATTTGCGTGCAAACTTCAGCCAAGCTGTGTAGCACTTCTAATTTGGTAGATACTTTTGATCCACCAACGATGGCAAGCATTGGCTGTGCTGGTGTTTCAAGTGCTAGGCTCAAAGCATCAAGCTCAGCGGCTAACAATGGCCCTGCACAAACGGTTTTGTCTGCTTGACGCATCGCTTGCGTAACGCCTTCTGTTGATGCCTGTGCACGGTGCGCTGTACCAAAAGCATCCATCACAAACACATCGCACAAATCAGCGTACTTTTTCGCCAGCGTGGCATCGTTTTTCTTTTCACCGTCATTGAAGCGTACATTTTCTAATAGAACTACTTCGCCGCATTTTACATTGGCACCTTGGGTAAGGTAATCACTATTAAGACGTACAGGTGTCGATAGTTGCGAGCTTAATTTGTCCGTCAAATAGTCAGCAACTGGTGCTAATGAATATACAGCTTCAGGACTGCCTTCTGTTGGGCGGCCTAAATGTGAGCAAACAATTACCGCAGCGCCTTTTTCGAGCGCCATCTTGATGGTAGGAAGACTGGCTTGCAAGCGCGCATCGCTCGTGACCTTACCGTCTTTAATAGGCACATTTAAATCTTCTCGAATCAAAACCACTTTATCCGTTAAGTTCAACTCACTCATACGCAAAAAATTCATTACCTGCTCCTATGCATCAATATATCTGTTAATTTGCGATTACTGTCGTTATTGATATGACTATTATGGTCCGCTCTATATAAATCAGATTCAGTGCTAAGCTCGATCAATCTACTATTTAGTAGCACTCTTACTCGCCTGCTTTATAACTACGCTATTTTATATCTAAGCTATATAGTCACTATCAGCTTTATTGCTTTTTAATGTCTTTTTAACGCTTGGCTCTGACACTTATCAGATCACTCTGATGAGTCGATCAAGTAAGCAGAATTCAGCGGCGGTGTATTCTACCAGTTTTCTAGCGCAGTCTCACAAGCAACCTGTCACAAATTTCAGCACGTTTAAAATATTTAGTCTAAATTCTCAGAGCATTATTCGATTGCAACAATTGCAGTTGCTAGCTTTGAGCATAGTCAATAAACCGTAACATTTCGTGGTGGTACTCAGCAGTCAAGCTCTTTATGATAGAAACATTGACAATAAAAATAATCCATTAGGAGAAAACAATGAGTATCAACTTAGACACTGCTAAACAAAACCTATTAAAATTAAAAGACGAATACGAATCTCGCATTAATAAAATTGAAGATCATATTCAGAATCCACAAGATGATCTCAATGAGCACTGGGAAGATCAGGCCATATCCTATCGTCAAAATGATATGCGTAAAAACTTAATGAGTGAGGCGCGTCAAAGCTTAATCTATGTCGAAAATGCATTGAGTCGGATTGAAAATGGTACTTATGGCGAGTGTGAAGTCTGCGGCGAGCCAATCGAAGAGCAACGCTTAGAAGCGCTGCCCTATGCTACCTTATGTATGGAACACGCTGAGTAGCGCTGTCATATTAATACTCTATTCTAAGACTATTGCTACTCTAAAACCTCTCTAAGAAGAGTTCTTCAAGTAGGTATTTTCCATTTAGAAAATGCCTGCTGCCATTCATGACAGCGCTGAGCTATATCTGCTACTGGTAGATCCATGATATCCCCGACTACTGCCACAAGCGCAATGGGCAAATTTACCAGCTCTGAGACATTTTCTGCGGTTAGCCCGCCTATTACACAGATTGGTATGCCTTGCTGACACCCTTCCTCAAGCTGCTGACGTGAAATAATATTAGCATTTGGCTTAGTTGTAGAAGTAAATACTGCACCCATCGCAGCATAACTTGCACCGTCATTTTTTGCTTCTTTAATCAGCGCTACATCACCATGGCAGGTACGACCGATGATTTGATGCGGTGATAGAGACTGTAGAGCATCACCGATACTGCCGTCTGTTTGACCAAGGTGTACCCCAACGCCAAGCCTTTCGGCTAACTTCACGTCATCATTAATAACAACTGGCACGTTGTACGTTTTAGCTAACTCGACGATTTTTTGCGCTTCATCAAAAAGCTTCAAAGCTCCATCAGGTAGACTAAGAACTTGCTTACGACGAATTTGTAATAGCGCAATCAATCCTGTCGATAAGGCTGCCTGTAGCTTTTGATATAACAGCTCAAACTCATCGTCGTTCGTCAATAGATATAGCTTAGGTGTAGGAGAAGAGAATGGTGAATGACCCATAGCGTGTATCCTTAATTCTTAAATTCAACACAATAAAAAAGCTGTTATATGATATAACAGCTTTTTTATATATTTAGAACAGATAGCTTATACTGTACGACGTGTAGCCAAACTATTTAAGATATTTTTAGCATCGCCCCAACGTGTTGCTGAGCTGTTTGCTCCTAAGATAACAATAATTGCAGGACGATTATTGACCCGAGTTTCCATCACAACACAACGTCCGGCTTCATTGATAAAGCCTGTCTTAGAGATACCGATTGGATAGCTGCCGTCACGGACCAACGTGCTAGTATTACTGGCTTTATAGGTGCGGTTACCGCTTGAGTAGTTTGAGACGAAAAAGTCATAGCTCTTAGTGGTAGAAAAACGACGAATCACATCATAGTTACCAGCAGCACGTACCATCTTGACCAAATCTTTTGACGAAGCTACGTTGCGCTTATCTAGTCCAGTTGGATCACCAAAAAACGCCGTATTCATGCCCAAATCTTGCGCTTTACGATTCATTGCACGCATAAAAGCATCATAGCCACCTGGGTAGTTACGCGCTAGACTCTTCGCCGCTGGGTTTTCAGACTTCATCAACGCCATCAATAGCATCTCAGCACGGTTTAAACGATCACCTGATTTCAAACGCGAGCTTGCACGCTTAGGACCAACAAAATCTTCTGGATCAAGCGTAATTTCTTCACGCATATCAAGACCAGCATCCAACACCACCATAGCCGTCATAACCTTGGTGATACTGGCCATTGGGCGCGCGATATCAGCATCTTTTTCGTAAATAGATTCGCCAGTTTCAGCGTCGATCACCGCAACACTACGTGAATCCGTACTAATCGGAATCATATCGCTGCTACCAAATGCCCCACGATAAGTTGTGTTATAGCGGGCACTATTGGTGTTATTACTACTAGCAAAACTATTAGTATTCGTAATATTGGTAGTGCCGTAGCCATTATCAACTTTCTTAATAGCAGAGCCGTTGGACTTGTACATTATGTTACGAGCTTCAGACAAACTATCAGCGCCGCCCCAACTCAGGCGTGCACTAGAGGCAGTGTCAGTGCTACCATTAATTGTAAGTGCGGCTTGTGCAACACTGCCCAAACTCAATGAAATCATAGCAGCGATCAATTGCTGTTTGGTTAATGGTAGTTGCTTCATTATGCCTCCTGCTGTCGCTATTACGCCAGTTACATATTGTCTGACGCCAAAAACGTACGTAGCGTTTATAGATGTGTTTGTAAGTACTCACATAGAGCTTTTGTATTTTTAGTGTATCATGGTTTACATTTAAGTTTAATCTATCAAACTGATTTAGTAGTTTTTTTTGGCTTCATTCAAACTTTGCTACAACCAATTTATATTATAGAAACATCAATTCACACTGCAGCAATATAATTTAACTTCGAATGTTATGATTACTCGTATTTTGTTATATTGATCAGCGGTATTTTGAATATACAAAGATAATAATAATGGTTGAAATATATTCGACTTTTATACTATTTGAACCTAATAAAGCGTTCATTCTGACAATCAATAAAGAGTATGGTTATGATTAAAGTATTAGTGGTAGATGATCATGATTTGGTACGGATGGGCATTAGCCGTATGTTGTCAGACAGCCCCGATATTGAAGTGGTAGGTGAAGCAGACAGCGGTGATATGGCTATCAAACAAGCCAAACAATTACATCCTGATGTGATTTTGCTAGACGTCAACATGCCGAATATTGGCGGGCTTGAAGCAACCAAACGTCTGATACAACTTGATATGGGTATCAAGATTTTGGCGGTCAGTAGTATGTCTGCACAGCCCTATCCCTCAATGCTGATCAAAGCAGGTGTCAATGGTTACATTACCAAAGGCACGCCGCTTGATGAAATGATACGTGCGGTCAAAAAGATTTATCAAGGAGGTCGTTACTTCAGTCAGGATGTGGCTGAACAGTTAGCAGATGTTTTATTGTCTGATAATGCAAACTCACCTTTTGACTTATTAAGTGACAGAGAAAAACAAGTGGCCATGATGGTTGTTAATTGTCAAAGCCCTCAGCAAATAGCTGATCAATTGTTTGTTAGCGTCAAGACCATTAATACGTATCGCTACCGTATCTATGAAAAGGTTGGGGTTGATAGTGATGTTAAATTAACTCATTTGGCCATTCGTCATGGTCTGATCCAACCATAAACCATTTTAGCGTTTATTCTATTACGGCCAGTTTATGAACCCTGCTACCAATCTTAGCTCTGCCATTACTCGTTATGTTCATCATGACGATACGCTTCCTCTGCCGCAGTTGCGTAAGTTGGGGCTGATCTATAGCAGCTATCGCTTCGTTGTTAGCCTGTTCTCTATGCTCATGCTATACATTAGTGCTCGTACAGGTGATGGCACTTCTTTACCGAGTTTTTTACAACAAACGACTCTAAGCTTCTATGTACTGTTAAGTTTGATACTGCTTGGATTATTTTATGTCGTTACAAAACATATGCGCCGCCAACTGGCATTCGGACTGGCCTTAGACGTTATTATATTAAGTCTACTGCTCTACACGACAGGCAACCCTGATTTGCAGTTAACCATGCTATACATGGTGGTCGTCGCGGCTAGCTTTATGCTACTACATGGCTCACAAGCGTTGGTTATTACTTTACTTGCCATCATTCTCGTTATTTATCAGCAGTTTTTTTACGCTATTGCTAACAGCATGAGTCTAGCCAATCTAGGTGATGCGCTACTGATGTCGGCGAGCTTTTTAGCAGTGGGCGGTTTGAGTTGGTCTATCTCTCAACGATTGGTACAGCTTGAGAAAGTCGCGGCAAACCATGCTAAGGAAGTCGAGCGACTAAACGTGATTAATCAAGAGGTCATCACACAGATGGTGAATGGTGTTATCGTTATCGATAAGCAACATATTGTCTTAGCAAACCTTGCCGCACATCAATTGCTGAGCCTTTCTCTTGTCACGCCTGTCACAGCACAGAATACCCTTGACGATACAAAAGAGACTCATAACAAAGCACTTCTCTCCAATTTTGAGCAGCAACTCAATAAGCAGCATACACAGTTATTTAATGCCTGCTTGTCGGTAGCATCTGGGCAGTCACGCGCTTTTACCTACGATGTTCCGGCTGTGGCAAATGCCTCAATATTTGGCAAATTACGCGTACAGATTATTCCACTAAAAGACGATAGCAAACTTGTCATATTAGAAGATTTACGCCGTGAGCAAGCCAGTGCTCAACAGTTGAAACTGGCTTCTTTAGGGCAATTAACTGCCAGTATTGCCCACGAAATCAGAAACCCATTAGCAGCGATATCGCAAGCCAGCCAGCTATTAATAGAAGATGTTGCAGAACAAATGGAAGATGACAGTGCATTAACAAGTGAATCGAATGCTGCCATGACCGGCAACCATGAGCTTTATGAAATGATATTTTCACAGACAAAACGTGTAAACCGTATCATCGAAGATATTTTAAAGCTGTCTCGTCAGCAGACGGCTACCCAGCAGGTGCTCGAGTTAGCTGAATGGATGCCATCGTTTTTGGAGAATTACTTTCAAGGACACGACATTTTTCTACGAATAAAAACCAAACCCATCATATCATTTGATACTCATCAGTTAGAGCAGATATTGATCAACTTAATCAACAATGGTCTGCGTTATAGCAGCTATGCTCATCCTCATGCTTATGTAGAAATCGACATTTACTGCGCAGACAACGATGTTATAATCGATATACTAGATAATGGTAATGGTGTTAGTGCTGGAAATTTAGAACTTTTGTTCGATCCGTTTTTTACAACAGATAAAGCTGGTACAGGACTGGGGCTCTATTTATCACAAGCATTTTGTGAAGCCAATCAAGCGCGTTTACTCTACATTCCTGAACATGAGAAAACATGCTTTCGATTAATTGTACCTTCTATTAAATCTGATAATAAATTTCAAACTATCGAAGAAAATCTTACCTAAATTTACCCTTTGAACGCTATTACGCCCATTTAGACCCAGCTATTGATTTTATAGCCATAAAATACGATGAGATGATGTATGACAACAACCGCGCTAGTCGTCGATGATGAAGTAGATTTATGTCGATTGATGCAAATTACCCTGACTAAAATGGGTATCAAAAGTGATGTGGCTTATACATTGTCGCAAGCAAGAACATTTTGGCAAGACAATGACTACGATTTCTGTCTGACGGATTTAAAACTGCCAGATGGCTCGGGACTTGAGCTGGTAAAAGAAATTAGCAATAGCTCTAATATTCCAATAGCGGTGATTACGGCTCATGGCAGCATGGATTTAGCTATTGAGGCATTAAAGCTTGGTGCCTTTGATTTTGTCAATAAACCGCTAGAACTACCACGTTTGCGCCAACTGGTAGAGAATGCCATAAAAGTTATTCATCAAGATAACGAAGTACAGGCCGCACCGGAATGCTCTCCTGAACAGAAAATGCTAGATAGTAGATTGATTGGTAATTCTGCTGTCATGCATCCCCTCAAAAATACCATTTTAAAGCTAGCACGCTCACAGGCACCTGTGTTTTTATCGGGCGCTTCTGGCACAGGTAAAGAAGTGGTCGCCAGATTGATCCACGATTTAAGTCCACGGCGTGATGGCAGCTTTGTACCAGTGAACTGCGGTGCGATACCATCGGAGTTAATGGAGTCGGAGTTTTTTGGTCATAAAAAAGGCAGCTTTACAGGGGCTGTCGCTGATAAACAAGGGTTATTCCAGCAAGCCAATGGCGGCACGTTATTTTTAGATGAAGTAGCAGATTTACCTCTAGCCATGCAGGTTAAATTGTTACGTGCCATTCAAGAAAAAACAGTAAGGGCAATTGGTGATACAAAAGAAGTTCCAGTAGACATCCGCATTTTGTCTGCCACTCACAAAGACCTGAGCCAATTGGTACAAGATGGTGCATTTCGACAAGACTTATATTATCGCATCAATGTCATTGAGCTAAAGCTTCCAACACTTAATGCACGCCGTGATGATATCCCTGTGTTGGCAGACCACTTTTTGGCGATGATTTCTAATGATTGGCAATTAGAGTCGCCGCCGTCATTGACAATGGAAGCTTGCGAACGCTTACAACGCCACGATTTTGCGGGTAATGTCCGTGAACTACGCAACTTATTGGAGCGTGCAGTTACGTTAGCTGAAACCTCATACATTGACGTTAGTCATTTAGGTCTTCCTGACATTGAACCTGAGCTTGTAAATACACAAGAGCAAAATCATAGTTCAGCTATCGATAGCTCTGAGCCACCTGCTCGTAACGTAGAAAATCAAATAGACGTTCAATCTACAGCCCAATCAACAAAGGACGGTGAGCAAGCCATTCAATCTAGCAATATGGCAACGCCGGTTGAACAAAGGGTGACCAATTTACACCCTTATCGTACTAACAACAACCACTACCCTTCAATGGTACAGCATTCGTCAACTAGTAATGACAGTTCGTCAACCAACGTAGCAAGTACTCATGACAAAGAGTCGCTCCTTGACTCCAACGTCCAACAAGGAACCTCTAAAGACATATCAGGTTTATCAGAATTGTTCGACGGTCAACTACCGCCTCAAGGGTTAGAGCATTATTTGCAGGAACAGGAAAAGCAGCTGATTATCACAGCACTCAAACAAACTGGCTGGAACAAAACCCAAGCAGCTGAATTATTAGGAACCACCTTTCGCTCTTTACGCTACCGTATGAAAAAGCTCGAAATTTCTGAAGATGCGTTCGACTAATTTCCTTTAAACGTCATCTTCAAATATTTTTGAGCGTTGAATGGTATGTACTGTTAATCAACTGCTACGAAAGTCTATTCTTTCGTAGCGTTTTTTCTAACAAAGCGAATGCCAGAATCAAGTGCGCGCGCCTTTACTAATTCTAAAGCTTTCTGCTCCCACGTGTTCTCGCTGCCAGATAAGGTCACATCAGGTTCTACGCCGATCTCGTCTATTTGTTTGCCTGCTACCGTCATATAATTGGCCACAGTCAATTTGACGGCTTGCTCATCGTTTAATGGGATGACCGATTGTACTGAGCCCTTGCCATAGCTAACTTCACCGATAATAGTAGCGCGTTTTTGTGCTTGTAAACTACTGGCAAGCACCTCTGCTGCTGATGCTGAATAGCGGTTTTGTAATACCACTAAAGGCAAAGGTTTAAGTATCGCATCACCTTGGGTCGATAGTACCCGTGATTTATTTTGACGTGCTTGCACCTGCACTACATCGGTATCATCCATAAATAAACTGGCCACGCTCACTGCTGATGTCAGTACGCCACCTGGATTATCACGCATATCTAGTAAAATGCCTGATATCGGAGCGTTTAGGTTGATTAAACCTTCTAGTAGTTTCTCACGGCTATTGTTTTGAAACGCCGGTAATTTAACAATGGCAATGCCATCAACCAGTTTGGTCTCGATAATCTGCGGATGACTATTATTACGCTGCAACGTCGTTGTGTGCTTACGGCGACCAGCTTTGGAAGTAATGATATCTACCTGCGTACCAGCAATACCCGTCAAAAGCTGCTCAACGTCATTGACCTGTCGCCCTTCGTCTAGCTTAAACTCATCAACTTGATGCAAATAATCACCAACTGCGATGCCTTTTTTGTCTGCAGGTGAATCATCGATAACCTCTGTCACGACCCAATACCCCGCCTCTGGCTGGTAATTAACTTTAATACCAATATCACCAACGTCACCCTCAGTAAAGGCACGTAGATTCTCATAGGCTTCTGCATCTAAAAACTCAGCATGGCTGTCAAGTTTGGTCAGCATACCGCTCATCGCATTGCTAAATAACTCTTCGTCATTGACCGCATCGACGTATTGACGACGTACTAAATCCACTACAGCCACAAATGTCTTTAGCGTCTCAGGAGAGATAGCATTTAGCGATACTTGTGCAACTTCTGCTGGAATCTCCGTATCAATATCATCGGCATCATCCGTTAGCGCGCTGTCATCTGGCACACTATCTATCGAGTCATCTGGCTCATCGGCGACATCTAACATATCAGCAATGTTAGATAAATTATCAGCGTCGTTTTCATCCGCTATCTCATCTGCATTTAAACTGATGAGCTGTAGGCCATTTGTAGGATTATCATTATTTGTAGAAGCTCCCACTGCTGCTTGTGCATTTACGCTAATCGCACAACCAAGCACACCTATTAAAATTGCAGGCTGCAAAACCGCAGACGCGACTGACGCCTTCCCTACTGATTTACTTAACCCTTTGGATAAAAAAGAACGTGCAAAAGAAATAGGCTGCATAAAAGAACTCATTTGAATAGTAGAGAATACGAATTTAGCGTTATATAGTGACTTATAAGATAGCACCAAACGCATATTTCGAACTAGCATAGTATTGCAAGTAAATTAAGTAAAATGTATCACAAAAAAAGGAAAGGATAATAGGTTATCCTTTCCTTTTTGATATCTTCTGGTACAGCTGTCAAATCAGTATAAACCACAGTCATTCAAGTACTGTGGTTTAACTCGACTGGCTTAGACTGCTGGAACCAATAAGCTCTCACCTGTCATTTCGGCAGGGGCGTCAATGTTCATCAATGATAAAATAGTCGGTGCCACATCACTAAGTTTACCACCACGGCGTACTTGCAACTTTTGCTCACCTACATAAATTAATGGCACATGCTCTGTCGTATGCTGTGTATGTACTTGACCACTTTCGTAGTCTTGCATCTGCTCGCAGTTACCATGATCGGCTGTGATAAGCATATCACCACCAGCAGCTCGGACTGCTGACTCGATACGGCCAACGCATACATCTAAAGCCTCTACCGCTTTTACTGCTGCATCAAAGATACCTGTGTGCCCAACCATATCACCATTGGCATAATTGACCACCAATACATCATACTTACCAGACTCAATCGCTTCTACTAATTTATCAGTGACTTCAGGCGCACTCATCTCAGGCTGTAGATCATAAGTTGCAACGTCTGGAGATGGCACTAAAATGCGGGTCTCACCCTGATACTCTTCTTCTCGGCCGCCACTAAAGAAAAACGTCACATGCGCATATTTTTCAGTTTCAGCAATACGTAGTTGAGTTTTTCCTTGATCCTGCAAGTACTCTCCCAATGTATTGGCCAAAGACGTTGGGTAGTAAGCAATGCTGGTTTTTGGATTATCAGCTAGGACATCTGAATACTTAGTTAGCATCACAAACGCCGCCAGTTTTGGCTGTTTTTGGCGCGCAAATCCAGAAAACTCATGATCTGGCAAGACAAACGCTTGGGCAAGCTCACGAGCACGGTCAGCACGGAAATTCATAAAAATAAGTGCGTCGTTATCATTAACAGTATATGGCACTTCATCACGTCCAATTACGGTCGTTGGACTGACAAACTCATCGGTCTCACGCGCTTTATAAGCAGCTTGGACAGCGCCATCTGCCCGTGTCGATAGACGATCAGCTTTGCCTTCAGTAATCAGCTCATAGGCTTTTTGCACGCGATCCCAACGATTGTCGCGATCCATTGCATAGTAGCGTCCGATGATACTTGCAATCTGTACGCGGCCACCTTCGTAGTGAGCATTCAATTTATCAATATAGTCGCGCAGACGATTGATGTACTTATCAGCAGATTTAGGCGGGGTATCACGGCCATCTAAGAAACAATGAATAAAGACATTCTTGGCACCATGCACCAATGCTGAATGACACATGCCTTCGATATGGTCTTGATGTGAGTGGACGCCGCCATCAGAGAGCAAGCCCATAATATGGACGTTACCGCCACGCTCATTAGCCGCTTTTACGGCATTGACCAATGCTTCATTTTTATAGAATTCACGATTGGCAAGTTCACTTGAGATACGTGTTGAGTCCTGATAAAGAACACGCCCTGCGCCTAAGTTCATGTGACCGACTTCTGAATTACCAAACTGACCATCTGGCAAACCAACATCTTCCCCTGAAGCTGAAATAAGCCCATGAGGATATTGCTGATAAATCTTGTCTAAATTTGGCATATTGGCAGCAGCGATGGCGTTATCTTTATCTTCTTCACGATGACCAAAGCCGTCCAATATCATCAAGACATGCGGTATTTTTTTATTCTGTGCACCGTCTTGGTTATTGCTAAGCTGTGTTTTATTATTATCAATAGAGTCTGATGCTTGTTGGGTACTGGTCATATATTACCGCTCCTCGAGTGAATGAACGCCTATAATGCTGTGTAAGGGAATATAAAGCCCTCTATATTAACACACATCTTGAAATAGCTGAAAAACTGAGCATTTTTCGTGAGTTTATGAATAATTTTATAGGGTTATCTTATGACGTTTTTTCTAGATAAGACAATATAAGTGCGGCCAACCAACCAAGCTACGTATCAATCTGTAATTCAGACTTGCAATCACTCTTTTCATTGGTTAAGATAAAACTATTCTGAAGTGTTGGCTAGTAGATGTTTATTCCCTGAGCCGATAATGCTTTACCAGGATGTGGTACCTATTGTCTCATTGTGTATGCCTGCACCGCTTGCGGTGTATCAGGAAACCTGCAGAGATGATGACGCATCCGCCCTGAACTTCACGGTTCATGGGTCACCATCTTACAGCGGCACTTCGGTTGTTTCATTCGGTTAGTAAATATATTTCTTATAATTTATTTACTACCACTAAAAAGCCCCTTTCGTCATCGACGAGAGGGGCTTTTTTTATGCTTACGATTTAACTGAATGGTTATTCGTCATTAGCAGACTTGGTAATTTTCTTGACATCTTTAGGGATGTTTTTGGCAGTACCATCAACCGTAGTATGCTGTTTAAACACGTCACCAAATGGGTTTTGCTGCTGTTGACCAAACGGATTCTGGCCATTCATGCCACCTGCGCCACCGAACGGGTTTTGACCGCCCATACCACCAGCACCGCCAAATGGATTTTGACCACCGCCCATTTGACCACCCATCTGCTTCGCCATCATTTCCATCATTTTTTGCTGATTATTCATGACATAATTATTGGCCAAGTCTTTTAGCTTTTTCTGCACAGGTGGCAATACCACCAACAGCGCCATCAAATCACTAAGTACCCCAGGAATAAGCAATAAAATACCTGCAGCTGCCATTGCGATACTCTTAATCATCGTGGTCTCTGGCGGACGCATCGCAGGGTTCATCATGCCACCAGCTTTCATTTGCTGTGCCATTGGATTAAGAGCAGCCATACCTTTGCGCATCAAGGAGATACCAATAACCGCGGCGATAATAAACCACATAAACACCCACCAGCCGCTCATAAATTGAGCAAGCAAATACCACAGTAGCATCTCGATAATAAACCAAACGATGGCTATACCAACTATCTGACCCATAAAGTGTCGTCCTATAAAATAAAAACCAATAAATTGAGCGCCATGAAAATTAAAATGGCTAACATATGATGTATATGGGGATTGGTTGCTATACTATCAAACTTAAGGCGAATTTTTAAGCCATATAGTCGGTACAACATAATTTGGACACAAGGAAGGTGGAAGATACTACTACGAATAGTGGGCTAAGCGAGTCCGTATCCAATCTATATTGTATTGAATATAAAATGACAGGTAAGCAAGACGGAATATTATGGCAATTATTATAGGCATTGACCCAGGGTCACGCATGACCGGTTATGGGATAGTACAGCAGACAGGTGACAAGCTGACCTATATCGATGCAGGGACGATTCGTACAGATACCAAAGAGATGCCTGAACGCCTCAAGCGTATCTTTAATGGACTAACCCGTATCACACAGCATCATTTAAAATACGCAGACGAGCCTATCTATACGGCGATTGAGCAAGTATTTATGGCTGAAAACCCTGATTCTGCACTTAAGCTTGGGCAAGCACGAGGTGCAGCGATTGCAGCGATGGTTGCACTAGATTTAGAAGTATCAGAATATACGGCTCGGCAAATCAAACAAGCCGTCTGTGGCTATGGAGCAGCGGCCAAAGAACAAGTGCAAGAGATGGTGTGCCGGATATTAGCGTTAGAAGTCGTACCGCAACAAGATGCTGCCGATGGTCTTGCCTGCGCCATCTGTCATGCTCACTCAAGCCATTCAATGAACAAACTGATATTGAATAGCGCCATGCGTGGCCGCGGTGCTTCTAAAAAGAAAGGCCGTTGGCGTTTGACCGAAGAAGATTTAGGTAACTTACGTTAAAGATCAGCTTTAAAATAGCGAGGTGTTAAAGAAAACAATCGTCAAAATAGATAAACAGCAAATTAGACACCCCATAAAAAACACGCGCTATTAGACGCGTGTTTTCTATAACTATGAGCATTTCAAAGCTCAAACTACAGTAAGCTACTCTACAATTGCACTTTCAATGACAGCATCGAGTACATATGCATACTTTTCATTATCATTATCATTTTCTGTTGTCTCATCTGACTCTATTAATTCGTTAGTCTCTAATCGGTAGCGCTGCAATCGTAATACTTCTTCGTGCATACCGTCATGCTGGTATCCATCTATTTCTCCCGCAAATACTCTCCACTTCCCTTCACGAACTTTGACACCTTGGTCGTTGTAAGTGACGGGCCTAACTTGGAGACACTGCTTTTCACCATTCATATCACAATTGACTTCTTTGGCATTCACTGCCCAAAATACCGTCTCGCCCTTACTATTGTATTTCGCTTGTGCAGTAAGCCTACCATTCCATACCAAAGTGACATTATCGTTGGTAAACTGAGTCAATACTGGGCTGTCACTTTGCTCTATTTTTAACTCACTATTCCCTAGCATTAATGTATTTAATGTGTTTTCTGCCATATCAAGATCGCTACAAGACATTTTGGTGCTCATTCCTTCCTCGATACTCAATGTATGTCCTTGCAGCTGATAAGCAGCGCTTATTGTATTACAACCGACACTATAGATAAGTGTTTCTGGATTAAATACCAGAGTCCCCTGACCATCGATATCTGTAAGCTCACTTATAGGCTGCTCATTGGCATCCGTTGCCCTAACCAAGCTCCAACGATGACGAGACAAAGTATTCATCAGCTTTTCTTCGGGAGTAAATGTCGTCGAGCCAGATTCAGTAGTTGCTGAGTTGGTATCCGAGGCCCTATCCTCAATCGCTAGTGAGTCTACTTTTTCACCAGTATTGGAGATACCTGATCCTTCATTGTCGTGAGCCGTGTTTTCTTTTTGACAAGCGCTCAGCATCAAGCTCACCGCCACTATACTGGGCAATAAAAACGTTGTCAGTGCTGATTTTTTGGCTCTACCTACCATATTACGAACCTCTTAGTAAGCGTATATCAATTTTCTCGATTACTTATTTCTATATACTTGCTGGTCTTGCATCTTTTGAAGAAACATTTAATTAACTGTTCTGGAATATCGTTATTATAATCACGTTAAATTAACCACTATAGACCGAGCATTATTAGCTTATGTAATAAAATGTTGATTTTTATTATGTTTGAAATTCTTTTATTACTCTGCTATCTAATGTCGTTAATTTCATGGACAAAAAAAGGATAGCTAATACATATTAGCTATCCCCGATATTATCTTTAATGAGCAAGCATCTAAAAACAATAGAACTTGCGATGTATCTCTTTATCTAATCATTGATTTCCGCAGGCTTAGCTTTAGCCATATTTTTAATACTAAAGCGTTCATTCATCTTTTGATAAAAACGGGCTAGGTTTTCGCCTTGTTCATTAGGATTAATTTTCAATACTTTACCAAAATCTAAGCTTAGATATAGCACGATATCCGCAAAACTTAATTGCTCACCCACCAGATATTCACGACCTTCTAGGATTGTCTCAAAATACCCCATGGCTTTGACAGCACGGGCAATTGATGGCGCAACAAATTCTGGCACTTGTTCAACACGCTGGGCTTTAGACGGATGACTGTGCTGAAACGCTAGCATTAAATTATACATCACCTCAAACTCAGCAATACGGCGCATCGAGCACACTTGGGCACGCTGTATCACGTCATTGCCCATAACAGAACGCTCACCATAAACACGATCCAGATATTCACAAACTGCCTGCGAATCATTCAGTACTGTACCATCATCTAAGGTCAAAACAGGTACGGTCTGCATCGGATTCATTTGCGTAAATGCTTCTGACATTTGCTCATTTGCCGCAAAATCAATATCGATCACATCGACATCATCCATGTCATCAACATCGATACCTTTTGAAGCCAATAAGATAAGCGCTTTACGTGGATTAGGCGCTGTACGGGTAATATATAGTTTTTTCATAGTAAACTCCTTGTAAGAATGATTGGACAGCGATTTGGCGCTGATACGCCTTATTATGATGGTGGCACTAATGAGCACCTATCTATTGATACTCCATACCATAGTTATAGCCTACTCTGACCGTCATGGCAAAGGCTTATTATTCATGAGGTAAAAATAGCAAAAGCCCCATAACCTTGAGTCATGGGGCTTTATTTAATCACATTTATACATCAGTCTAATTATTTATTTGGTGCAGGTGTGGTGCGTAGATACGGTTTAATCTCTTTGTGACCTTTTGGATATTTTGCAGCGATATCTTCGTTTTTCACACTTGGTGGAATGATCACGTCGTCGCCATCTTTCCAGTCTACAGGTGTTGCAATGTTATACTCATCCGACAACTGTAGTGCGTCGATTACGCGGATAATTTCATCAAAGTTACGGCCACAACTGGCTGGATAAGTCAGTGTTAAGCGTACTTTTTTCTTAGGATCAATAATAAACACACTTCTGACCGTCGCTGTATTGTCAGCATTTGGATGAATCATGTCATAAAGATCTGCAACCTTGCGCTCAGGGTCTGCAATGATAGGGAAATTGACAGCAGTACCTTGGGTTTCTTCAATGTCACTTACCCAACATTTATGATCTTCTAAACCATCAACCGATAGCGCGATTGGTTTAACATTGCGCTTCTGGAACTCACCGCCTAGTGCTGCTGTACGTCCAAGTTCAGTGGTACATACTGGGGTAAAGTCTGATGGATGTGAGAAAAAAACCACCCAATGATCGCCTGCCCACTCGTGAAAATTGATGTCACCTTCTGTGGTCGCAGCGTCAAAGTTTGGTGCGGTATCGCCTAAACGTAAATGTGCCATGCTTTATTCCTTAGCTATGTGAATGAACGCTTATATCGACACGTCGGCCTCGCGTTCTATTATTGTCATCGACGTGCTCAGCTATCAAATATAACATAAAGCACATCCGTAAAAACTGACTTTATCTTAACAAACTGGTTATGAATGTCTTGTGACGGATTGTAATGCGGTTATTCCGTTTAATTCTAAGATGACGGACAAATCTTTTAATGCGTTTTTATGAACAAGTAGCTTTGAGAAATAATCAAACCACCATACCTGCACCCCATAAGCAAAACTCGCCAAATTTACCCTTTTTACTGGTACCACCAGCTGCGCGTCCAGCATCGGTCAATACTAGCTCACCATCTTGCGATTGTAGGTAACCCGCTGCAAGTAACTTTTCATTCAACTCTTGAGTTTTAAAGCCCAACTCTTTAGCAAGCTTGGCGGTGGTCAGTTTAGAGTAATTAGGTGTGGTTTCTGTCGTAGCATTGACAGTTGCGTTAGTAGTCGCGCTTATTATTTTGGGACTAGGCTCAGACTTACTTTCAGTTTCGGTCACTTTTTCAAGAGACATTCTCACTTCATCACTGATACGAATAATGCGCTGCGCTTCCTCATAAGTATCGGCATAAAGTTTGGCATCATCATTACGATAAATCAGTACACCCATCTCATTGTTATTAACTTGGCTAAATTCATAAAGATTTAAACTGGTAATAATGCATTCATTTTCATTTAGGTAGCATTTCGCATGTAAGTTTTTGCAAAAGCTAGTACGAATAAAGGTCAGATTTTTGAGCCAGTTTATTTCTTCAGGATGTAAGTCATTCTTACCATAAACAATGCGAATGTCGATCTTGAGACGGTTGCGGTCTTCCAATAATTCTTTGATACGTTCATTAAGCTTCAAATATGGGCTAATAATAATCAACCTGTCAGAAGCGTTTTTAATCAACTCTTCTAAATGATACGTTGTACCACTGCTGTTTAGAAACTTTGCCATTCTTATTTCCTCAAATCTTACTATGCTTAACTTTGTAAATGCGCACAAAAAAGCCCATCCCTAGCGTACTAGAAATAGGCTAACTTGCAAACTACTATTGTTCAGTATTATTTCAAAATATTCATTTGGATAAGGATACTTTTAAACACTAAGCCAACATAAATTAAGCTGGCTTATAACTATCACGTAAGCTAACGATTTGGTTAAATACTGGCTTATCAGTGCTGTGATCTTCGCTGTCAGAGATGAAGTAACCTTCACGCTCGAACTGGAAACGCGTGCCAGCATCTGCATTGACCAAAGATGGTTCAACCACTGCATTTAGCTCAGTGAGCGAGTTCGGGTTTAGCGCTTGATGAACATCAGCGACGCCACTTGGGTCCTCAGCACTGAATAGCTGCTCATACATGCGGACTGTCGCTGGCACACCTTGACTGGCTGATACCCAATGAATCACACCTTTGACTTTGCGGCCTTCAGGGTTGTTGCCCAAAGTAGCAGGGTCGATCGTCGCTTTTAGCTCAACGACATTACCATTTTCATCAGTGATATGCTCAGTGACGGCTAACACATAGGTGTTACGCAGACGAATCTCTGGCTTTTCTGGAGAGAGACGTTTGTAGCCTGCTGGCGGTTCAATTTCATAATCACCTTGGTCAATGTATAGCGTCTCGGTAAATGGAATCTCACGCTCACCCATATCGACGTTAGGATGATTAGGCTGAGTCAACCAAAGTGTCTGCGTCGTATCGTCAAAACGTGCATTAACGCTATCGGCTTTTTGTGACTCCCAGCTGCTGACCGCTTCGCTAAAGTTAGTGATGGTCACTTTTAATGGCTTTAGGACTGCCATACCGCGACCAGTAGTCGTCTCTAACGATTGACGAACACTAAACTCTAGTAAACGGAAATCAACCACACTATCCGCTTTGGTCACACCCACACGCTCACAAAAATCACGCAAGCCCTCTGGCGTATAACCACGGCGGCGCATACCAGCGACGGTCGGCATACGGGGATCGTCCCAACCGCTTACGATACCTTCATCTACCAGTTGCTTTAGCTTACGCTTACTGGTCAATGTATGATCAACGTTTAAGCGGCTAAACTCGTACTGATGCGGCGGTACGTCAAAGCCGATTTTTTCGATGACCCAATCATAAAATGGACGATGATCTTCAAACTCAAGCGTACATAATGAATGGGTAATTCCTTCTAACGCATCTGAGAGTGGATGAGCAAAGTCATACATCGGATAGATGCACCATTTATCACCAGTCTGATGATGCGCTTGATGCATCACGCGATAGATAACAGGATCACGTAGGTTCATATTTGGGCTAGCCATATCAATCTTGGCGCGCAAAATAGCCTTTCCTTCAGCGTATTTACCGTCTTTCATATCGTTGAAAAGCGCTAGGTTTTCTTCAACACTGGCATCACGATATGGTGAAGGCGTTCCCGCTTCATTGAATGAACCACGGTTTTCTTTGATTTGCTCAGGAGTTTGCAAATCAACATAAGCGTCACCTTGCTCAATCAACTGAATTGCCCATGCATGTAGCTGATCGAAATAACCTGAGGCATGATGTGCCTCGCCTGCCCACTCAAAACCTAACCACTGCACATCGTTCTTAATATTGTCGATGTAATCTTGCTTTTCAGCGGTTGGGTTGGTGTCATCAAAACGTAGGTTGCACACACCGCCGAACTCTTTGGCCACACCAAAGTTTAAGCAGATAGATTTTACGTGGCCTAAATGTAGGTAGCCATTTGGCTCAGGCGGAAAGCGCGTTACAATTTGCTGGTATTTTTGCGCATTGACATCGTCACGAATGATATTACGAATAAAATCGTTTTTTGCTTCATCTTTTTGTGCATTGTTGCTTGAGTGATCACTCATCGGGCATTGCTCCTAACGCAAATTGTCAGTTCATGGTGCGTGCCATCACGCATCACGAAACGTTTAAACTAAAGTGTTAAAATAAAACGAGAATATTAAAATAAAGCGAGAATATTAAAACTTAGATAGTGCGACCGCATTATCAAAATTTGCCAAAAATGGGTAAAGTTGCGTTATTCTATCAGGTTTCGCAAACGCATTAACAGCCTGATACATGACACGGGATAAAAAAGCCGTTAGACTACCCGTAACTTTTTAACCACCACTCACAATAGTGCTATTTAAGGCGCTGCAATCAAAAAGGAATATCCCATGGTAGACATGCCACCAGTAGTAGAACTTGAAACTAATATGGGTGCGATCGTTATCGAACTCAACGAAGAAAAAGCGCCAAAAACCGTAGAAAACTTTTTAAACTACGTAAAATCTGGTCAGTATGACGGTACAATTTTCCATCGCATCATTGATGGTTTTATGATTCAAGGCGGCGGAATGGACGCTGAGATGAATGAAAAACCAACCAATGCGCCTATCGAAAACGAAGCGGACAACGGCCTGAAAAATGATAAAGGTACTATCGCGATGGCGCGTACCCAAGATCCGCATTCAGCGACTAGCCAGTTCTTCATCAACGTAAAAGACAACGACTTCCTAAACCACTCTGGCAAAAACATGCAAGGTTGGGGTTACACCGTATTTGGTAAAGTAACAAGCGGTATGGACGTTATCGAAAAAATGCGCAGCGTACCAACTGGTCGTTTCGGTATGCATGCTGATGTGCCAAAAGAGCCAGTTGTTATCAACTCAGCAACCATCATTACTCAGTAATAGTCATTCAATAGCAGCTATTCAGTAATAGTTACTTAACGATAGCTGTGAATGAGCGAGCATTTTCTAGTAGAGTTTATTGAGTCATGCTTGCCATACGATAAGTCACGAGGACCAAGATAAATGCAAAGTTTTGATCACTTAATCACGACCCGCCCTCATCAAGTGCGGCAAGTATTGATTAGCGATTTGCATTTATCGCCTCAGGAGCCTGCCTTAGTGCAGGCTTTTTTGGCGCTGCTTGATGACTGCCTTGCCCTGCCAGCGCTCAAACACCTCTTTATATTGGGTGATTGGTTTGAGGTGTGGCTAGGTGATGATACGTATTTATCTCTATTAAAAGAAAAAAGGTCAGAGGATGAACAAATAACGCATTGGCTAACTCCGTTGATTGCAAAGCTAAAACAGCTACGTATCAATGGCTGTGAGATATTGGTCATGCATGGCAATCGTGACTTCTTGTTGGGTCAGCCGTTTTGTAATTTGTTCGGTGGTGAGCTTATCAACGAGCCATATACTTTGCCTGTTGGTCAGCAGAATTACCGCTTAGAACACGGTGACGCACTCTGTACTGATGATAAAAAATATCAGTTCTTTCGCAAAATTATGCGTAACCGTTTAATTCAGTGGTATCTGCTCAATAAGTCATTAGAAAAACGCTTGGCAATTGCAGACAACATACGTAAAAGAAGCCAACAGAATAATGCGAACAAAGCTGCGCATATCATGGACGTGAATGATAAAGCCGTACGTCAAGCCATTACTAGTAGCGATGCATTGTTGCACGGACATACTCATCGACCAGACATTCATCAGGCGACGGCTGATAAAAAGCGCTACGTGCTTGGCGACTGGCGATTGTTAGATAAAGACACCCGCCAGCCGAAAGTCAGTGCGGTGATTGGTGCAGTGACAGATAACGAGCATTCAAATGACAGCTTTAGTAGTAATGATGCTGGGTTTGAATTGTTTGAGTTTACAATGCTTGTTTGACTTGATCGTTGAATCTATCTAAAAAACAAAAGGGTCTGTTAAAATATCAACAGACCCTTTTGTTTTTTTACTACAATTCTTTTACTACACTTTTAAATAGCTTATCGCTTGCTAGCTATTTAAGGTATTAGCTTAAAGAAATGCTGACGGTAATGCTTTAGCTCACGGATAGAGTCACGAATATCATCTAGGGCTAAATGACTGCCACCTTTTTCGAAGTTCTTTAAGATATCAGGACGCCAGCGGAAACAAAGCTCTTTAATTGATGACACGTCAAGATTGCGATAATGGAAGAATCGCTCAAGCTCTGGCATTTGGCGCGCCATAAATCGACGATCTTGGCAGATAGAGTTACCGCACATTGGTGACTTACCACTATCAACCCATTTATTCAGGAACTTGATGGTCTCCGCTTCGGCTTCTGCCAATGTCACCGTACTACGACGTACACGATCGACTAATCCTGATTGACCATGCTGCTTGGTATTCCAGTCATCCATTTTATTTAAGACTTGATCCGATACTTTGATAGCAAACACAGGCCCTTCAGCAAGTACATTCAAATCTTCGTCAGTGACGACAGTAGCAATCTCGATAATCTCATCGTTTAAGGTATCAAGTCCGGTCATTTCTAAATCAATCCACACCAGCCCTTTTTTGCCTTGATTTTTGATTTTAATCTTGTTGGGATGGTCACCGGTAGTCATACAATATCCTATGGTCATTAAATTTTGGGACAGTTTTAAACATAATTTACAAAACGTATTGCGGTTGAATACTCATATTCAGGCAGGTTTGTCATGCACTGATTGATTCAAAAAATCTAGCAAGCAGCCAAAATATTACAAAACCACTGTCTGCCGCAGACGCTTTAGGCTGTATGTTAGCAAATTTTCACGCTACACTTAGCAATATTTTTATAATAGGTCAAAAACCCATGGCATTAATCCGGCAACGCAAACTGACTAAACAACAGATTCGTCGCATCGACAAGCAGCAACTGTCCAATCAAGATAGTATTGATGACAGTTTGATGGATGGCGTGGTCATGGCGCATTACGGTAAGCAACTAGAAGTACAAGTCACTAGCCTGCCTGCTGTTATACCTGAGCAGCCAGAGATTGCGCCTGATGATCCTGAGCCGTTTTGGCAAACGCTTGAATTGAATGATATCTGGCGCTGTCATGTGCGTACCAATCTACCGATGCTAGCTGCTGGCGATCAAGTGCGCTGGAATGCTGACTCTAATACTGGCTTTGGCCGTATCGAATCGGTCAAACCGCGTACATCGCTGGTTTCTCGTCCTGACCGCTACCATAAGCTCAAACCTGTTGCCGCGAATGTCGATATTTTGGCGATTGTTTTTGCACCATTACCTGCCGCCGCGCCAACGTTGATCGATCGCTATCTTGTGGTATGCCATCATGCAGGTGTCAAACCACTGTTGGTACTCAACAAAGCCGATTTATTGGCAGCAGAAAACGGCGTGGATACCAATGAGCTATTGGCACAATATGCCGCGCTTGGCTATGAAAGTGTTCTAACTTCGGTCGATTGCCCTGAAAATATCGCTGAAAGCGATGAGCAAGAAGGCCTTGATGAACTAAAACGCTATATAGATAAAAAGCTGGTCATCTTCGCGGGTCAATCTGGCGTCGGCAAAAGCAGTTTAATCAATGCCCTTCTGCCTGACTCTGGACAGAGCGTCAATATCATTTCGCAAAACTCTAAGCTCGGTCAGCACACCACGACGACCAGTCGACTGCTGCCATTCAATCCAGAAGATCTCACTCAAGGCGGTATCGTCGATACACCAGGAATTCGTGAGTATGGTATTTGGCACCTTACCCCTGATGATATTATTTCAGGCTTCGTCGAGCTGGCACCATTGGCCGGTGATTGCCAATTCCGTGACTGTCGTCACACCCATAACAGCAAAGGCTGCGCACTATGGCAAGCCGTAGCTGATGGTGAGGTATTACAGCGCCGCGTTGAAAACCTCGTTACGCTACGAGAAGAGGCAGATACTAAGCCTTATTAGTATTTGGCTTGTTACTGTTCGCTTTAATTAAACGCGGTCTTGTGAGTGGATACTTTTATTAGGCTGAGAAGATCCATAGATAGGTACAATAACCGCTCAATTACTGCCTGTGTCATCGCCCGTTTACTATAGATGGCCTTATCGGTATAATAGCGCCTTGTTCACTATCATTGGGCTGTCTTCTCAGCTTAATAGAACACTTATTTTTTTGGAGGTATGGTTTGGATCGTGCGCTGGAATTTGTGGGCAACCACCCGTTTTTATTTGGTATATTAGCCGTACTTGCTATACTGTTTTTTACGATTGAAAACAAACGTAGCGGTAGAAAAATATCGCCTAACACGCTTGGCATGATGGTCAATTCTCAAAACGCGCAACTTATCGATATTCGCGCTAAGAAGAAGTTTGAATCAGGCTATATTCAAGGCAGCCGTAACATACCGTTCACTGACCTCAAAGACCGCTTAGAAGAGATTCGCGCGATTGAGCAGCCAGTGATTATCATCTGCGACATGGGCGTCCAAGCAGGCGCTGCGATTCAGATGATTGGTAAAGATAGTGTCTATCGCTTAGAGGGCGGTATTGGTGGCTGGCAAGGCGCTGGCATGCCATTGGTTGGTGTAAAAGACGCCAAAGCAAAGGCTAAAGGTAAAACAAAACCAAGTCTAAGCAAGTAATAGACTTGTATAGGCGCTTAAGTGAAGCATTTGTACACATCGCTTAGCTGATGTTTATTCGACCTGACTAATGTTATCAGCGCTACCAACGCTATCAAGAAGACACCTTTTTATTGGGTGTCTTTTTTTGTGGTTTATTTTTTATGACCTATTTATCATGTTTTACAGCACTAAAATACGTTTTGAGCCAAAACGGCTTGAATTTGTTATGCCCATCCCCACTTTAGTAATGAGCATCACCGAATGCATTTGTACTTTACTCATTGATAACAGACTATACCAACGCTTAGACTATGATAATTTATCATGCTCTTTATAATACGTTTGTTATCCCATAAATTTATAAATAAGGATTTACCATGGCTGTATCTGTGAAAGTTTACACTACCCCTATCTGCCCATACTGCTCAAACGCCAAACAACTACTAAAAACCAAAGGCGTTGATTATGAAGAAATCGGCATGCACGATATGAGCAGCGAAGAGCGCCAAGCGTTGATGAAAAAAACCAATAACTACCGCACTGTGCCGCAAATCTTCGTTGGCGAAACTTTCGTCGGTGGTTTTGATGAGCTCAACCAAATGAACCAGCAAGGCAAACTTGACGAGTTATTGGCTGGTTAATCTGCTACCTTTCTTTACTGTTTGTCTTTATTTATGTAAGGATAGACAGTGTCAGGTTTTAATAGAGCAGTAAGAAGTAATGATAAAAAATATCGAGACAATACCAAAAAATAGTCTCGATTTATATTACAATGAACTTTTATTAAAATGACGATTTGCCCAATCATTTGATTTAATTTTAGAGGATTTACCATGGCTGAAGAACAAGCACAACCACAATTGGCACTAGAACGCATCTACGTAAAAGACATGTCACTTGAAGTCCCAGGCGCTAGCGTATTCACTAAAGAGTGGAATCCAGAGCTTGATATCAATTTGTCTAGCAACGCTGAAAAACTAGATGACGATCATTATCAAATCATCCTAACTGTGAGCGTTACTGCCAAAAATGCGGAAGAAGCCGCATTTATCGCTGAAGTGCATCAAGCAGGTATCTTCTTACTAAAAGACATTCCAGAAGATCAAATCGGTCAAATCCTAGGCGCATACTGCCCTAATGTGTTGTTCCCATATGCTCGTGAAGTCATCAGTGACATCGTGACACGTGGTAGCTTCCCACAATTGCTACTAGCACCTGTGAACTTTGATCAAGCGTATGCACAAAGCCAGCAGCAAGCACAAGTTGATGCTCAAGGTAATGCATAAGCATTAATTAAAATATATGAGCTCTACGAGTCGTATATTTGATAAAAGGCCGTTTACTTATAATGAGTAAGCGGTTTTTTTGTGGGTATGTTTTATGAGGCATAAAATTATCAGCCATAAAAAAACCCTGCTATTAAACAGGGTCTTCAATGACTACATCGACTGGCTAAATCAATTAGCTAACCTCGATAGTTAGCCTTTTAGTGCAGACAAAATTTGCTGCTTAACGTCATCGATACCTTGCGTACCATCAAACTTGTCATAGTTAGGCGCATCACCGCCTTCTTTAGCTTTGTCTTGGTAAAAACCAACCAATGCTGATGTTTGCTCATGATAAGTAGATAGACGGTCACGAATAGTCGCTTCTTGGTCATCTTCACGCTGGATGAGCGCTTCACCAGTGACGTCATCGATGCCTTCAACCTTTGGTGGATTGTGATCGACATGATAAACACGACCTGAACCTGGATGCTGACGACGGCCAGACAAACGGCTCACGATTTCGTCATCAGGTACGCTGATTTCGATAACATGGTCGATAGCAACATCAGCGTCTGCAAGTGCTTGCGCTTGAGGAATAGTGCGCGGGAAACCATCTAGGATACAACCATTCACGCAATCAGGCTTAGCGATACGCTCTTTCACTAGGTTGATAATGAGGTCATCAGAAACCAAACCACCAGCATTCATGATATCTTTGGCTTTTTTGCCAAGCTCGCTACCTTCTTTAATTGCTGCACGTAGCATGTCGCCAGTTGAGATCTGTGGAATATCATATTCTTTAGAAATAAACTGGGCTTGGGTACCTTTACCGGCGCCTGGTGGTCCTAGTAAAATAATACGCATCATTACACGACTCTCCTTAATAGATAGGATTTTGGGATTAATAAAACTCTGGGATTAGTTGTTTGCAAAGCTACCTTACCTTGTGGCCCTGCAAAGCTCAAGTATTTTCATTATTGATGTGACAAGTTGGCATGACTTATCTGTTCATACATGGTCACTTCAAGATAAAAAATAGCAGCATTGACTGCGTTTGAAACGCCCATTTATATATCTGGGTTCATTTCATATCTCTTTTAAATTAGAGCAATCATAGCACTGCTGCTCGCGTACGTACTGAGCAACAGCGTCTGTATAATAAATACCATTAGCGTCCAGTATTTATATTACTACTATGGCTATGGCACTTGCTGATTGATTTCCACGTTGACCTGATTTTGTTCTGCGCTGATAACCACGGGATTGCCCGAAAGGTCGCCTGACTCTGCAGTAGCATTGCCACTATGACTGATACGAGCGATGACCGCTAGCTGTACTTTATCAGAACGAGCCGATCTTAGGGTACGCTCTGGCATCATAGCATCAAGATCACTTAGACTAATAATCGCTTCGCCTTGTTTGATATTACTAATCGGTAGACGCTTAGCCGCAAATGGTGGACCACCTTTCACATCACGTATTGCTACGAATAGCGTATCGTCAGCTTTTACCAATGGTAACAGACTAGCATTTATTTTGACCGTTACTTCGACGCCTTCAGAGGCTTGCTGCTGCTGCATCACTACGTTAGCGCTAAGCTCATCTAGACTTGATAGCGCTTGCGTATGATCACCTGGTTTGGCCGCAATACTGTCACGCAGACGTTTAATCCAGCCTTGCGCTTGATCGAAGTTACTAGCACGTGCTTCACCCATCGCCATAAGCATTTGTGCGCCCTCATGCTCTGGGTTTTTGGCCAGTATGTTTTCTAACACTCGGCGGCTATTGGCATCTAACTGACCCTTATTAGCAAAGAAACTAATCTGCGCATAAGTGGTCGCAATTTCTTCGTTATCAGGTGATAGACGATAAGCGCGCGACAAAGCCTCTAATGCCGAATCAGTCGCCTCTAATGACAAGAACAGCTCTGATAAACGCATCCAGCGATTGTAGTCACTGGCATGACGATAGACGTTAGTCTGCATGGCACTAATCAGCTGATTGCCATCTTCAATTGCCCAAGCAGGTGGCTGATCGATTCTACCTGTTAATAAATCGTCCGCCACTTGACCGACTTTGTCCTCAGCAGCCCACAGCTCAAAGACAGGTGTGCGATCACCGACCATCAGATATGCCATAGCAGTCAATACAGGCACCCAAACCATAATAATCAATCGGCTCTTGATACCTGGCGTGACCATCGGTGACACTTCACGCTGAGCATCCAAAAGCTGACGTTCAAGCTCAAGCTTCTGGTTTTGATAGTGATGGTCATCAATGATACCACTGTCTTTATCTGTTTTCAGCTCTGCTAGTCGCTCACGAAACACAGCAACGTTGATATCCAGCAGTTGATTGTCCACGGGCTTACTATGCGAACGCGGTGCTCTTAACCACGGCTTAATGGTGATAACACCCAACAACAGAGCGACAAGTAAACTTAGCGCAATAAATAAGCCAACAGTAGAAAATATGGTCATTTTTTGCCCCCAAGGCTTGTAGTGTCGTCTTTGTCATCGTTATTGGCTCGTGACAATAAGCGATCAAGTTCTGCTTTTTCAGCGGCAGACAACGCTTTGACGTGGTTGTCTACTGCCACACCACTCTCGCCGCTGGCGACAAGCTGACGGCGTTTACTTTGCCAAAACCAACCGACCAATAAAACGATCAATAATAACGGTGGGAAAAACCATAAAATCCATGTTGAAGGACGTACTGGCGGCTTATAACTGATAAAGTCGCCATAACGCTCTTGCATATAGGCTCGAATCTCGCCGTCGCTACGACCATCCTTTATCAAATCATAGGTTTTTTGCTTTAGGTCTTGGGCAATTGGCGCATCAGACCCTGCCAAGTTCTGGTTTTGACATTTCGGGCAGCGCAGCTCTTCAATGAGACCGCGATACTGGGCTTCTTGTTGCACAGAATCAAAATCATAGACATCAATGGCAGCAACGCTTGCCATGCTGAATAGACAAGCAATTAACAAGCTTGCTAACTTTATGGTCACATTTCTTATTTGGTAGGCTATCATTTGCACGCCTCCGCAACTTGGTTCGGATCTGGACTGACACCATTATTACTAGCGTCATTGAGTACCATCAAGCAAGGTGTAATACGACTTTGCCAATTGCTCTCATTGATCTCACCGATGATATGCTGACGAATAATCCCATCACCATCGACGATAAAAGTCTCAGGCGCACCAGTCAGACCTAAGTCAAGAGCGAACTGCCCTGACAAGTCCTGAATAGACATAGAGAACGGGTCGCCACCGCGATTCAAATACCCTAACGCATCACCAATATCATCTTTGTAGTTTACGCCCACCAAGTTAACACCGCGCTCTTCTAGCTTCATCAAAAAAGGATGCTCAATGATACAAGTTGGACACCAAGAGCCCCAAATATTCATGAGAAATGGCTTATCTGGCAAGTTGTCATTGGTCATGATACGGCTGGTATCTGATAATAATGGCAGCTCAAAGGCAGGTACTGGACGCTCAAGCGCCGTATTGGTTACGATATCAGTCGGTTTGCCCAAACGCATATAGAGCATAGCGACCAAACCAATAAAGATAACCAGCGGAATCAAAAACCCAATTTTTAGTTTTTTCTTAGTTTTTACTTTATTGCTGCTTGGCGCTTTAATCCCGTTGACAGCCTCTTGCTGAGCTTTTTTATCAGGTTCATTATTTGAGGTAGTCATATTAACGCTCCCCTATCTTTGTAGCTGACGTATCCAAATCTGCAACCGTCGCAAAGCCTGATTTTTTGGCCGCGATTTGCGCAGGTGTTTTGGTTTTTTTGATACGGTAACGATTGTCTAGCATACTGAGCAATGCACCGAACGCCATGATAAGCGCACCCAACCATATCCAGCGGATAAGTGGTTTGACATAGATACGGAAAGCCCATTCATTGCTATCTTCAGCAATTGGCTCACCAAGTGCTACGTACACATCACGCATCAAATTGGCATCAATCGCAGCTTCTGTCATCGGCATCATACTGATAATATAGTTACGCTTCTCAGGATATAACGTGGTCACTTCTTGACCGTCTTTACTGACTGTTACTTCTGCTTGCGTAGCGTCAAAGTTACTGCCTTTGACTTCACTAAAACCTTTTACCGTAAAGTCATAGCCTTGTACATTGACACTGTCATTAGGCCCTAATGCCACATCACGCTCGATGCTCAACGTAGTGGTAAATGCCACACCGATAACTGCAATGATGACACCAATATGAGCGGTTTGCTGACCCCAATAACTCAGACGCAACTGACGTAAACCGTTTAAACGACTTGGTGCATTTTTAGTCTTGTCTTTGAAATCGACAACCATCCATAACAACACCCAAAAGCTCACGGCCAATGTGACACCGATATTTAGCATCGCTGATGGACTGGTGAAATAGGTGATAATGGCGGCCAATACCAAACTGCTCACCGCGATAACCATACCAGCACCCAATAGTGGGCGGCTGTCTTGTTTCCAGCGGATATTAGAGCCCATACCCATCGCGACCAGTAGCAGCCATGTCAACGGCACAAATAGAGCGTTAAAGTATGGAGGGCCAACAGATACCTGACCTAAGTTAAAGGCATCAGCAATAATAGGATATAGCGTACCAAGTAGTACCACTAAGGTTGAAATTAGAATAATAACGTTGTTAATCACTAAAAATGATTCACGTGAGATAAGTCGATACTGACTCTCGACCGTCAAACGCCAACCACGTACAGCAAACATCAACAGACCACCACCGACGATAATACCGAGGATGACTAGAATCACTAGACCACGCGTTGGATCAGCGGCAAATGAATGCACTGACGTAATGACCCCTGAACGTACTAAGAACGTACCAAGCAAGCTAAGCGCAAAAGCAAAGATTGCAAGCATGATTGTCCATGCTTTAAATACACCGCGTTTTTCGGTAACAGCAAGTGAATGCAGTAGCGCCGTCCCTGCCAACCACGGCATCAATGAAGCGTTCTCTACTGGATCCCAGAACCACCAACCGCCCCAGCCAAGCTCATAATAAGCCCACCATGAGCCAAGCGCGATACCGACTGTTAAGAAACCCCAAGCAGCCAATGCCCATGGACGCGACCAACGTGTCCATACCGCATCCAAACGCCCTTCCCACAGTGCTGCCATACAAAACGCAAATGGCACAACCATACCCACGTAACCCATATAAAGCATCGGTGGGTGAATAATCAGACCAAAATCTTGCAATACAGGGTTTAGATCCGCGCCATCAACAGGTAAATTGGGTAATGTGCGATCAAACGGTGATGAGGTAAAGATAAGCATCGCTAGCATCATCATCTGCACGCCTGCCAATATAACAAGCACTCGCGCACGCATAGACAACGGCAACCCACGACTGAAGTAAGAGACCAACGCACACCAAGTGGCCATGATGGTCATCCAAAGCAGCAGCGAGCCTTCATGCCCGCCCCATGTCGCCGACAGCTTGTAGTACCAAGGCAGCAATGTATTGGAATGCTGAGTGACATAGACGAGACTAAAGTCGTTGTAATAAAAGCCTGCCATCAGCGCAGCAAATGAGGTAATCATTGCCGCAAATTGCGCCCATGCTAGACTTGGCGCCAAACGCTGCCAAGCGACGTGGTCACGCATGACGCCAACGGTTGGTAGTACCACCTGCAAAATCGCCAATATAAAAGCGGCCAGCAAGGCAAAATAACCCAATTCTGTGATTAACATATGGTCTAACCTTGTTTACCTTGGATACAATTAAGGGTTCACCGATGGCATTGCTAGCCACTGGCAAACGCTAATAGTCCTTTATGCGGTCATAGTTTACGGTTAAAAACTGAGGTTTCAATTGCTGTAGAAGCACATAAAACCCGCTACTATCATTGTGACGTACCAATATGAATGATTGATACAAAATGCTTATCTGTTGTTAACTTTACATTTTTTAGTTATTCAAAGCTTATTCAATACAGCCGTTCATAACTAATTAAAAATAATTATTAGTGCATTATTGCATTGAGGGGAAAAATACTAACACTAAATGCAACCAACCTGCTAGAAAACCAGTCAAACCACCCAAAACAATCAACGTCATCTCATCCTCTCGGAAAGCTGGACGTAACAGATTTTGAAACTCATTTGGCGTGAGCGCACGTATTCTATCGCGAAACAGACCGAATATCTTACTGGCTCGGCTTTCATTTAGCTCAGGATCTCGCAGTGGTACCATTGTTGCGACAATAGACTTGTCGATAATGGTATTTTTGAGTTGTCCATAATCACGGCGACCCAATCCCACACGTAATGTCGTACTAATCACTGGTGACTCTAGCACCGTATATAGATGCGATTTCATCAAATCACGGGTTTGCGCTGAGCGATCGCCATACATCATTTCATTCATGATGTTTTCTAAAGTGACCAAATCCTTTACCACAATTTCAGCAAAAACCTCAGAAACTTCCTCTTGGCGCTTCATAAAGCCGCCTTGCAAACGATACTTTGCGATATGCGGTATGACGGGTTTGATAAATGGAAAGCGACTCTGCACCGTAAACAACTTCAAATAAGGTATAAAGTGCGGCTCTACTGGATTAAATACCATCCAAATGGCAATCCAATTGGTGAGAAAACCCCAAATTGCGGCAAAGAACGGTACGGTCCAATGCTGCGGCACCACCAAAAATATAAACATCTGGATAATACCAAATACCAGACCAATCAAAGCACTAATGTGCCAGATAAAGTCTATCTCTTTTTGACCAACCTTGAGAAACATATTGACCATCAAGCGACGATCGTTTTCCATCGTGTTGACAATCATTTTGCGCATATCGACCAAGTCTTCGACATGATAAGTCAAATCTGTCACAAGCGACTGCATAATACTGGGTAGCTCTTTATGGGCTTGCGCATAGACACGGCGCTTTAGGGCGTAAGGCAGATTGCCCCACAATGCTGGCGAGTGATCCAGCATAATCTCATCAATCAACGGCTCAAGGTTTTTGTCCACCGTATCAGTGACAAATATCGCCATTTGCTCAGGCTCCATCGCCTTAAAAAACTCATCAAGCGACCCGAGTTTTGAGAGCGTCTGGTCAACGATAACCCCTGATATCTTGCCCGCTTTGCGCGGAACGATACCTTGCCAACCGATACCTGGTAACCCAAAAAATGGGAAGTTTGGAATACGAATACCCCAGAACTTAACCGGATAAAACAGCATCTTGAGCGCCATCCACACGTGTACCCAAGTGACGAATGCCGTCACTGGTGGAATGGTCAGCATGGCAAAAAACTCTGGGTGTTCAGCTATCGTCTGCCATAATGAATTTACGTCCATGACTTATCTAGTCCCTGACAGGTTGATTGTCGTTGCTAATATTGTCGCTACTGATAACGAGACTTTAGCAAAATGAGAACGTTTCAAAAGACGCTCCGCCCATAATAACTACTATAAAATAAATCGCCTGATTTTAGCATACTTGCCATTTATTAGCACATATAGACCAGCGGCAAGTTGTGACTAAAGATGACATGGTTCATATCGTCTGTTAACCAATAAAAACCTAAATATAAGCAAGTGCTTGGTCAGTAGATAATCAAGACAAAATATATGACTGAGTACTGCGTCTGCTCATTTGTTCTGTTATAATTTGTAGTGCAATAACAAAGACTACCTGCGTATAAATGACTGCATAACGTTTTCACCCCATACCCTTCTATGTGATTGAAACCATTTGCATTATCTTTTAGACTCACCGCACTTTGGTTAACCAACCTGCCCTCTTATTTTTCTTTTATTGACTCACTGACCGTTTGGGCTCTGATCTTCTATGAATAAACCGATAACTCCCAATACCGAACAGGTCAACAGCACCTTTACCAATCGTATTATCATCTTTGGGATTATAATATTGATTGGTTTGGGCGGTTTGATAACACGTTATGGGTATTTGCAAGTCTACGCTCATGATCAGTACACAACGCAAGCCGATAACAACCGTATCAAACTGATATCTGCGCCGCCTAGTCGTGGGTATATCTATGATCGTAACGGGGTAATACTGGCAGACAATCAGCCTGTATTTACAGCGATGCTCAGCCCTGATGAGGTCGAAAATCCTGAGCGCACGTTGCATCTGCTTGCGCCGATTTTTGATTTAACCGATACAGATATTACTGATATCTTGGCGCGTCTAAGTAAAAATAAAAACGACCCTGTGACGATTAAAATCGATTTAACAGAAGCACAGTTGGCTCAGTTTAGTGAGCGTAAGCCGTTTTTCCGCGGCGTCTCTATCCAAAGCAAGCTTACACGCTCTTATCCTTATGATGAGCTGTTTGCCCATGTCATCGGCTATGTCGGACGTATCAATGACAAAGAGTCAAAGCGTATCGATAAAGACCGTTACGCTGGTACTGACCTAATTGGTAAGATTGGTATCGAAGATTACTATGAAGATATTTTGCTTGGGCAACCGGGTTATCAATCGGTAGAAACAGACGCACATGGTAATATCTTACGCCAGCTGGATACCAAGCCGCCGATAGCGGGTAACGATATTACGTTGAGCTTGGATTATGGTTTGCAAACCATCGCCCAGCAGCAACTTGATGGACGCCGTGGTGCAATCGTCGCGATAGACCCAAAAAACGGTGATGTCTTGGCATTTGTTAGTAATCCAAGCTACGACCCTAACCCTTTTATATCGGGTATTTCTTTCAAAGACTACGACGATCTGCGTGAAGATTTGGATCAACCACTGTATAACCGTGCGCTACAAGGTACCTACCCACCTGGCTCTACTATCAAGCCATTTGAGGGTTTGGGCGGTATTCATTATGGTCTACGCGATTGGAATAGCACCATCTATGACCCTGGTTATTTTAGCTTGCCTGGAGACACGCATCGATTCCGCGATTGGAAACGTGGCGGTCATGGCACGGTAGATCTAAAAAAATCCATCGCGATGTCGGTCGATACTTATTATTATAAGTTGGCTTATGAGATGGGCATTCAACGTCTGCACGATTGGATGGTACGCTTTGGTTTTGGTGAAGATACTGGTATTGATTTACCTAATGAAAAATCAGGCATCATGCCATCACCAAAATGGAAAAAAGACACTTACGATAAAGACTGGCTACCGGGCGAAACCATCTCGGTTAGTATTGGACAAGGATATTTCTTGGCAACACCGCTACAGATTGCCAACGCTACAGCCATGACAGCCAGTAAAGGTCAGCACATTACTCCGCATTTATTAAAGAGCAGTGACGGTGCTGCGGACGTCAAAATCATCACTAAGCCAGATGGCAAAATCGACTACAACGGTAAGCCGTCCGACTGGTTGCGTATGCATGATGCAATGGAAAGCGTGGTAGAAAATGGTACAGGACGCGGTATCTATACCCCGCGCTATCGTATCGCTGGTAAAACAGGTACTGCACAGGTGAAATCTATCGCGCAGGGCAAACGATATGACAAGTCAGCGATTGATAAGCGCCACTGGGATCATGCTTGGTTTAATGGTTTTGCCCCAGTAGAAGACCCGCAGATTGCCCTTGCGGTATTGGTTGAAAATGGCGGCGGTGGTAGTGCTGTTGCAGCGCCTATTGGCCGTGCTCTATTTGACTACTGGGTATTACAACGTAAGACAGATCCTGTGCTGCCACCTTCTGCTGATGAGCTAAAAGTTATTAAACGCCAAAAGGCTTTTGAAAAAGCGATGCGTGATGCCATTCGTGATAAAGAAGCAAAAGCATTAGAAGAGAAAGAAGCCGCGGAAGCTGAAGCGACAGCAGCGACGTCTGAGTAACTAGACGTTTAAGTAGTTAATAGTATAAAAAGTAAAACCTAGCAAAGAATTGGTAAGCGAGACACGATAATGAAAAAAACCTCAAATGGACGCGCACCAAAGAATAACCGTAAGGCGAAAAGTGCGGCAGCGGGTGATGTGCGCATTATCGGTGGTCAGTTTAAGCGCCGTATTGTAAGTTTTATCGATGCAGATGGCCTGCGCCCGACCCCAGATCGCTTGCGGGAGACTTTATTTAACTGGCTACTCGCTGACATTCATGATGCTCATGTACTTGATAGCTGTGCTGGCAGTGGCGTACTGGGGTTTGAAGCGCTATCTCGCGGCGCTGCCCACACGACATTTATCGAAATCAATCCAGCACAAAGTAACATGCTACGTCAGAGCGCTGAGCAATTACGCCTTGAGGCTGCTGCTTATCAAATCATCACTGGCACTGCTGAGCAAATATTACGTCAAGAGCAGCTGACTGCGCGCCCTTTTGACATCGTATTTATCGATCCACCTTATGCTCAGGATTTATGGCAGCCTATTTTGACTGCGCTTATTACCAATACCTTAATCAATACTGAAACATTAATTTATTTAGAAGCTGATAAAGATTTGTCAGCACAGCTTAAGCAGTTGGAAGCGTCGCTAAATGAGAATTTGGACTCTCAATCAAGCGTTACTCAGCAACCAATCGCTTTTGAATGTCTCAAACATACCAAAGTTGGACAAGTTGTCGCTGGACTTTATCGTCTATCATCGTCATAATTGTCAGGTTAATAAATACCATTAACAAACTTTACAAATGTTTAAAACCGCTAAAAAACTGGCCAACGCTGCAGTTTAATGTATATAAGGCGAAAATAAACCCCCAATGCAGCTTGCAAGCGTAGGCGCTACTGCTTATAATGTGCAGTCTGTTTTTTGAGAGCCCCGTTCCCAGCTAAACTCTCAACGAATTCTAATTTTAAGGTTTTATCATGAAAACACTTAGTGCAAAACCAGCTGAAGTGACCCATGACTGGTATGTCGTAGATGCTGACGGCAAAACCCTTGGTCGCTTAGCCACTCAAATCGCAACTCGCTTACGTGGCAAGCACAAGCCTTCTTTTACTCCGCACGTTGATACTGGTGACTTTATTGTTGTCATCAATGCTGACAAAATCACGGTAACGGGTAAAAAAGCACAAGACAAAAAGTACTATCGTCACAGTGGCTACCCAGGTGGTATTAAAGAAACCAACTTCAATAAGTTGCTTGCACATAAGCCTGAAGATGTTCTACACAAAGCAGTTAAGGGTATGCTTCCAAAGGGCCCTCTTGGCTATGCGATGATCAAGAAGCTGAAACTTTATGCGGGTACTGATCATCCACATACTGCACAGCAACCTAAAGAACTAGACATCTAAGGATATACTTATGGAACGCAATTACGGAACTGGTCGCCGCAAGACGTCTACTGCTCGTGTATTTTTATCAAAAGGTACTGGTAGTATCGTTGTTAACGGTAAGCCACTTGATGAATACTTCAGCCGTGAAACTTCACGCATGGTTGTACGTCAGCCATTAGAACTACTAGACTCTGCTAACGCATATGACTTATATGTAACTGTTGCAGGCGGTGGTATTAGTGGTCAAGCTGGCGCAATCCGCCACGGCATCACACGTGCATTAATCGAAGCTGACGAAACTTTGAAACCTGCCCTAAAAGCAGCTGGTTTTGTTACTCGTGATTCACGTCAAGTTGAACGTAAGAAACTGGGTCTACGTAAAGCACGTAAACGTCCACAGTTCTCAAAACGTTAATCAAAACTCTCTCTTATCTTTTTGCTGCTGTTGTCTTTTTCTCAGAGCTTCAGTGGCAAAGTTAAATAAGAGTCTGGTTTTGCAAAACCTTATAAGCTGGTCACAGCTTATAAGGTTTTTTTATGCCTACTGATAGCGTGTTGGTTATCTGACTGACTTCATCAAACCAGCTTTATTTTATGGTGATAATCAACATGAGCACCTTGTTTCGACACTACAAAGTAGAGCGTCTGTAGAAATTCTAACTTGCAAAGCATTACACGCTACCCCATCATATCAGTAACTTTTTATTATTTGCCATGATGCCTCAAACCGTGCTGCAGAAGGATATTATGAAAGCGCCAGAACAATTTGACCCTAGCAAACCATCTGCCAATAGCAGCGTGTCGCCTAGCATGAAACAGTCGGCTAAGTCGCCTGCGATACCGGCTGGCACACCGACAATTACTCAAAATCATAAGCGTACAGCGCAAGCAGATAACAAGCCATTTCAGTGGCAGTTCTTATTACCCAAGAATTGGGGCATCTGGTTATTATTCTTAATAATACTACCGATGATATATCTGCCATTACGCTGGCAATTTTGGCTAGGTCGTAAGCTCGGTATATTGATTTATAAAATTGCTGGCTCACGTAGACGCGATACATTAATCAACCTGAAGTTGGCGTTCCCAGAGAAGCCTGAAGCTGAACGTGAATTAATGGCCAAGCAAGTATTTGTCAATCAAGGCATTGGTGTGTTTGAAACGTTATGCGCTTGGTTCAGGCCCAATATATTTACTAGAACTGTATCCATCTCAGGGTTACAGCATATTGTTAATGCGCAAAATGAGCAGCGACCAGTTATCCTGCTAGGTGCACATTATACGATGCTAGATTTGGGTGGCTTATTATGTGCGCAGTTTTTCCCAGTAGATTGTATGTATCGTACACAGAATAACCCTCTATTAGACTGGTTTATTTATAATGGTCGTACCAATATATTTGGTAAGCAAATCTCTAGTCGTGATATGCGTAGCCTAGTTACCTCTATCAAAGCAGGACACGTCATCTGGTACTCTCCTGACCAAGACTATGGTCTCAAGCAAGGGGTCATGGCGCCATTCTTCGGTGTGCCTGCCGCAACCATTACTGCATCGCGTCGCATGGCGAAATTGGGTAGCAAAGCACAGCCACCAGCTGTTATGGCACTGCATACTTATCGGCAGACACCTGACAATTTGCCGCATGGTAAACGCCCTCATTATCATTTGACGATTACGCCAGAATTAGACAACTATCCAAGTAAAGATGAAGTCGCTGATGCCACTCGGGTCAATGAAGTTTTAGAAGGACTCATTCGTATTGATCCCACCCAGTGGATGTGGTTCCATCGTCGTTTTAAACATGGGCCAAACGGTCGTACTGATATCTATAAGTAAGCCTTTATTCCCAAAAATACTGGTGAAGTTTGCTATACTTTGCGGCTAATATTTTGCATTTTAGCTATGCACTGATAATAATTTGATAAACAAAATAACGGATTTTCCATGAGCAATAACAGTACTCCTGACAATCAAACTTCTGATACTTCAACCGAAGCCAAGCGCATCCTGACTGGTATCAAGCCAACTGGTATTCCGCATTTAGGTAACTATGTTGGTGCGATTCGTCCAGCGATTGAGTCTATTCAAAATAGTGATCATGAAGCGTTTTTCTTTTTGGCAGACTACCATGGCATTATCGGTTGTTATGACCCTGCTATCATTCATGAATCGACGAGAGCCATTGCAGCCACGTGGATTGCTTGTGGTCTAGACCCAGAGCGTGTGACATTCTACCGTCAGTCAGACGTACCTGAAATTCCAGAGCTTGCTTGGATTTTGAACTGCTCATGTGCCAAAGGTTTGATGAACCGCGCCCACGCCTATAAAGCAGCCGTTGATATCAATACAGAAAAAGCCGATGTCGATCCTGATCAAGGTGTCACCATGGGGTTGTTTGGTTATCCAGTGCTAATGGCGGCTGATATCTTGATGTTTAATGCGACCCATGTACCTGTTGGTCGTGACCAAGTACAGCATATCGAGATGGCGCGTGATATCGCAGGTACTTTTAATCATCGTTATAAGTCGCTTTTCACGCTACCGTCCGCAGTCGTTGATAACGATATACCGCTGCTTACTGGGCTTGATGGCCGCAAGATGAGTAAGAGCTATAGCAATACGATTCCCCTATTCGGTGAGCCAAATCCACAGGTCAGTCCTGAAAAACAAATGCATAAAGCCATCATGAAAATTGTGACTAACTCACAGCTACCTGATGATCCAAAAGATCCTGATGACTCAGCTATCTTTGAGATTTATAAAGCATTTGCGACCCCTGAAGAGATTGCTGATATGCGTGCGCGTTATGCCGCTGGTATTGGCTGGGGTGACGCTAAGCAAGCTCTGTTTGATAAGATTAATGACGAAATCGCGCCATTCCGTGCACGTTATGAAGATCTGATGGCCAATCCAAAAGAGCTAGAAGAAATCTTGCAGATGGGTGCGGATAAAGCCCGTCGCCATAGTCGTAAGCAACTAGACAAAGCTCGCCGTGCTATCGGTATCCGTCCGCTTGCTAAGCTTAAATAATCGTTGCTGGAATAGTCGTTTTACTGGCGCAATTTATTATCAAAGCGGGTGCTAAACGTGCAAACTGAACCAAACACCAAGCAGGCGGCTTTGTCTAAAGCCGCCTTATCTGCTATGGCTGATTCAATCTCTGAGCCTATGGACAATCAGAATGAGCCTGATGAATCAGTCAACCATGATATGTCGCTACGTATCTATCAAACGCCTGTGCAGCATTTGCCAGAAGATCTATATGTACCACCGCAAGCCTTTGCTATTTGGTTAGAGCAATTCGCTGGTCCATTGGATTTTCTATTGTATTTGGTCAAAAAGAACAACGTCGATTTGACCCAGATGCCCATTCTGCCCATCACTGAGCAATATTTAGCTTATATCGGTGAATTGGATACCGAGCACTTTGAATTAGCGGGTGATTATCTGCTAATGGCATCAACGCTCATCGCTATCAAAACCGAACTACTATTACCCGCCCCTGACACCCCAACCGATGAGCGTGACCCAAAAGCAGAACTGATCGAACGCCTCGAAGAATACGCGCAAATCAAAGTGGTCAGTCAGCGCTTAGACAATCTAGTACGTCTAGAGCGCGATGTGTTTTTGGCAATGGTTAGTATGCCTGGTCAAGATGTTATGAATGCGGAACTGCCAAGCTACTCACCTAACTTGCTGATTGATAGCTTATTTAAAATGCAACTACAGCCTGACTATCAAATGCATACAATCAAAGTTGATGCAGTACCCCTTGCCGATCGTATTGCCAGTATTAGCAGGCAATTAAGTACAGATGGGGCGCGCTCCTTTTATGAACTACTAGATAAAGCACAAGGTAAAATAGGCGTGGTCGTAAGTTTCGTCGCCGTACTTGAGCTTATAAAGCGACAGTTGGTTGGTGTTGTCCATACTGAGGTAGATAGCGATATCGTCAACTCTGCTCTCAATGACGAACCGTCTGATATGGATAGTGAGCCTACCGCACTTACGTTACAGTGGCTTGCCTAGCAGGCTCTAAGACTGTCTCCTAGCCCATTCTCTATCAAAATCACAATATTGAAATAAGAGCATACTTTAGATGGTAGATATTGAAGACCCAAAGCAACATGACGAAACCCAAGAATCAACAGCTATGACTACATCACCATCAGCTGAAGCGCAGCATGATTCTTTGGAAGAGATGAGTAAACGTATCGAAGTGCTGTTGCATGCGTCAGAGGCACCGCTGACAGCTCACTCGTTAAAAAAACATTTGTCATTATCTACTAAAGAATTAAAGCAAACTTTGGAAGTACTCCAACAACGCTTAGATACAGGTGTGCTTAGGCTACATGAGACCGCCAGCGGTTATCGTTTACAGATATCTGATGACTATAGCAGTCTAATTCAGCGTATTTTTCCGCAGCGTCAGGAACGTTTGAGCCAAGCTTTACTTGAAACCCTAAGTGTCATTGCTTATAAACAACCTGTGACACGCAGTGATATCGAGCATGTGCGCGGAGTAACATTATCGAGCAATATACTGCGCCAGTTGTTTGATAAAGGCTGGATTGTGGAGAAAGGCTTTAAAGATACTTTAGGCCGTCCTGCATTGCTTCATACTACTGCGCAGTTTTTAGATGCCTTTGGATTAAGCCATTTAGATGAATTACCACCTATGCCAGATATGGAAACCATACGAGCCATGTCTTAAATTTTCTGCTGAACAAACTATAGTTACTCACATAAAAAAGGACAGACCTCATAGGATCTGTCCTTTTTATTATGTTGCTAATTTTGAACTGATAATCAAAACCTAGCAATATATCTGTTAATTACTGATTAATCACATCAACACCCTTTGGCGGTGTAAATTTAAACTGACTGCTACCAATACTTGGATTCATTTTGATACCGCTAAACTTGATAGAAGTTGTTTGACCCAAGGTGTCATTCAATACCATCATGACAGGTTTGCCACCACTAAAGCTTATTGAAAGACTTTTGAAACTTGCGCTGTCTGACTTCGGATAGAGCACATAGTAGTTTTTGTTGTCATATGGCTGAGTGATTTTGAAGTTTTGATCAATCTTGCTTGGATCACCTGACAGTAGCAAAGCTGGCGTATTACCTACTTGGCTGTCGACATTCTGCTTAGTCGCTTGCTCTAAATCCTTGTCATAAACCCACATAGAGTTACCATTAGCAACGATCAACTGCTCTGATGGTGACTTGGTTTCCCAACGGAAGTTATTTGGACGTTGTACACTCATAGAGCCTTTAAACGTACCACTACTCGCGCCTTTAGTCGTTTGACTAAAATTGGCTGTCATACTCTTGGTATTGGTCAGCAATTTGTTCAGACGTTTAGCAGCTGTTAGATTATCAGCAGGAGCTGCTGTAGCCGTTTGAGTCAATGCCATCATTGGCGCTGAGATACCTAGCGATGTCATTAATACACCTGCTAAAGCACCACTCATCATTTTTTGTTGGGTTGATTTTTTCGTAGATAAGTTCACCATAAATCCTCTCTAAAAAAGCATAATCGCTTTAAAGTTGTCGCTAAAATAAAATGTTCTATTGAAATTTTTGTTTTCTATAAATACTGATTTTACCAAGCTAAAGCTGGTAACCATCAGCAATGGCAACAGTGTGCCAGTTTTTTTATTACGCGCCTAGTCATGATTTGCAATCTTTACTACGGCTGCCATACACGCTTGTAACCAATGCAGTTACACGGTAAAAGTTTGCATTTAGCATCATTAATTGGCAAAACTGTGTTAATGAATACAGCTAAACTTTTAAACAGGTAAGTCAATAGTTTAAAAAAGCAAGAAATATGTCTACTACGACCGAATACTCATACTAATTTTGGTAAGCAATTTAATTATTATGACTAATGCTTTCCTTAAAAGACGACGTGCTTCCTGCCTTCCATCATTAATAATGCATAAATTAATAAATAAAAATTCGCTAGGAATCCTACAAAAATAGCCATGATGATGAAAGTTTCAGTTCCCTCTAAATAACTTCTCATTACTTTAGAGTTACCCGCTGAAGTAAAACCAAAAAACCAAACCCAGCCTAAGTTGATAGCGATAAGTAGCGATGCAGTTATAAAGATAGATCTTTTGGGATTTTCTCCCACTTCATGATTCAACTTATCTGAATTTCTTGCAGCTAATTTGAATTCTCTGACAACCTCAAATGACAATCCTTTTAAAAAATAAGCAGCTGTTATAGCAATAAAAATCATTATGAAGTACAAGACTGTAAGGTCATTCAACAGTCTTATTCTACCCGAGGCTAGCTCCATGGATTGAGCGAAGGGTGTTATTCCCGCAAAATCCGAGAAATAATTTCCAAACATTAACGGCGTAAAAAACACGAGCGCGAATCCATAAAGATAGATGTATTTAAAAGGTGATAAGTCGAGACCATCCCAGATTCTGTGTAACTGCCATTTAGATTAAATGCTTACTAATACGGTCATCAAACATAATCATAA
>NZ_JADQAN010000011.1:0-118080 GCF_022129425.1 Psychrobacter sp. Ps1 | reverse complement strand
TTGGAGCGGGAAAAGAGATTCGAACTCTCGACCCCAACCTTGGCAAGGTTATGCTCTACCACTGAGCTATTCCCGCTTAGTATCAATCCGTAGCGTTGTTAACAACTACTACGTCTCGATAGGCTGGCTATTTTAGCAAATATTCTGTGGGTGTCAACACCTTTTTTAGAATTTATTTCTAATATTTTTAGCTAAATGCCCTTTTTATCGGATAAATCAACATAAGCAATTGATTTAAAAACAGGAATTAATTTTAATTAAATGAAAAATATTTCACATTAATTATAGAACTTTAATTCTGGGATTCACTTTCCTTAGCTTTATAACGATCATAAGACAATCGATAAAGGAAAAACTCACTATTTTCACTCTAATAAAAAGATATCGCACTTACAATCATACGCTTTATTGTTACTTTTCCTATCTTGGTTTTAGGTGGTTAACATTATTATACTTATGTCCAATGGCAGTTAAGGTAAACTTTTACTGTTTAAGCAGATGAATGAGCACTACTAAAAGATTAATAAACACGACTCCAACATCTGCTGCACTATTTTTTAACTTGTTTGACTTTATGTTTTTCCATCTTATAGAGAGGATATTTTTATGAAGAAGTTATTAACCACGACAGTGATGGCCGCTTCATTGTCAGCACTGACTTTAACTGGTTGTACCAGCACTACCAATTCTGGCGCAGTTGGTGTTGATCGTCAGCAGCTGCTATTAGTGTCTAGTGAGCAAGTATTGGCACTATCTGCTCAAAGCTATGCTAAAACAATACAAGACGCAAAATCAAAAGGTGTGCTAGATACGAATACCGCTCAGCTAAACCGCTTGAAAAATATTGCGAATCGCTTAGTTGGTCAAGTTGGCGTCTACCGCGCAGATGCTGCCAAGTGGCAATGGGAAGTACACACTATCAAGTCTAACGATTTAAATGCATTTGTGGTGCCGGGTGGTAAGATTATGTTTTATTCAGGCATCATCGACCGTTTGAACCTTACTGATGATGAGATTGCTGCCATCATGGGTCATGAAATCTCTCATGCACTACGTGAGCATTCACGCGAGCGTCTATCACGCGAGTACGCAACCCAAACTGGTATCGGTCTGGCTGCTAGTATATTTGGCTTATCACAAGGACAGGCTGAGCTAGCAGGTACCGCAGGTAATTTAGGCTTGAGCCTACCCCACAGTCGCACTCAAGAAAGCGAAGCCGATCAGATCGGTCTTGAGCTGATGGCACGTGCAGGTTATAACCCTCAGGCGGCTGTTACCCTGTGGCAAAAAATGCAAAAAGCAAGCCAAGGTGAGCCACCACAATTCCTCAGCACTCACCCAACAAGCAGTAGCCGTATCGCAGAGTTACAGTCATTGATGCCAAAAGTTACGCCTCTATATCAACAGTCGCGTCGCTAATAAGTAGCTAATTAGCGACTTTTAGGTTTTAGCAGTGCCTGTTCAAATATCATAGAAGCAAAGTACAGCCAAAGCGTTGTGCTTTGCTTTTTTAGTTATAGCTAGGACACTGCAGGTTTTATAATTGACAAGCATTGTAGTTGATAAGCACTGTAGTTGATAAGCATTGTAATCAGCAGTGTTTGCAATTAGGCGATTTGGCAATCGCACTCTATACCACTTACCGTGTCTGTTATAATGCCGATAAATATTATTTGCAGATTGCCCAATCAAATTGCACAAAATACATTGAAGGATTGTTATGAGTATCACACCTACTGCCGACGCACTTCATTCCGAATTACAGGCACTTGCGCCGCAGCACATCGAACTGATCAATGAATCGATGTCGCATGCCGGTTATTTTGAAGGTAAAGAAAGCCACTTTAAGCTCACTATCGTTAGCGATGCATTTGAAGGCAAACGACTGGTCGGGCGTCATCAGCTGATATATGGCCTAGTCACGCCTTTGCTTACTTCACAAGGCGGCCAAGTACATGCTCTCGCTATCCATGCCTATACTCCGACAGAATGGCAAGGCCAAAGCCCTGCGAGTCCATTATGTGCCGGTCAAAACAAATAGCCGATTATGTTTGCATCGCAACTAACTATTCTAAATTAGCCTATATAATGCAGTTTTAGAGGGAGCAATATTCAATGAAACATCTACATATGCTGATGGCAGCGCTGACTGTTGTGCTATTTTTATATCAAAGTTACTTAGTACTCAGCGCAGACCGCCGCGCACCACGTGTGGTCAAAATAGCCACGCATATTATCTATGCCCTGCTTATCCTGTCAGGTGCGATGATGCTAATGCAATTGATGGGTGCCAACGCTCCTGTACAGTGGGTGTTTGCCAAAATTATCTTACTGATCGCTGCTATTAGCTCAAGTATTAAAGCGTTTAAGGTTGATGCGACACCTGTGCAAAGAAAAACAGGTATCCTTATTGCTGCCGTTGCTTATATCGGGATCGTAATACTTGCCTTTGCCAAACCAGCAAACTTATTTTAATAAGCGACTTTCTGTTTTAATAAGCAACCGTTTTAGAAAGCTGTCGATGTGTCGATGACATAATGCGAAAATTTTTCATCATCGATGGATTTTCAATATCTTAATCCTGCTATTTTTGCTATCTTAAATAGATATAAATACAATCACTTAGCCTACTGGAGCCATTATGAAAACGTTTACGACAGCGACACTACTAGCTGGCATTTTTGCGCTCTCAGGCTGTGCCTCTACTGGTAACATCACCCCGCAATATGTACCGCCAAGTACTTATCAAAATTATAATTGCCAAGCACTTGGCCAAGAGTACACTCGCGTCAACCGCTATGTCGAAGCGGCTCGCAATGAGCAATCTACCCTATCGGCATCAGGCGTCGGTGTTGGTGTCTCTGCCGGACGCTGGGGTATCTCGCCGAATATCAGCTTTGGTCTAGGCAAGAGCAACAATACCAAAGCACGCGATGCAAAATTATCGCGTCTCTATGGTGAGCGTGATGCAATTGTCCAGTCGGCGCGCATTCAGCGTTGTAGCTTTGCCAATGGCATCAAGATTTATGGTGAGTAAGGTTAAGCAAGTGCAAAGCTATCTGCACGACTAAGATAGTGCCTGACACCGTAAAATAGTACATGAAATAGCAAAAAGCCAATATGCAGAGCGCATATTGGCTTTTTTATTGCTACGGTTTTTTATAAGAAAACATAAGTATTTGGATAAATAGCTTGGATGATAAGCAGTCTTATATAACTAGTACTACGACTGTAAGCTTTGCACCCACTGAATGATTTGATGACTTGGTAGCGCGCCTGATTGTCGCGCGACTTCTTTACCATTTCTAAAAGCAACCATCGTTGGCAAGCTGCGAATATTATAAGGAGCGGCTGCCTGCTCGTATTTATCCGTTTGTACCTTTGCAAAGACCACCTGCGGTAATTGGCTAGCAGCGCTCTTGAACTCTGGCGCCATCATGATGCAAGGCTGACACCAGCTCGCCCAAAAATCCACGATAGTCAGCACATCATTTTTTTGGATAACCTTATTGGCTGTTTGCGCATTTAGCTCATGCGGACTAGCAGTCAATAATGGCTGACCACATTTACCGCATTTTGGCGCAGCGCTTAATCGTGCAGCAGGTACACGGTTGGTTGCTTGGCAATGTGGGCATACTAGATGAAAACTTTGCTCACTCATTATTTAATTCCTATTCTAATTATTTTATTGTCTTAAATACTGTTCATGAACCATTTTATATAAAAGCTAGTTACGTTGATTGATTACATGAATAATTTTAGCATAGTTAATTGGGCTTATCCTTTATACGATTTACTGTGCCACACCGCTATACACATAGCTCATTGGTCTTGGGCCGGGCAAATACGCTTCGCTCAATTCATCAATAGCAAATCCACCTTCTCTGATAAGCGCCGGAATATCGCGATCTAAATGACACCCACCTGCTATAGGCTTCCAAAAAGGCGTCAATCGATGCTGCCAACGCTCAACAGAGGAATCTGGCGCTACGCCATGCTCACAAAATAATAATCGACCGCTAGGTTTTAACACACGTGCCATTTCTCGAAGCGCCGCTACTGGGTCATCAATACTGCACAAGGTAAAAGTCATTACAATCGTATCAAACTGATCTGTATCAGCATGGATACCTTGTACATCGACAGCTATCACTTCAACCGGAATGCCAATGTTAGCTGCACGCTCACGAGCCAGCGACTGCATTTGAGCCGCTGGATCCACACCGATAATAGAAGAGACTTTATTAGCATCATAAAACTGCAAATTCAAACCGCTGCCAATGCCAATCTCCAACACCTTACCGAGCGCTTGCGGAACAATTTTAGAGCGCGCTTTCATCACATTACCTGTACTACAGGCAATATCTATCATCTTTGGCAACACATAGCGCTCGTAAGGGTTCATTGCTCTCTCCAGTTATTGCCGCACTTAGCGCTTGCAGGTGGTCATACATAGCATCTAAAAATCGACAGTCTACAGGTTAGCATTCTTATAGATATCAATCATACGATACTTACGTAGAGCTGCATCGGGTAATGATTTTCAGTTATTAAACTGTTTAACTTATCCACCGAGGACATTGATCGGAACTTTTAGATAGCGCGTACCATTATCTTCTGGCTCGGGGAAATTTCCTGCATCGATATTGATTTGTACAGCAGGAATGATAAGGCGAGGCATATCTAGAGTCGCATCGCGGCGCTCACGCATCTGCACAAACTCTGCTTCATTTATACTGTCCTTGACGTGGATATTTTCTAGTTTTTGGGCGGCTACTGTCGTCGTTGGGCAATGCTGACGGCCTTTGCTTGGATAATCATGACACAGATACATGACCGTATCTTCAGGAAGTGCTAGCAGCTTTTGAATAGACTGATAAAGCGTTTTGGCATCGCCGCCAGGAAAATCGCAGCGCGCTGTACCGACATCAGGTGCGAACAATGTATCTCCAACGAATACCACTGTTTTTTCATCATCAGCGGCTAGATAGGCCATATCGGCACGCGTATGTCCGGGTACATACATCGCAGTGATAGTAATGTTGCCAAGCTCTAAGGTCTCGCCTTCGTCTGTCAAAATATCAAACTGGCTGGCATCAGTGCGGAAACTCGTGTCAAAGTTAAAAATTTGCTTAAAGATTTTTTGTACTTCGGTGATATGCTGACCGATGACTAGTTGTCCGCCAAGGCTTTCTTTTACATGGATGGCCGCTGATAAATGATCTGCATGCGCATGGGTCTCGATAATGTACTTGAGCGTCCAATCCTGCTCACGTACAAACTCAATCACTTCATCGACACTGCTGGTATTGGTTCTGCCTGACTTAGCATCGAAGTTCAATACAGGATCGACAATGGCGCATAATCTTTGCTCGGTATCAGCAAGTACGTGGGTATAGGTTTCTGTATCGCTATCTAAAAAAGAATGAACTTGCATGGCGGCCTCTTTGATTATTTATACGTAAGTTATTTATACATATTTTGGTCATAGGGATTTTTATCTTTAATTAACCCTTAAGTATGATATTCAGTCGTATATAATGCGTTCCTACGACTTATCTGATGCCACCAATATAACAACCACCATACAATTTATCAATTTATATAATGTAATTAATGATAACTTGCTATGTGGCGTGATATCATTGATAATCAACTATATATTGCTCAAAAAATCATGGTATTTGTTACCCTCTAATGTAAGGAATTTGTTCTGACTACTTCTATTTCAGCCGAAGGTACACCTACTCGCAGTACCACTGACGATGGGTCATCTGATACTGCAGATTTAGTACCTGCCGATCTTGCCAAGCAAATGCAGCAAGCATCGCTACAAGCCAGCCAACTACTAAAATCGTTATCGCACCCCGATCGCCTACTTCTTCTCTGTCAATTGACCCAAGGTGAATATTGCGTCGGTGAGCTGGAAGACTTGGTCGGGGTTGGGCAGCCGAGCTTATCGCAGCAATTGGGTATATTGCGTAAAGACGAGCTGGTCGCCACACGCCGCGAAGGTAAGCAAATTTACTATAGTATCGCAAGCGAGGATGCCCTAGCTGTACTCGATCTACTGTATCAACGTTTTTGTGCTAAAGCAGAATAACGCTGCCCTCGCCTAATTATTTATACTATCTACTGTGGTGATTGATATGTCCTCTATCGTCGCTCGTCTGATTCCAGCTTGGCTGCGTCAATACCAGCTCTCAGCGTTGCCGACTGATCTCGTCGCAGGCATAGTGGTGGGCGTGTTGGTCATACCGCAGAGCCTAGGTTACGCCGTATTGGCAGGACTGCCGCCTGTCTATGGCCTATATGCAGCGATCGTACCTGTCCTCGTTTATGCGTGGCTCGGCTCTAGCAACGTGCAAGCCGTAGGACCTGTTGCCATTACCGCCATCATGACCGCCAGTGGCTTACTGCCTTATGCCGAGCAAGGCACTGAACAATATGCACTGATGGCCAGCCTATTGGCACTGATGGTAGGTGCACTGCTGTGGATTGCAGGACGGTTAAAACTTGGCTGGATAATGCAGTTTATCAGTCGCGGCGTGTCCGCAGGGTTTGTAAGCGGTGCAGCGGTCCTTATATTTGTCAGTCAGCTCAAATATCTGACAGACATTCCGGTCACTGGCAATAGTTTGATTGGGTATCTATCTACCATGCAACGCTATGCCAGCCAGCTGCATCCATTAACCTTAGCTATCGGTATTACCGCATTTGCGCTATTGGTTGCCAATCGCTATGCAAGTGAGTGGATATGGCAGACGTGGCTATCATCGTCATATGCCAAATGGGCAGAGCGCTTATTTCCGCTTATTTTACTTGGTGTCGCTATTGTACTTAGTATGGCACTGCATTGGAGCACATATGGTGTCGCGACCATCGGTCGTATTCCACAAGGGCTGCCGAGCTTTACGTTACCGCATATCTCTGATCTACAAGAAGCGCTGAAGCTCTTGCCGACAGCAGGGTTGATGGCACTGATCGTATTTGTGTCGAGCAGTTCAGTTGCCAGTACCTATGCTCGCTTGCGTGGTGAGAGTTTTGATGCCAATCGTGAACTGACTGGACTGGGTCTGGCCAACCTGTCTGGTGGACTGTTCCAAAGTTTCGCGGTTGCGGGTGGCTTTTCACGTACGGCTATCAATGCCGACTCAGGCGCGAAGACACCGCTTGCCAGTCTCGTTACCGTACTGGTAATGATTGCCGCGCTTATAGCCTTTAGCAATGCGTTAGCCCCGCTACCCTATGCACTACTGGGCGCAACTATCATGGCCTCTATCATTGGCCTGATAGATATTGCGACGTTGAAATCTGCATGGCAGCGTGATCGCTTAGATGGTGCTAGCTTTTTGGCCGCGTTCGTCGGTGTGCTTATATTTGGTCTAAACACGGGGCTGGTCATTGGTCTCATGGTGTCATTTGCCAGTCTCATCTGGCAGTCAAGTAAGCCACACGTGGCTGTCGTTGGGCAATTGGGCGGTACAGGACATTTTCGTAATATCAATCGCCATGACGTCGTAATTTTTGACAACTTATTGATGTTGCGTATCGATGAGAGTCTGTTCTTTGGTAATAGTGAATCTGTACATCGACGCATCCTCAATGCCATGCAGCAATATCCCGATGCCAATGAAATTATATTGATTATGGCCGCCGTCAATCACATAGATCTGACCGCTCAAGAAATGCTTTGCACCCTAAACCACGAGTTAGCATTACAGAATAAGCGCCTACATTTTAGCTTTATCAAAGGTCCTGTGATGGACATCATCGGTCACACCCCATTGATTAGCGAGCTATCAGGACAAGTCTATCTAAGTACTTTAGATGCTGTCGATGCGTTAAAGTAATCTATAGTTTGACCACAACAAAGTTGCTGCTACATTAATTTCACTTAACCTCAATTACTATTGTCGCCTACAACACAATATCGCTATGATAGCGCCTGTGTTATGCTAGACGCACTAAATAAGGAATCAATTAACCTAGAAATCGGTCTAAAAAATGCTGATTTATAGTCCTTTGATATTCTTAGCCCAACCCTCAATAATAAATATACTTTAACAAATATAACTGAACCTATTTTATGACCGATGATTTAACGATTTATAAGCAAATATATCCAAGCCAGTGCGTTAAAATTGCTGAACTTGGTTATCGCTCAGTGCTTAATATTCGCCCAGATGCCGAGATTGAAACACAGCCTAATAGCTGTGATTTGGCGACTGCTACCGAACAGGCGAACCTAGCTTATCAGCATCTGCCGTTTGATGATGAACGCCTAAGTATGCTGACGGTTGAGCAGTTTGCCGATTTCTATCACTCAATGCCCAAGCCTATATTAATGTTTTGCGGTACTGGGGCACGCGCCAAGCTACTTTACCAAAGCGCATTGATGCAAGGTCTGTTATAACAACCATAGCTCGAACTAACACGTTTTATAAACCCAACAACACCAATAAAAAAAGGAGCTCTTATGAGCCATGAAGTTAGCTTTACCGGACAAATCACGCCTGACCAAGTGCCTATGATTGCCGAAAATGGTTTTAAAACCATTATCAATAACCGTCCTGATGGTGAAGAGCCAAATCAGCCAACCAGTGCCGAAATCGAAGCAGCAGCCAAAGAAGCTGGTCTTGCTTATAAAGAGATTTCTTTTGCAGGTAATGAGCTGAATCAAACTCATGTCGAAACGTTTGCAGATTTCTTTAATCAAGCTGAGCAGCCAATGCTGATTTTTTGCCGCACGGGTAACCGCTCAAACGGTATCTATGAAGCAGCCAAGCAAATGGATTTACTAGACGACTAGTGCAGCATAAATAGACTAGAAAGTTAGAGTATTTAGCCCACAGAATTTCGTGGGCTTTTTATTGCGCTTATCATTATGCTCAAAGCGTCATTAGCCAATCACTGCCCAATCATTGCCTAATCACTTCCCGATAGCTTCCAACAACCTCGACCAACCTTAATAGTCACGACAAGTGGGTTACTATACGAGCGTAATACCGCTATTATCATTTGATATGCTTGAGCTAGCTTAGTGGTTGAGACACCTCAATAGCTAGACGATTAAATACCAAAACACATGGAATGTGAGCAGCTGTATGGTGACAAAGTTGCCCCGCTGCTATTTACTTTCAAAACGCCATCTTGATATGGCATTTTAGTTTTACAAGGAATGTTTGATGAATAATACCGCGCTAGCATTACTGCCACTAGCCCTTGCCTACATTATGTTCACTCTAGGAGCAGGGCTAAAACTTAGTGATTTTAAGGTCATTGCAAAATATCCAAAAGCGTTCTTTGTCGGCTTAATCAATCAAGTTGTGTTGGTACCGTTGGTTGCGCTCGCAGTCGTGTTAGTGACGGCACCGCCACCAGCGATTGCTTTTGGGATTATGCTGATTAGCTTTTGCCCCGGCGGCGTCACTAGCAACATGCTGACCTACTATGCCAAAGGAAATGTCGCACTCTCTATCGCGTTGACTGGTGTGGTCAGCATACTATCGGTCATTACATTGCCCATTTTAATCACCCTGGCTTTTGATCACTTTATGAAAGATCAGGCAAACTCTATTAGCGCGATAAAGATTGGCCTAGTCATGTTCTTATTGACCACATTGCCCGTATCTCTTGGTATGCTTGCTCGCCACAAATTTACGGACTTTATGGTACGTCGTAGCAGCCTTCTAAACGGCTTGGCCAGCGTATTTTTTGTACTAATTGTCTTCGCTGCTATTGCCTCTAACTGGCAACTACTACAAACACAGTTCACTCAAATTGGTTTAGAGCTTATCTTTATCATTGCTATTTTATTTGCTATTAGCATCTCAATCTCTAGAGTCCTAAAGCTTAGCTGGTTTGATACCAAAACCATCTCGATAGAAACCAGTATTCAAAATAGTACGACGGCTATCACCTTAGCCCCTATCATCATGGGCGTGAGCACACTACCCGTCATCGCGCTGCCTGCTGCTTTGTATGGTGTGCTGATGTATGTCGTTGCGCTGCCCGTTATTTTCCTAATCAAAAACAAGAACTGATTGTAGTAAGTACGAGAAACAAAAAGCGCCCGTCTAAATAAGCGCCCTTCCAAACATTGGATGGGCGTTTTTTTCGGAATAGGATTTACATGATAGAAATATGGCTCGGGTTATAGACTGGTCAATACTCAATATTGAGTACATAATAAAATGCTACTGTTATCGCTTAATAGGACTCTATGATGCAAAAACCGCTATTAATTATTGGGAATAAAAACTACTCCTCTTGGTCGCTACGAGCGTGGCTATTGCTCAAAGCGTTCAATGTTGATTTTGATGAGCAGCTTATTGAGTTGTTTCATCCATCAGCACGTCCAACGCTTGAAGCGCATTCACCAACAGGTAAAGTACCTATTTTAGTCTATGGTGAAAAAGATAATAAAGTAACCGTTTGGGACACCTTAGCGATTGCGATGCATGTTAATGAGTACTTTACGGATATTGATATTTGGACAGGTATTGATAAATCTAACGCTGAAAAACGTAATAACAATCAAAGTAGAATAAATAGTGCCTATTGCCAAAGCATCGTAGCTGAGATGCATTCGGGATTGACAGGCATTCGTAATGAGATGCCGATGAATATACGAGCAAAGGCTAAGATACAGCCAAGTAGTGCTTGCTTAGCGGATATCGCTCGTATCGAAAACATCTTCGCCGATTGTTTAAAAGGTCGCTCAGCAGACAGTTTCTTATTCGGAGATTTCACAGCAGCCGATGTGTTTTTTGCTCCAGTGGTGCTGCGATTACAGACTTATGCTGATGCGTCCAATATTGCTTTGCAGCCAATGACCAAGCAGTATTGCCAAACTATGCTAAATCATCCACACATACAGGCGTGGCAACAATCAGCACTGACAGAAACTCGAATTATTGAAGAAGACGAAGCAGGCGAGATCATGTCGATAGCTGGCGTATTGGCGAATAACCATTCATTTTAGGCATAAATAATATCTTGCATAAAAAAACCACTTCAACTCAGTTAAAGTGGTTTTTTCTTTCATGAGAAATAAAGCCTACAGGTACTACTGTTTTTGGTCTAACGCTTCTTTCACTGCTTTTTTACCCCATGCGCTCAAATCGAGATCCAGTTTTTCATACTCTTGCGCATCGAACAACGGCTCTTTAACCCCTGATCTTAACTGACTTGCAAAGTCGTCAAGTAGACGCTTAGCTCGCGGAAATAACATTATCAAGGCCAATAAGTTTGCTAGCGCTAGCACGCCCATCAACGGATCAGCAAAGAAGAACACTGCGGTTGCTGCAGGAGCCACTGCGCCCAAGAATAATACCGCAATCACAACAATTCGCAAAATCAGAGTCGCCATTTTGATATTCTTTTTGATCAAGAAATTAATGGCATTTTCACCCATATAATAGTTATACATGATAGAGCTTAGGGCAAATAACAATATCGATATGGTGAGAATATACTGCGCCCAATCCCCAAGCTGGGTCGTTAGCGCCTGCTGTGCCAATACAATACCATCGACTTCAGCACCTGGTTGATACACGCCGCTCAGTAAAATCATAAATGCGGTGGCACTACATACGATTATCGTATCAATAAACACAGACAGGGACTGCGAGATACCTTGACTAACAGGATGAGTGGCGTAAGCGGTGGCGGCAATATTAGGCGCAGAACCCAAACCTGCCTCATTAGAGAATAAACCACGCTTCATGCCTTGCTCAATCGCCACACCAATACCACCGCCCACGACAGACTCAATGCCAAAAGCATTTTTGACAATCATTACCATCAGTGCAGGCAGTTCTGTAAAGTTAAACGCAATAATAATAAGTGCCATACTGATATAGATTAATGCCATAACAGGAATGACAACGTCGGCTACTTTTGCAATGCGCTGAATACCGCCAAAGACAATAAATCCACCCGCAATGACCAATACCACACCCGTTATCCAGCGATCAATCCCAAAGCTTTCAAGCGCTGAGCCTGCTACCGTGTTGCCTTGGAACGCCACAAACCCGATAGAAAAAGACAGTAGTAGCGAGATCGCATAAATAACAGCAAGCCAGCGATAGTCTTTACCTAACCCATGTAGAATATAGGTCGCAGGGCCACCGCGAAAGTTACCATCATTGTCTCTACGCTTGTAAAGCTGGGCTAAGCTACATTCGACAATGCTGGTCATCATGCCAATTAAGGCCACAACCCACATCCAGAATACCGCTCCCGGCCCCCCTAAAGAGATTGCAACCGCAACACCAGCAATGTTACCGCCGCCTACACGTCCACCGATAGAAACGAGCAACGCCTGACGGGCAGAAATTCCGTCGTCTCCTACTTCATCCGTTTTGAACACACGGAACATACGTTTAAAATATCTAAACTGGGCAAACCTACCTACGATGGTGAATAGTAAACCAAAGATAATTAGCATAGGCACGAGCGCCCAGCCCCACGTTAGATCCCCGATTAGGGCGAAAAAAGCTTCAATGTATTCCATGCCTATTTTCCTTATAGTTCATGACGCTATGATAGGTTTTATTGCATACATTATTGCATCAACAACACGAGTTTGTAATGCAAATGTCGAATTTGTAACGTAAATACTGATATTTTCTGAATGAAATCGCGTTATTTGTTTACTTAAGAGTCCATTTTCTAATTATCAGGATTTTTTTATATAGACGTATTTATGCGATAGCACAAAAAAACCACCTCAACCGAGGTGGCCTTTTGTACTGAAACTAAACTGAACAGCTTACTGCATGACTAGGTATTCAAAGGCTGACAATGCTGCTTTACTACCTTCACCCATCGCAATGTTAATCTGCTTAAATGGTACGGTGGTTACGTCACCACAAGCAAAGATACCTTTACGATCTGTACGGCAGCGCTCATCGATTTCGATCTCACCAAAGCGGTTTAGATCAACGAAGCCTTTGATGAATCCAGTGTTTGGTACTAAACCAATCTGTACAAACACCCCTGATAAATCACGCTCATGAGTCTCACCTGTGCTGCGATCTTGGTAGACGATAGACGATACTTTACCATCAGTCGCTTTGATCTCTTGCGTTGCTGCACCGGTAATGAACTCAATGTTGGTCTTCTCTTTAGCTTTATTAATCAGTACTTGGTCAGCTTTCAACTCGTCAGCGAACTCGAGTACAGTAACGTGATTGACGATACCTGCCAAATCTAGTGCTGCCTCAACGCCCGAGTTACCACCGCCGATCACTGAGATGTCTTTACCTTTAAAGAATGGGCCATCACAATGCGCACAGAAAGCCACACCTTTACCGATATTTTCTTCTTCACCTGGTACACCAAGCTTTCTCCACTGAGCACCTGTTGCTAAGATAATACTACGAGTATTAAAAGTCTCACCAGTATTTAGGTGAATACTGTAGTTCTCTTCTTCAGTCTCACCGATTTCTTTAACGCTCACATGCTCTTTTAGCGTGATATTATATTCGGCCAAGTGCTTAACAAAGTTGGCCGATAAATCTGTACCATTGGTTAGCGGCACTGAAATCAAGTTCTCAATGTCTTGCGTGTCTTTTACCTGTCCACCGATACGATCAGCGACCATCGTGACTTTTAAGCCTTTACGCGCTGTATAAATGGCTGCAGCCACACCTGCAGGGCCAGCACCGATGATAGTGACGTCTTGCTGCTCTAATTGCTCAGCATCGTCTTCTACTTCTGACAGTAAATCAGGGAACTGCTCTTGCAATTTTCCAATCAATTTAGCAGTGTCGATTAGACCATTAGCAAATGGCTTACCATTCAAAAATACAGCTGGTACACCTTGAATTTTATTCGCCTCTACTTGCTCTTGGAACAATGCACCATCGATCATTTCATTGCTGATACCATCGTTTAGTAGCGCGAATTGGTTCAATGCTTGGACCACTTCTGGGCAGCTATGGCATGACAATGACACGTAGGTCTGGAACTGTAATGGCTTATTAAAGCGCTTAACTAGCTTTTGGATACCTTCATCCAACTTTAGCGTATGACCACCCGCTTGCAGAATCGCCAAAATCAATGACGTAAACTCATGACCACCTGGGATACCGCTGAATACGATACCAGTGTCGTTTGATTCGCCATCAATGTGACTGACTACTTTAAAACTAATCGCACTAGGCAAACTATCGTCAGTTGCTTCTGCATCGAAGTTAATTTTATCTGTCGTTCCAGCAATCTTGGTCAAAAAATCTACCAATTCTGCACGTTTTGCATGCGTACCATTACCCAATACAAAAGTAATTGGACGTGTCATGTTTTCGCTATAGCTCTTAACGGCATCTAATAAATTTTGATCTATCATGTTTGTTCCTCATTATGACTGAATATGTAACGGCAGCTGTCATGCTACGCGTCTAAATATGAAATAGTTGGTGTTGATAATTTTGTATAAAAGGTTATATATAGTGGACTCTTGCCCTTTGATGTGTCTATTATCAAGCGTTTAGCGAGTTTCGGCAAGCTGAGAAACTCAAACTTTATGTTTTATAAAACCAATCGTTTATTGACTTAAATAATTAAATATAAATACACAAACAAATGATAGTGATGGTACATGGTCTATTTTTTCGCTACAATCGAATGGTATTGATAGCAATATGCATTATCAATATCGTGAAGTAACTATCTTTATTACCATTAAACGTTCACCCCTTCCAAACAAAGTCTCACCATCATAAGCGTCTTAACCATAACGTGCTTACGCTTATTCTAAGCTTGCACTAAATAACAAGGATGACAACATGACAATGACAGACACATGGCAAGATCACAGTGATATTATCGATGAGCTCAAGCAAAAGGACACGCATTTTGCGAGTATCTTTGACGAGCATACAACTCTAGATAGGCAAATCAATAAGCTTGAAAACGATGTGGTCAAGCATGCCAGTCGCGACGAAGAAATCGAACAGATGAAACGACGAAAGCTACAGCTTAAAGACGAGATTTATAAAACCATTGATAAAAATAAAGCACAGTCTCGCGCTTAATATTGCGTCTATACTTAGAGATATGCTGAAAAATAATACTAACAATATCTATGCTTAAGACGTAAAAAGACCCCATCAACTTATGTTAATGGGGTCTTTATTTGTAGCACTGACTTAAATCAGATGTTTAGGATACAGCGCTACTTTTATCTAAGTATGAAATATCTACTTAGATTTTACCAACTAGGTCAAGACTTGGCTTCAATGTTTCGCCGCCTTGTTCCCAAGCTGCTGGGCAAACTTCGCCGTCGTTTTCACGAACATACTGTGCTGCTTTCACTTTACGTAGCATGTCTTTTGCACTACGGCCGATACCGCCAGCATGGATTTCAGCGACTTGGATCAAGCCATCAGGATCTACTAAGAACGTACCGCGCTCAGCCAAACCTGCTTCTTCAATCATGACGTTAAAGCCACGAGTGATTTTACCAGTAGGATCGCCGATCATTGGGTATTGTACTTTACCGATAGCTTCTGAAGAATCATGCCATGCTTTATGCGTGAAATGAGTGTCAGTAGATACTGAGTATACTTCAACACCAAGGCCTTTTAGCTCGTCGTAATGAGCGGCCATGTCTTCTAGCTCAGTTGGGCAAACAAACGTGAAATCGGCTGGGTAAAATAGGAAAATCGCCCAGTTGCCTTTTACGTCTTCTGAAGTGATGGTTTTGAACTCACCGTTTACGTATGCATCTGCTGAAAATTCTGGGATTTCTTGATTGATGATAGACGCCATGGTTGGCTCCTCTATAGTTAAGTAAATTGGAAATTAATTATGTGGTTTTTTCAATTAGCCCTCTAGCTCTCTGGGCTACCTGACAAACTATACGCGAATTCTATGGTTAATCCAGTTAAAAGTTTTTAATGTGATGTTTTGTTTTATTAAACTTGTTAAACTATTATCTCTACATTTTATCATTGGTGCTTAATTGGTAATTTGCTACCTTGTAAAGGTTGACCAAACATAATAAATTCCATTAAAAACCCACTAATAGAGAGGTTTTATGATTACTTTACGACAACTTGAGTTTGCCCTAGCCGTCGCCAAACATCGTCATTTTAAACGTGCTGCTGAAGATTGCAATATCTCGCAGTCTGCACTGAGTTTGGGTATCGCAGAATTAGAAAAACAACTAGATACTCAGATTTTTGAGCGTAATAATAAACAGGTATTAATTACCCCTATCGGTCAAGACATCCTCACGCGTGCGCAGCGAGTGTTTTCTGAAGTCAGCGATTTGACCACACGTGCCCATAGCCATCAGACGCCGCTTGCATATCCTATGACTGTCGGTATTATTCCAACAATTGCGCCTTATTTGCTGCCAAAAGTACTGCCTGCGCTACGTGCTCAGTATCCAGAGTTCCGCATGACCATTGTCGAACAACAGACAGAGCGTTTGCTTGAACAGGTACGCTACGGTCATATCGACACCGCTATTATTGCGCTACCTTATGCGGTAGATGGGCTACACAGTTTTGAGTTTTGGAGTGAAGACTTCTTTGCTGTATTTCCAAAAGATGACATACATGCCAAGCTTGAGACCATCAATGCTGACGAACTGGCAACTGCCAACCTCATGCTACTTGGTGAAGGACACTGCCTAACTGACCAGACGCTATCTGTCTGTCATTTTGACCGTGCACAAATGAAATCAAGCTTCTCAGATGCCAGTTTAAACACTTTGATTCAAATGGCACTTGCCAATATGGGCACAACGCTAGTACCTGAAATGGCGCTCGATCAGCTACACCTACAAAACCAAAATGCTGTCGCCATACCATTAGCTGAAGACGGGCCGCATCGCCATATTGCCTTTGTCACCCGTCTGAACTATGCGCGTGTCGATGATGTTAGTTTGCTTGGTGATGTATTCAACAAAGCATTCAAAGATGCAGTGGCTAACAAAGAATAATCAAACCATTTTTACCATGGTCATAGTGAAAAAATGACATATGAAAACTGTCTCAAATAAGCATGATGAGCTTGGCAAGTGCTTTGCACAACATTTATCAACTATGACTAGCGATATTTCGCCAAAGCAAATAGATAGACTTTGGCAAAATATCGTGACGCGCTATGGTGAACCACAACGTGCCTATCATACACTCAATCATATTGAGCAGTTATTGGTACAGCTTGAGAATATTAATCACATTCTGTCTGAGCCGCATATCACTGCATTGGCACTGTACTATCATGATGTGATTTACGACCCAACACGCTCCGACAACGAGCTAAAAAGTACAGAATTTGCGACAGATGCTTTGAGCCCTTATCTAAGCACAGAGCAATGCCAACACATTCACGCTCTCATTATGATGACCGCTAATCATCAGCTAGATACGTTGGTAGACAATGACAAATATAACGATGCGGCATATCTGTTAGATATGGATTTGAGTATTTTGGGTGCGCCTTGGTCTGCATATGAGCAGTATGCAAAGGCGATACGTCAAGAATATGCACACGTCGCAGATGACAATTACCGTGATGGGCGCACTGCAGTGTTGCAAGGATTACTAGCACATCCCAAACTTTATCTGACTGACCATTACTATAATCAGTTAGAAACGCAAGCTCGTAATAATATTAAGCGCGAGCTTACTTTGCTCGCAGCTTTATAAACAGCTCACTACCCTGCCGCGCTAGATATGAATTATAGCTGGGCTCCATGATATCGATATCAAAATGACTTTGAAAACGCTGTTGGTACTCTTCATTGCTGCCGCCGAATGGTGGCTCTTCCCGTCCAAAATCCGTGTCGAATAACAACCCAATCAGTTTACCTTGTGGCTTTAATAGCTTTGCCATCTGCTGCACGTATTCATCACGTCGCGACGGATTGATCGCACAAAAAAACGTCTGCTCAAGTATCCAATCGAATTGATATTGCTCAGCTGATAAGCTAAAAAAATCCGCACAGATCAGATGTTCAGAGGGAAAATCAGGATAGCGCTCTGCAAACGTCTCAATCGGTGCAGGGGCAAAGTCAACCAACGTGACATTGGTAAAACCTTGCTCATATAAATAGCCTACTTCATAAGCATTACCCGCACCTGGCACTAGTATCGCTTGATCTTTCGCGCTCTCAGGTAGCTGGTCGATATATGCTTTGAGCGGTGGTGATACCTGTCCCATGTCCCAACCGATGCTGTTCTTTTCATAACGCTGCTGCCAAAACTCCGCTTGGTTGACGTTTTCCATATGACATCCCTGTATATAAATCCGCTGTTTAAACGACACGATTTGTACTGTTATTTCTTATCATATCAGGCTTATTCAGGTGTGTCCTTATTTTAAAAATGATGATAAAAATAGGACTAGGTGCTCTGCATAATGAAAGTTACGCAGATGATATCGAGGTGCTTACTAGGGTTATTTAGATGGTTAAATAGTTAGATGATAGGTTTAGTCCAGCTGTCCTGTTTTGCCCGCTAGGATATTATGCCATTGCTGATAATCTGGCATCGCTGTGGCAACCGTTTGCCAAAACGCTCGGCTATGGTTGGCATGATGCAAGTGGCACAGCTCATGAACGATTACATATTCGGTGCACTCAATAGGATAGGCAGGAAGATAAACCGATAGCCAAATTCGTTTTGCGCGCGTGTTGCAACTGCCCCAACGTGTGTGCATTTTTTTTAACCGTATCTCATTGGCATAAGCGCCAACGATTGGTTGCCACTTTTCAAATAGTGCAGGTGCGACTTCGGAGAGTTGTTGCCGATAATAGGTAACTTTTTTATCAGGACTGAGCGTAAATGATTGCTCTGTACCCCATAATGAAACTAAGTTATTAGCAGTTGAAAAGTCTGACGACGTATTGTGTCTACGTCTATATTGTTCTAATACCTGCGGGTGATTTTCAATCGCCCACGGTACCCGCTTAGCCACAGCATGCAACATTTGTAATGCGCTGACATGCATCGGTGCAGAGACCATCAACGTATGAGGCTTCAAGCGAAAATTGATATTTTTAACACGCTTTTTACGGATGTGTAGCTCGATGCCTGCTTGTCCAAGCTGCTGTCTGACCGTATCTAAATTGGTGTCTAAGCTAATGCTCTATCTCCTTGGCTGACTATTACTGCCATTCTAGTAATAGTCATTATTAATCACCATGCCTGTTCGTCTGTCGCTCTTGTTGAATGTCACGCATTACAGTGCTTGCAAATGGTTGTCAAACGACATCATATGCAGTTGACTGTCTTTGATAATCCGTTCATGACGTTCAACTTCTTTTACGTCCAAATTTACTTCTGGTAAAGCATTTACTCTTAACGCGGTTAACTGTCCTTGACCATCACTAACGATAAAACCTTTCGGCTCGGCATGTTTATCAATTTTACTCATTGAAGCACTAGAATTAGCTAACACCGAAGCCCCTGCACAATCTGGCAGACTTACATCATCAATCAGCTTGCGAGTATGTAAATCATAAATCGCTGCACAGCCGCCGATCGGTGTGGTCACACACAGTAAGTTACGCTCACTATCCACCGCCACGCTAGCGATATATTGGTGAAAACGTTGCCATTGATTGTTTGGCATAGTGAGTGGTGTAAAGCTGGCGTCACCACGTTTATGAGTCAGCACTAACGGGACATTGATATGTTTTTCACCTTGGAACTGAATACCGATCATCACTGTGCCGTCATCGTGCATGGCTAAATGGCGCACACTCATCTGATTATGTTTGGGAGTCACTTGCTCAAGCAATGTGCCATCGTGACGATTCAGATAAACCAGTGAGGGTCGCATGGTATCTAGATTTAGCTCTTCGCGTGAGGCCTGCTCGGTTTTGATGCCACCATTTGCAATGACGAGCGTTTCGCTATCAGGATGCATAATCAGTTCATGCGGGCCGATACCATATGAGTCAAACTCTGCTACTTTTTTATAAGCATCATGGGCATCATAGATACCAATTTTACCTGCCAAACTCACTGTGTCGTTCTCAGTTACATAGAGCAAGCTACCATCTAAGCTATAGCAAGCATGACCATAAAAGTGACGGTTTACATCAGCTTTGATCGCATGTTGTACTTGCCCACTTGACGTATTAAGCACCCAGAATCTTTCGCTTGGACGGCGACCCATGACGACGACATCACGTTTTTGATCCACATGGCTATGCTGAGCTTGAGATATATTGACAGGCAGAGGCTGAACAACGATGTCGTGGACACGCTCCGGCATAGTCGTTTGCCAAACGATTTGTCTGTCGGCATCAATACCTACCACGCCAAAGTCATGCTCATTTTGGCTTGATGAGGTCTGATCTTTTGGCATGGAGGCGACGCCACTGACCCAGCTGACTGGTCGTGCCAGCATCGTTGTCGTATACATGACAGCAAAGTCAGGCGTGTTACTTTTACCATCACCTACAGCGTGATAAGCCTGCTTCCAGGTTGCCGCTGCTTGCTCACAAGCATAACGTAAGCGCGAAAACTTCGGCGTTGAATCAGGACCAGCTCGTAATACCTGCAACTGCGTACGAATACCATTTACATAATCTTGTAGACTGGCATCTGGATGCTGCTGCTTACGATAACGATGGTGAATACCGACCAGCGCTGCCGTACCAACTGCTGTCAGCACTGAAATCGTCAAAAGCTCATGAGCTGACGAAGTTCTCCCAGACCGATTAGATCTGTTCATCTGGTCATGAGTCTGGACTGCTGACACTGCTGTACTCGCTTCGATAGTAGACATTGTCTAATCGCCATCAGTGCTGTTAAAGCCCACACGGATACCAAGTGCTGGGATTAACTGGCGCTTAATCAGACGAGTGACATCAGTCAGATGATCGTACAACGCTTGTTGATCGTCCTTACTAGCCTCTGATAAATCTTCTGGCATTTGTGCTAATAATGCAGTCGTGTCAGCCAATGCGGTCGATAGATTATCCGAAACTTTGTTTTCGTCATTGCTGTCAAGAATAGCCGTCAACACAGGGTCAGTCATGGCTTTATTAATCGTATCTAACTTAGCATTGATAATAGCGCGGCTTTGACCAGCAGTAGCAGCAGGCAGATGACCTTTTGCTTTACCTGTTAGACCGAGTGGCTGATCAATAGCGTTAGACTTCATGGTCTCAATCAATGACAGCAGAGAATTAATCCATTGATTTAGGCCTCTATCGCTTTCTGCTGTTTTGTCTATCGCCAATAAATCAGTCGCGTTTTGCTGCCAGTTTTTCTCGATGTCTTTTAGACGCGTGCTCAACGCACTACTGGCACTAATCACGTAAGCACACTGACCCGCGTCTAAACTGTCGTTGGCAAACAAAGCCTCTTCCAACCCTGGCACACCTTGTACGATCGCGCTCTCGCCAGCAAGCTGCTCTGGCGTTAGTTTTGGATTGGCAGCGATTAAATCAGCCACGCCACTATGTACGAGTCCGCGCTCGTCAGGATAGTAGTTGATGTATAGATTGCTCATACTAGCAGTCGCAGGACCAAAGTTGACCATCTCAGCACTTGACCATGCTTTTGCCAATGCTAGCCACTGCGCACGTAATGCTTGTAGCTCGTCGCCACTTACTGGAGCTTGGATACAATGTTTCTGCGCCAATTCGTTCAACAGATCGCTTTGCTTGGCTGCATCAGCATACGCCGGAATAACGATATCGTCTGCCACATGCGTCAAGTACGTTTTTGCAGTCTCAGGGCTGATATCTACTGCTACGATTTGCTCAGTACTTTCTTTGCTGTTTTCTATTGAGCTGTCCGTAGCTGCACTGTCTTGCACAACTTTTTGGCTGTCTACGTCTGCAGCTTTGTGGTCATCGGCAGGTTTGACACAACTGATCAGCAGTCCAGCACTCAATGCAGATAGCGCCATTGCCAAAGCGTGGTTTATTTTCATAGGTTTCTCGGTAATGTTATAGGTAGTAATTTATAGCGTTTTGATACTGGTCTTATAATAGCGACTTTATTACAGCGACTTTAGGAACGCATTAAGCTCTGCGCGACCTTGTTTGTCCAACTTCAATACTTGTTGCTTTTGCTTTTCGGCTTCTCCGCCATGCCATAAAACCGCTTCCATCAACGTACGTGCACGGCCATCATGCAAAAACGTCGCTTGAGGATCAACTGTCTGCGCAAGTCCTACGCCCCAAAGTGCTGGCGTACGCCATTCATAAGAGTTGGCTAAAAACTCAACTTGGGCATCTTTTGGTGGTAGCTTACCGGCAATCGTACGATCAGCGAGATCATTGCCCATATCATGCAATAGCAAATCTGTGTAAGGATAAATCACTTGTCCATGCTGCTCAAGATGATCATCGTCGGTTTTTGGCAACTGATATCTTGGCGTATGGCAGCTTTGACAACCCATGTCATAAAAACGCTTTTTGCCAGCCAGTACAAGCTTATCATCTGCATTACGGCGATGCGGCACTGCTAGATTGCGAGTATAAAACTCTACAAATTTCGCAACCTCATCGTTTACTTCAACGGGTGATTTACCATTGCCCTGCTCATCAGCACCTGTCGCTGCATTTAGGCAAGCGGTCTGCGTTGGCATACAGGACTCGTTAGGACGGATGTTGGACGTCAGACCCATGTCTTCGTTAAAGGCACTTTGGTTCTGAGTAATAAGTTTGGTTTGACCCGCTTTCCAGCCAAATCGTCCAAGCGCACGCTTGCCCGTTTGTGGATCCATGACCCAGTTAAACTTACCACTGATATCGCTATCATTACTGTCGTTGGCTTGTTTTTTAATGTCATCGTCAGGTATTTGCTCTAGTAACCCAAGCCCAATCATCGGTAGCGCCACACGCGGTGATACCATCATGTCATCGTCAAAAGCACCGTAACCAGGTTTGGTCAAATTAAACGTTGGCGCACGCAGTGTCTCGACATATCCGTCAGCAAAGGTAACTGGTGTGTCTGTCCACTGCACCGCAATTCTCGCTTCAGCAGGCACGCCCTGAATACCACGATCTTGTAGCTGCCCACCATACATAGGATGAGCCACTTTTTCAATCAGCGAATCCTGTAGCTGCTGACGTTGCTCATCGGTCGTCGCAGGCATAGACAGACGAATCAATAAACTATCAGCATCGTCATCGACAGTCATCGGCGCGTGACCTCGCCCGTCTTTGACATGACAAGACTGACAAGCGGCCACATTGAATAATGCGCCCAGTCCATCACGACTATCAGTACTAGCAGGTGCAACGACCCATGGCTGCTTGAAAAACGCATTACCAATAAAGAACGACCCTTTACGAGAAGCTGCTAGATTCGATGAAGGCTTTGAGTAGCTCTCAGCACTGCTAATACTAATACCAGAGTCACCGCCCTGCTTAATCTCTTGAGGGTCAAAGCTCACCAATTGCTGCATTGGCACGCCTGCTAGTACTTCTATATTTTTGGCGTGTTCGGACGACAGCGATTGACTGTTTTCACTGCCACTTTCATTATTTGAGGCCTGCTCTGAAGGGTCGTCAGAAACGCTATCAGATGGTTGACACGCACTGATAGCCATTGCACTGGCAATAATTAGCGCAAGCTTAGAAGGTATATGTCGTAGGATTTGAGTAGCAAGAGGAGAATCAGAAGGGTTAACATAATTGGCGTTCATAGAAATTCAGTGCCTTAGCGCTAGAGTAGAACCATTAAAATTTTGTCATACCATCTCATTATATGTCGTCACAATCATTGCTTATCGACATATAATGAAATGGTACACCGGCCAATTGGCTTATTTAATGCTCGTAAAAATGCGTTGCCAACGGTGGCTGACAACGCACGTATTATATCTAATCTAAGTATCTAATAAACAGCGGTTACTGACCTATAACGACTAATAGAACGTCGCAAAGCCAATGAAAGGCTTTTAAATAAGGGCCGTTAGCTTAAATTTTTCTTAAAACTGTGACCCTGCATCTGCGTCTAGATTATCGATTCCAACTACTTTTGCAGCGTTTTCAATACTGGCCGTCAGCTCTTGTAAGCTAGTGATGCCCGCTTCAACCCATCCACGACGGACATTTTGTTCTTCAGCAGAGATACCTTCTTGGCTGGCTTGACCGACAGTTGCAATCATCTGGTCAATCTTGATACCGTCTTTTTCGCCTTTTTCAACGATAACGTTAAACGCGCCTTCTACTTTGTTGAACTCAGCAGCCAATTTATCAGCAGCTTCTGTGTGGCCGTTATCCGTTAGATAATCTTTGATACCGTAGCCGCCCACTGTCTTACCAGCGACTGTTGTATAGCTACCATTAAAGACGTTTTGGATACCGCGCGCATTATTGGCATAGCTCAAATGAGTCAAATCACTAAAGCATTCGTGCTCATCTTCAGTAGAGCCAGTAACAAAAGCGACCTGCATACGCTCAGAAGCAAGCTCACCTAATGCTAAGCTGCCCATTTGATACATAATTTGGCGCAGACCATTGTCATATTTGCGCGCTATCAAATCACTACGCAAGGTATTCTTAGTATCAGGCTGCCACTGAGCTTCCATCGCGGTCAAATCATTAACCAATAGTTGAGTTGCAGCAGTTAAGAATTTACCACGGCGCTCACAGATATTGGCGTCGTCATTGACGGTCTCACCACTAGTACACTGTCCGGCTTCAGTCGCATAGTCAGTGACTGGGCGATTACCTGCGCCTTCTTTCACGCCATTGTTGTCTTGACCCCACAGCATAAATTCAATCGCATGATAGCCAGTCGTTACGTTGGCTTCACTACCACCGATTTCATTCATTTCTGCAAGTAGCTCAGGCGTAATCGTACTGGTATCTTGCTTGATACTACCGACAGTAATGCTGTCGCTATTGATGATGTTCTCTTGGCTGTTATATTCGCCTTCATAGTCGTCACCAACATAATCAATCAGCGCTTCATCAAGTGGCCAAGCATTGATCTGCCCTTCCCAGCTATCGATGCTGTTGATAGCACGTTTGTCATTGGCAGTCACAAAGCCTTCATCAAAACGGAAAATCTCAGTTTGTGAGTATGGTTGGCGTGCTGCTTTATAGGCAGCTTTTGCAGCATCAAGGTTTTCTTGTGTTGGAGTGGCCACGTATGTTTCTACCGCAGTTTGTAGCGCTTTAGCCGTGTCCAACGAATCTTTATAAGCGGCGTGTGCCATATTTGCATAACTGATAATCAATCTATCAATATGTGCTTTTTCGGCAGCAGTCATCTCTGAATTATCCGCTGTCTCTGTGTTTGCTACTTCTGTTTGCGTTTCTGTCGCAGCATTGGTGTCTTCATCGGCTTGCTTTGTACAGCCCGACACCATTAACAATCCTGCAAGTGCAACAGCTAAAGTAGTTGGTAAAAGCTTACGGCTCGTTACTGTGGTAATCGTCATACATATCCTCAAGAAATATAGCAAAAAATTTGTTTTGGTTAAGTAGCCTCAATTATTTTGATAATCAAGCCATGTTACAGCAGGCTATCTTAGCCATGCACATTGATTCTCAGTGCGCACGATAAGACGTTTAATATTGTATCAATAGCAAACACTGACAAATTATAGTGTTATTGATAATCATTATCAATATTTAATTTAATATTAACTATATCTATCAATCATCACTGTTTTATTCAAACTGAAAATACAAAAAAAGAGCCAGCATATCGCTGACTCTTTTTGAAATATATGTGCTCAAATATCTAGCACATACTCAATAGCTATTGATTAGTTTACGCTCTGTGGTGCGTTAACTGTTAGCTCAACACGGCGGTTTTGACCACGGCCATATTCAGTATTGTTGTCTGCGATCGGACGTGACTCGCCGTAAGCAACAACGTTTACACGGTTTGAAGCAACACCGCGAGCTGTTAAGTAGTTAGCAACTGAGTAAGCGCGATCACGTGACAGACCCATGTTATAAGATGCTGAACCTTTGCTATCAGTGTGACCAGCGATAGTAATTGTGTTTTGGTTGTACTGGTTCATCGTTGAAGCAAGCTTATCAAGCGTTGGCTTGAATGATGAGCTAAGGGTTGCATCATCAAATGAGAACGTGATGCTACCTGGCATAACCAAATCAATGTTACCAGTGGTTGGATTTTGCTCAACAGTTACGCCTGTGCCAGCCATTTGCTGCTCAAGCTGACGAGCTTGACGCTCCATGTAGTAACCAACGCCTGCACCTAATGCTGCGCCGATAGCCGCATCACGACCAGTTTTGTCACCGCCTGTTGCTTTTGAAATAGTTGCACCACCTGCTGCACCAACTAGACCACCTAGAGCAGCTTTGTTTAGACGCTGTTGTCCAGTGTTTGGATCTGTTGTACAACCGCTAAGTGCTAGACCTGATGCTACTGCTGCAATCATTAAAGTATTACGCATAATATTTCCTCTTAAGTTTAAAAAATCGTGCTTTTTATAAAGATTGTCCGTTAATCTTTTTTAAGTACTTATCTACATTCCCCATTATTATGGCAACTACAACCTATCTCTGTGTAATATTTTGTCATACCTATGTATGAGAAGTGCAGGTTATATTTCAATGGTTTTATAGGTCAAATCTTCGCGCCTTGCTACCACTAGTCACGTTTACAACCGTACACTACAACATGTTTCTGCTAAAATTATATCGCTGAATTTGTCGGCTTTAAATAGTCATGATTTGAAGCTTTACGTTCATAATATTCCTGACTTGACTAGGACAGATTCAGCGGCATACGGCTTATTATTAATCAGATAGACTGAAAAGGATTGAGCATGCGATTGACATCTACCATTCGAAAAATGCATAAACGTTCGCCTAAATTAGGCAAAGCTGTGTCGCTTGCAACAGCCACTGGTGTCATCGCCGCCAATAGCTTCGGTGGTAGTATTCCTTTATGGCTAATGGGCGTCGGTAAAGTCATTACTGGCGCCTCTATTGCAGACAAAGCCGTCATAAAAATTGCTACTCACTGGATCAGTAGCAACAGTGCCTTGATCGATAACATGTTGCCTCGTAAAGATTGGCGTATCAACCTACCGGACGATATCCATACCAATGGTAAATACCTGCTAGTGAGCAACCACCAATCATGGGTCGATACCAGCATCGTGCAGTATATTGGCGAAAAACGTTTGCCACTTACGCGATTTTTTACCAAGTTTGAGCTGATCTACATCCCTATCGTTGGCCAAGCTTTTTACTTTTTAGATTTTCCAATGATGCGCCGACATTCAAAAGAAGCCATCGCCAAAAACCCTACGCTAAAAGGCAAGGATATCGAAGAAGCCAAACGTGCCTGTGCCCTACTAAAAGACAAACCATTTACCTTATTAAATTATTTGGAAGGTACTCGTTTTACCAAAGCCAAACAAGCTCAGCAAAAATCGCCCTATACGCACTTATTAAAACCTCGTGCAGGCGGATTATCATTGGCTATCAGCGCACTAGGTGAAGATATCGATGGCATACTAGATATGACAATCGTATACCCTGATGGTGTGCCAAGCTATGGGGATCTTTGGAAAGGCAATATCAAACGCTTGGGCGTTGATTTGCGCTACATCGACATACCAGATGCGTTGTTCGAAAGTATCAAGCAAGGTGGCTACGAAAATGACGAGGATACAAAAGCTCAAATGTTCGACTGGGTTGAACAGGTGTGGCGTCAAAAAGATGAACGTATTAGCACTATGTTGGCAGATTTTGAAACCAATCCTAAAGCGCAAGATGCCTAACAAAGATGCTCAGCAATACTAAACTGGCTGACTGTTAGACCTTATAAAATACCAAGCACAGTCTATGCAAGCGTACTAAGTAGTAAATATCGATAATGAGATAAAAAGTTATAGGGCAATAAAGTTACGGGTACAAATGTCACAATAGTCATATCTTACTTATGATGCCTACTGTTAAAACAGCCATGCATCATAAGTAAATTTTAATCAAAGATGGGTTGTTTTTTAGCCTTATTCATTGATAATGTGACTAATCATGAACGCATAGATTTTCGATGTCTACTTTAATAGTAAATAGTAGTAAATATCGAATTCTGACCCATTTTTTGTGCCATTTATTACTTATAAGGTATGACTGTGCCCACCTCTACTACTAGCTCGCCGTTAGCTACCGAATCTGTTTTGAGTCAGCCTCCTTATCCAATAAGTGATGAGCCACCAAACCCGAATCATCCAAAGCCGAGTCGCTTTAAGCTCACTTACGATATTGTCATGATTATTGCCATCAGTATTGATCTGCTATTGATCAGTATCGACGCTATTTTGATGAGCAATTTTAGTAGTAATGCTGCAGAATGGCTAACCATCAGTGAAGCGCTCAATTGGTATCAAACAACCCTACATGATCCTCTACGCACTGCTGGAGGATTTTTTACTATCTTTTTGGTCGTTGAGTTGCTATTGCGCTGGGCGATTGCCATTAAACAAAAAGTCTATTATCGCTGGTTCTTTTTCCCATTCGTTCATTGGTACGAAGTATTAGGCTGTTTTCCGCAGCTACGTGCTTTGCGACTGCTGCGAGCGGTCGTTATTGGACGACGTCTATATCAGCTTGGCTACCAAGTACTGCCGCAGGCGTGGATAAACCGAATCAAGTTCTACATTGACCTACTGTTAGAAGAGCTCTCAGATCGCGTTATTTTGACAGCGATACAAAACTTTCGACAAGAGCTAACCAGTTCAGACACGCATAAATCATTCATTGAGTCGACGATTGCAAAAAATCGAAATGAGATTGAAGCGGCCGTATTGTCTGTGCTGCGTACAGAGCTTGCACCGAAGCTACAAGAACTGACTGCCTCATCAGGTGGGGGCAGTATATTGGCGAGCGAGATGGGCAATGCTATTGAAGAAGGATTGGCCAACACACCTGAGTTGCGCCGCTATCTACGCATGATACCTATCGCGGGCAGCCTGATTGAATCACAGCTACATCACGTCGGGCACAATATCGGTGAGAACGTCGTAAACGCATTAAACAAGCGACTTTTAGACCCTAAGCGCTTGGATATATTAATGATGGAAATTGCTAGCGGTATTGCGCAAATAGATACCAATAATACAGCGCTAGATACCTTAATTTCTAGTATCATTGATGACAGTTTGACTGCGTTTGAAGCGCAGGTAAAAGTGCAGCAATGGAAGCACCAAGATATGTTAAACCTATAGTTTAGCTATCTAATAGCATGATGTAATAAGAGACATAATACCGTGACAGAATTATTTTTAAGGGTTTGTATATGACAGTTTCAGCTAACGATAACCAGACTGCACCAGCGCTAGCTTTCTATGGCAAGATGCTGACGTTTTCACGCGTACAGTTTAGTACAAACGATCTAGCAGCTATAGAAGCTCAGCTAACTGAAACGCTCAGCAATAAATCGAGCAATATTCCTATCCTTATTGATAGTGACGTTGAGCAGGATTTATCAGCATTGGTAGAGCTGTTATGGGCATGGGGATTGCAGCCTATTGGCGTGGTGACAGGAGTGCTTGATGCGCAAGCACGTGAGCAGCGCTTAGCGATATTTCCAGCAGATGGTAAGCGTATTGAGCGTATATTACCAAGTAAAAAAGCCCCTATCCCTACCCAACCATCACCAGGAAATGATAACGCCGAAGCAGTTAATGCTAATAGCGTCGATAATGCTTCTACCACGAGCGAACCTGCCACTGAAACCACACTATCTAATATGCCCACCGAGACGTTGGTAAGTACTCAGCATATTACCAGCTTAATCTATGATCAAATGCTGCGTTCAGGACAAAGCCTCAATCACGTTGGTGGCGACTTGATTTTGACCAGTAGTATCAATAGCGGCGCTGAAGCGATTACTGACAATAGCTTGCATGTATATGGCCGTGCACAAGGGCGTCTGGTGGCAGGCGCAACAGGGGACAAAGATGCCCGTATATTCTGCCAAGTCTTTAATCCTTCACTGGTATCAGTAGCAGGAACTTACTGCTTACGAGACAACTTACCTGAGCATGTCATCGACAAGTCTGTGCAAGTAAAATTCGTAGAAGGCGAAGGCTTAGTATTTACCGTGATGGATGAAGCTTAGAACGCTATTAAAAATAATACACCGTGAAGTGACTTTATAGAAAACTAAGGTAGTTAAGCTGCTCTATTCGACAAGCCAAAAACCATAGTTATAACCCTACTAATACCACGCAGAGAGGCTAATTGAGCGATACATAGGTTGTTTTTCTGCTTTAGTATCGAGCTGCTATAAATTTTTGTTTATTTATGCTAGGCTAGCTTCGAAGATAGTGTATATATGTTAGGTGAATAACATGTAATTTTGCTATTTATATAAAAGATATCCCATTGATTCATAGGAGTGTGCCATTGTGGCGAAGATAGTTGTAATCACTTCAGGTAAAGGCGGTGTGGGTAAAACCACGACAAGTGCTTCTTTTGCCGCTGGTTTGGCGTTACGTGGCTATAAAACAGTTGTTATCGACTTTGATGTAGGTCTACGTAATCTAGACTTAATCATGGGTTGCGAAAACAGAATTGTTTATGACTTCGTTGATGTCATCACTGGAAACGCGCGTTTGTCGCAAGCACTTGTCAAAGACAAACAGCTTGAAAACTTATATATCCTGCCCGCCAGTCAGACACGCGATAAAGACGCACTGACAGACGAAGGGGTATCAGAGGTAATGGCTGAGCTCTCTAAACAGTTTGACTATATTATTTGTGACTCGCCTGCTGGTATTGAGCGCGGTGCACAGCTAGCGATGTATCATGCGGATGAAGCTATTATTGTCACCAACCCTGAGATTTCTTCAGTGCGTGACTCAGATAGAATCATCGGTATTCTACAAAGTCAGACGAAAAAAGTAGAAGAGAACCAAGGGACTGTTCGCGAGCATTTGATTATCACTCGTTATAATCCTGAACGTGCGGCTGCCAATGAGATGATGGATATTGATACTATCTCAAATGATATCCTAAAAGTTCCACTACTTGGGGTTGTTCCTGAGAGCCATTCTGTGCTTGAAGCGTCCAACCATGGCGAACCAGTTATCCATTATACCGACTCTGTGGCTGGTCAATGTTATGAAGACATTGTCGCCCGTTTCTTGGGTGAAGAGCGTCCACTACGTCATATTGACGTGAAGAAAAAGAGTCTATTACAGCGCTGGTTTGGGGGATAATGATGACTAAGAAAAAAGGATTTTGGAGTAGCCTATTTGGTACTGACGACAACAGTAACGCAGGTAGCGCAAATTTAGCAACTGAGCGTTTAAAAGTTATCGTTGCTAGCGAAAACAGATTGAACAATCGCTTAACGGTTGATCGCATCGAAAAAATGAAACGTGAAATCTTAGAAGTTGTGAACAAATACGTTAACGGTGTGCAGATTGATGATGTCAATATTAACCATCGTTCTGAAGACAGCTTAGATGTGTTAGAGATGAATATCAATTTACCTGAGCATAAGAAATAGCATTCTAACAGTACGTATTTCTACAATGAATAAAAAAAGCCCCAAGTTTGATACTTGGGGCTTTTTGATGTTTATCGATTACAGATTATTTCATACGGGCAATGAGATTGTCTTTTTTGACAAACTGATGGTATAACGCGGCGGCTATATGCAAGACCGTAAAACCAATAATCATTGGCCAGATAATCTCAGTATGCAAGTTATTGTAAAAACGAGCCAAACTTCTATCTGGGGTCACGAATACAGGTATCTGAAAAATACCAAAAATATCGACTGGTCGACCGCCATATACTGCCATCAATAAGCCAACCATTGGCATAGCAATCAGTATGGCATAGAGAGCAAAATGTGACAGCTGAGATACGAGCATTTGCCATTTTGGCATGGCTAACGGTGGTGGTGCCTTAGTAAAAATGCGGTTGATGACTCGGGCAATCATCCAAAATAATAGGCTCACGCCGAACGCTTTATGGTATCCAATAAACAGATTGCTATCTAAATTCTCATATAGCAGTATCATTATCCATGTGACTAACAGTAAAGCTGCACTAATCCAATGAAAAATACGGCTACTAACCGACCACTTTGATACATTCGAGTTGGCATTATTCATGAGTGACTCTACTACCTTTATCAGGAATTATCTCTAATCAATTTTATAAGCCAGCTAATGCTCTTCAAGAGATGAAGTCATTAACATTACTGGCTTACTATTTATAGAATGGAGAATACCTTAAATAACGATAAGAATCTAGCTATCCGAATCAATCAGGTGATAGGCAATTTTATCCAAATCTGGCACTAAGTAGATTTCGTCATCAATCATCACTGTTTGATATAGGTAGGATGAGACGTCATTTTTATCAAAATATTCTTCCCTACCTTCGATATTAGCACCACTAAATTGTTCAGGTGTCTCTACATCTTTCACTTCAGAAATTCGTGCTTGCAGCTGACGCAAATCACCTGCCGTCTGTAAGGCAAAACGGTGATCAGTCGTATTACCTTCCAAAACAACCATTTTGTCTGGAGTTTGATCTTGCAGTAGCAAATGAAATACAGCCAAATCTTGCTGTTGCCAGTCGTATCTAGAAACCTGCTGCTGAGACTCATCCACACTCAAAATTAGGCTGCTTGGAATGATCCAGTCCGGCTGGTTAACTGCTGGAACAATAGTGACGTCAAGCATACCGTTGTTGGTAGTCAACAGACTCACAGCCTCAAACGAATGTTTTAAAATTTGTGTCATACGTCACTCGCAATAAGTTAATGTGAATGGCTAGCTGCCTTTTCACCAATGTAATCGGTTAGTTTTTTTGCTAAATCGGTAGGGCTACCAACAAAATTGCAATACCCTGAGTCAATGATAGCCTGAGGCTGACTTGGACATGCACTCAAGCTCGGATCTTGTGCCCATAATTGACTGTTATTATCTTGGATTAAATCTAGATACTGAGAGCCATCATTACCCATACCTGAAAATATAATATTAATAAGCTCGCTACCATGAACATCGCTAGTATTTTTGAGCAGCTGTCCGATTGCAGGCTTATATTCACCATGCCAATCTTGATCCAATAGTATCACGCGACCTGTTGAATCACAGACAACCTGCTTATCAATAGGTACTATCAGACACTCTCCTGCTCGTAGCCGCTGTGAAGAAGCGATAATCTTACAGCGCCAGTCGTTATGACGATTAAGTATGCGGGGCAACGTACCAATCATAGCCTGATTAAAATGATGTGCCAATAAAATACAAATTGGTAGTGTGGCTGGTACGTTATCTAAAAACTCTTTGACCGCGCTAGGACCACCCATAGAAGCACCCAAAAATACGACATAATGCCAGTCAGTATCAGCAATCTTGTAAGCTGGAGCATCTACCAATATTGGCAAGTCAAGCAATTGGGCAAATTTACGCTTTAACTTACGTTGCCACTTTGCATATTCTTGTGATTCGTTTAGATACGGTGCTTGACTGAAGCCCACTAGTACTGCTGCTGGTTTGGATGCCACCGTCGCTATTGCCACACTGTCATCATAATCACTGTCTATCAGCCAAATATCGATAGCTGAGTTAGAAAGCGCACCTGTTTCCCGCCACTGTGCTCGTGACACACAGCCGACCAGCGTAAAGCCGAAGCCACGTACCGTATCTGAAAAAGCCATGCGCTGGCGGTGGTCTTCTGCCACCACCATCACTTTAATATCATTTTTATTTTTTTTTCGCAGCGCTAAAACACGTGCATTATCCTTCATTAGTCAGGCTGACCCCTTCACCTAGTAATTTTTGCATTTTATCAAGCAGCTCTTTTTCTTGGAATGGTTTACCCATATAGTCATTCACACCAATCTCTAAGGCACGTTCACGATGCTTTTCGCCAGTACGTGACGTTATCATAATAATTGGAATTTGCTTTAGACGACTATTATGTCGGACTTGAGTGGCGACCTCGAAGCCGTCCATACGAGGCATTTCGATATCAAGCAATATCATGTCTGGTGTCATATCTTGCAATATCTCAATTGCGTCAATACCATCTTTAGCGACGGCCACATTGAACCCTTGGCGCTCTAAGAAACGTGAGGTGACTTTACGTACCGTCACGGAGTCATCGACGACTAAAATGGTAGGTTTGGACTCTATGCGCCCTCTTTTGGCATCAACGGCTTTCGTAATGTTTTTGACCAATTGCGCATTACGCATGAGAGCAATCAGATCTAAGATGAGCATGACCGAGCCATCACCCATGATAGTAGCAGCTGAAACTCCTGGAATATTTGATAATTGTTGGCCTAAAGGTTTGACAACAACTTCTATGCGCGAACCTGCAATCTGATCCACTTGCAAAGCAATGTTCTGTCCAGTACGGTTTTTAATAATGATAAGCGGTAAGCTGGTATTGGTATTTACAACCAATTCGTTTAACTTATTACCTGATAAAATTTCATTTAGATAGCGTACTCGATACTCTGTGTCTTCAAAATTCAATGTGGCATCATTTGATTGATAATAGTCATAGAGCTTCTCTGGATTCATTCGAACCACACGCTCAATCTGTACCAATGGAATCGCGTAGTAGCGATCTGCAGCACGAACAACCAACGCGTCAGACACGGCTACCGTCAATGGTAGACGCATTGTGAAACTAGAGCCTTTACCCAACTCTGAAACGACGGATACTGAGCCACCTAGTTGGCGAACCTCACTAATAACAACGTCCATACCAACGCCGCGTCCAGAGATCTGAGTCACTTGCTGACTAGTACTCAATCCAGCGTTGAAGATGTATTGCATAACATCAAGGTCTGACAGACTATTATCGTCTGCATCAATTAGACCCTGAGAGATGGCTTTACTACGTACTGCTTCAACATCAATGCCTCGCCCATCATCTGTTAATTGGATGACGATCTCACTACCTTCACGATGCACCTCAAGGGTAATACGGCCGCTACGCTCTTTGCCTGACTTTAGACGGGTCGATGTGGTTTCAATACCATGGTCGACAGCATTACGTAACATATGCTCAAGCGGTGAGGTAATGCGCTCTAGGATGGTTCTATCCATCTCGTCATCAGCATTAATGATGGACAATTCAACAGACTTATTAAGCTCGTTAGCTGTTTGACGTACGATACGTTCAAGACGTGGTGTCAAGCGCGTAAATGGCACCATACGTGAATTCATCAAACCATCTTGCAGTTCAGTCTGGGTACGAGACAACTGTAGCAGTAGGCTTTCACTATCACGGGTTTTTTCTAATAATGTATGGTTAATATCAACCAAATCCGAGGCTGACTCTGTTAAAGATTTAGATAGCTGATTCAAAGATGAGTATTGATCCATCTCTAGAGGGTCAAAGTCTTCATTATCGATGAGTTCCTCATCTATCTGAGACAAAATCTGTGCTTCTAGCTCGATCTCCATACGACGTAGCTGATCTGCCAGGCGTTGTACTGTCGTACCCATCTCTTCGATACTGTTTGTTAAACTACTGATACCCATATCGATACGAGCACGGTTAATCGCTGACTCACCAGATAGATTAATCATGTGCTCAATCAAACCACCCGAGATACGAATCATCTCATTGCTACTAGCGCTCTGATCTTCCTCGTGAGTATCTCTAAGCATAGACGGCATTTCACTGATATCTTTTGCAAGATACTGTGAATCTTGGTTTTCTTTGGCAATCAAGATTGCTTCACGCTGGGCTTGTAGAGACTCTTTAGGTATCGTTTTTAGGCTATCAGGGTTTCTACCAAATTGCTCCAACGCTTCAATTAATAGCGTAGGCGTCGGTGGATTAACATGTTGTTGAAGAATAAATACTGCATCAGCTAGCCAGTCATGACTTGCAACCAGCAACTCTAATACTTTTTTGGTGGCTGGACGTCGATTACTGACAAAGTCTGTATAAACCGACTCCATCTCGTGAGCCAAGTCAGCAATACCAGAGGCAGTGACCATTCGTGCGCCACCCTTTATGGTATGCAAATCACGTTGGAGCGCTTGCAACGCTGTGGTATTACTCGTGTCTTTTAAGAACAAGTGTAGATACTTATTACGATTGGTAAGCTCTTCTGCCTCTTCTAAAAATACCGCTAATATATCAGGATCAGGAAGTCCGTTAGCCCATGATTGTTTAATCATGCTATCCAGACTTAGGGTACTCAATACCTCATTATCACTGTCAACAACATTGGCAGCAATGCTACGCTCTGTAGGTTCAAAATGATTTTTTGGCACTGGTATGACTAGATCGATTACCTCTGGTAACGTTTTTGCTTTTTCAAGCTGGCGCAACTGCTCAATGAGCTCTGGAGTAAAGAAAGATTTCTTATGACTCACAATATGCATCACTTGTAGTGACATGGTGTCTTGCACCATTTGCATGATTTCAAGCCACTGCGCGGTTGGCGCTCTTCGGCTCTCTACAAACGACTCATAGACACTTTCTGCTTCGTGAGTCAAATCGCCAATACTACGGATACCCGCCATCCGTGCACCACCTTTAATCGTGTGCAAATGACGCTGTAGAACCTTTAGCGAATTGATATTGGTGATATCGGCACGCCACTTATTGAAGCTTTCATCTAGTGCAGTATCAAGCTCTTGTGCTTCTTCTAAAAATATTTCTAACAGCTCGATATCAGTGTCAATGGTTTCAAATTGTAGGTCAGCTGCTGGAACGGCTCTAACGATGAAGCCAACGTCTTCATTGTCATTACTTTCTTGATAGATATTCTGTAGATCATCAATGACTTGTTTATCTATTTTTAAGGAGGTACTTCCAGCTAAGGCATCAAACAAGCCTATCAGCTGAGCATGACCTGCATGCAATATCGCTTGAATGTCTTGATTTTTAGCTATATCGATATGATTACTTAAATAACGATACGCATTACCCAGCTCATCTAAAATTGTGACAAATTTTGGAAATGCTTGCGCTTTTTCCATAAGAAAAGCTATTTGTGAAACTTGCTGCTCTATATAACCTTGAATATGCTCTATCTCAGTATGATTCAACGCATCATCTAATTCCCACTCAGCATCGAGCAACGTATCAATATTACTGTCTAATAACTCTTCTATCGTCGGTTTCTTATTTGTCATGACAGTAGTGTCATTAGCCACGTATTGCTTACCAAGCATAGCTTGCAATGACGCTATATCATGCTGACTCTGCGAACCATCGTCCTCTGTTGATACATCATGCTGCTCTACATTTTGCTTATAGTTATTTAGATAACCATCTATTAATGTGGCTGACTGAGCTAATGCTGCTAGATGCTGAGCATTCATGCCTATATCTTGTTGTTGTAATAATTCCAAGCTATGCTCGATGGTCGCACTAACTTCGCTGATAGCGGCTAAAGCACTAGAACCCGAAGCGCCGCGCAAAGTATGAAATGCGCGTACGATCTCATCTGTGATTTCTATATGATGCTGTTCTCTATTGTCTTTGACAAACTGTTCGATGCAATCAAGCAGTTCTTCTGCTTCATCAATAAAGATCTTACAAAATGCTTTTTCTTCTTCAGTTTGAGGGGTAAGAACAACCGCTGCCTCTGCCATTTTTTCATTGACCGAACGAAAGGTCTGTAAGGTAGAGTCTATGGCTTCATTACTGTTGTCATCATAAGCATAGCGAGTCTCAGCCGTATCAGACCATGGCGTCTTTTCTTCCATCTCATCTATAGAGCTATCTACTGATTGTGCAAATAACGCAGCATAGCTAAATCCATTACCCTGCTGTTTGCTATACGCATCAGCACACGCAATCCACACTGGAACTACAGCCGGATAGTCTTGAGTACCCTGTTCAAATGCTATGAGCATATCAGGATAAGCTGCCAATACATCTGTAATTAACTGACGCATATCAGCTGAGATGGCGACACTGTTATCTAAAACACGGTTAAGCATGTTTTCTATAGACCATGCCAGTTCCGCTGTATAGTTAGCGCCTACCATGCGGCCCGAACCTTTCAAGGTATGGAAACCACGACGAATATCTTTTAATCCCTCTAGATCGGTCGAATTTTCCTGCCAGCTTTCATACAATGGCACAATTTCTGCCATTACTTCATTGGCCTCTTCTATAAATATCTCTTTGATATCAGGATCTGCATCGTCGGCATCAGCTGGTAGTTGGTTAGTCTCTCTAATAAAAGGTGCAAGACTCTCTGGAATATCCAATGTAGATAGATATTCGTTGATATTCACTTCCTTGTTATTCGAGTCAGTGACTAACTCGGTACTATCGTTATTAGAATCAGTATCAACATCATCAATTTCTAGTAGCGATTTTTCTAATTCTGCATCATCTGACATAAACTCTTTGGGAGCAAGTTCAGCTAGCGTCAGTCCAGTGTTGACCGGCTGCTGACTCATAAGATTACTACTTTGTAAGATAACAATCGCAGGATCAAAGCTTGGTGGTCGCTGCGCTGAAAAATCTGCTACCAATGCTGGTAGAATTTTTGTGGTATCAACCACTAGATTTACAACATCATCTGTTACTGGTAATGTTTTATCTAGTAAACGATTGAGTAGGTTTTCGATTGACCATGCTATCTCGCTGATACTAAAGGCACCAACCATACGACCTGAGCCTTTTAGAGTGTGAAAACCTCTACGCACTTCAGTCAATGAGGTTAGATCTTGTGAGTCTTGCGCCCAGATAGGAAGGAAATCTTCAAGATCAGTGATAATTTCGGTCACTTCTTCGATAAAGATATCGTGGACATCTTCATCTGTTTCAAAGTTATCAGGCTTCACGTGTTCACGAGCCTGCTTTAGTGCATCACTTTCAGTATTGTCAGACAGACTTACACTATCTTGTTCAACTACATTTGCATCGCCTATATTGATAACAGGGCTGATCTCACCACTATCATCATAACGTATAACATTCGTCGCAGCTGACTCTTGAGTGAGTACAGTCTCGTTAAGCATTGCTGGTGATTCGATATCAGTATCAAGAAGCTGTGTTGCTCTGGCCGTATGTGTATTTGCTAAAGTGAGCAACTGCTGGTCGAAAACCTGCTGCGCAAGATAATCAAGTAATAGCTCAATAGACGTTAAGCTCTCAGCCAACGCCTGCACCAAACTCCAGCTCGGGGTAGTAATATTACGAGTAGTTAACTGTGTAAATAAACTACCAATATCATCCATAGTATGACGAATTTCTGGCAATTCCATATCGTCAAAGGCTTGACCAATACTGGTAAAATCAGTAGACGCTGGTAATAACCCAATATCTTGGTGTTGTATATAGTCGTTGAAGTTTTGCTTTATCTCTTCTACTGCAATTCGAAGCTCACGTAGGCCATCATCGGTAGGAATAGAGTCATGTTTACCTTTTAATTCTGTCTCGTTACTATTTATCACTTCAGGCACAGTAGCGAAAGAGGTTGCCTCACCAATCTTAAGAGAAATGGTTTGCTCAGTACTATAAATAGCGTTGTATAACTCTTGCAGCTTGCGTTCAATTTGCCACTGCTCTTGCGCAAAACTTGTTTCTGATACAAGAGACTGTTTTAAATCTGCAAGGATTGATTCCACCTGAGACACATAGTAAGTCCAGCCTCGGTTTTTGAGCTGCTCTTTGATATGTTGTAAAGGAGCTACCAAGCTATCTGGATCATCCAGTTTGAAAATAAGCGCATCGAGCTGAGTTAATAATTGCGGTAAAAAACGAGACGCTGTCGTGCTACTTTGAGATACTTTATCCAAAATAGACTGAGTACGTTTGCTACTGTGCGCTAGATAACTCAATTCGACATAGATTGCGGTGGTCAATCTTACAACTATAGTTGAAGGTACTTCATTTGATTGGGCACAAGATTCTATAACTTGATCAAGCTGACCTAATAATGGAGCATAACGCTCAGGAAGTGGCGTCTCGTTTTGGGCCAGATCGCTTAGCAGTAATTCGGTTAAACACCATAGTCTTTGTAAACCACTATCTTGTGTTGTCTGCTTAAGATACTGGCTAGCTTTTTCTAAGGTACTGAGTGCTGACGACTGATTTGTATTAGTGATTAGTAATGCCTGTACTTGTTGACGCCATACGAGTAGCAACTGCTGACACTGTTCACTTGTCAAGCTAGCAGTAGCTTGTTCTGTTGGTACGGCCACTTCAATACTATTGATAATATTTTCGTTATTCGCATGATCATTCGTGTATTCATGCTGAATATCACTAATGTTTACAAGAATATCAGTTTCTATATCTCGTTGAGACAAGGCTTGGGTCAGCTCATCAACCGCCCTACTTATTAGGCCTATATGATAGATTCCTGTACACGCATACTGATTGATCTCTCGTTGCAACAATCGATGAGAAAACTGACCTATACGACGCTCTTTGACAGAAAAATCATCGTAATTTCGTAATCCTGCGAGTTGACTCAACTTGCTAGCAACATTTGCTAATAAGGGATGCTTAAGTATGATGAGTGCACCACTAACCTGATGATAACTTGATATCAGCTGTTCATGGTCGATGCTAGATTCACCTAATTGCCAACCGTCAGATATCTGTGTTAACTGCTGATTGAATAATGGTAGCAACCACTGAAATGTCACGATGTCATTGGGCTGGTTTTTCATAGGTTTATCCTAACTCGTCTATGCACTAATTTAGGCACTAATTTTTTGCCACACATTAACCTGTGGGTGCGCAATGCGGCGCATATTTGAAGGACGCCAGAACAACGCCTCACCTGGAGCCAATATAATATATCCCTCTAACGCGCACTGCTCTGATAACCGTGCCAAAATATCACGCTGATCAAATTTACGAAAATATAGCAGCATGTTTTGGCAAATAATCACATTCTGAAGATGCGTAGTGGGTGGTTTTTGTTCAATAATATTATGTACAGAAAAATTGACGTGTGGCTGCAATACAGGCGCTACCTGCCAACTCTCCTGCATACTATTAGCCGCTTCTGATGTGCTAGGCTTCAATCTGTTTGATGTACTCTTAGAAGGTAGCGGCTGAACAAACGGCTGACACGGTTGCGGGATTAAAGTTTGCTGCCTGTTATCGTATTGCCCCAACCGTGCGCTTTTAATAGCCTCTTCACTGATGTCTGTCCCTAATATGACATAGTCTTGACATCGCTGTGCGGCCAAGCTCATGGCCAGTGACCAAGCTTCTTGTCCACTTGCGCAACCAACACTCCAAATACGAAATAAACTATCAATGTTGTCAGCTTTATGATGCTGTAATGCATACTCTGTAACAAAGTCGATAGAGGGTCTATGTCGAAAGAAGCGACTCTCATGAATGAGTACTTTATCTAGCAACTGCTGACGCAACTCATCACTTTTCGATAATTGATACCATAATTGTTGAACACTCAATCCGTTCGACATCGCCGTACAGTCGATTGCATTAGCCAGCCACTGTAGCTGTATGTCTGGCAGCACAAATCCAGTTTCCTGCTCTATGTACTTCTGCCATCGCTGCACATCCAAACTGTCGACTTTCATCAAAGTATTACCCAATGTCAGATCAACTGTATTAAGCAGATGGTTTAACTAATTAACACCATCTATGCCAGACAAATCGTCTACTATAATTACGGCTTCTTTCTATCATTCTTGATACAGCAGTTTTGTTCAATATAAAGAACAATAGAATACTATCAATCTGGCTCTAAAAGAGTAACTAACCACTAAACGCTTTCTTTCAATGCGCCTTCCGTATCCAACACTTCATAATCTACTAGCTCGTCGTCGTTCGATACCTTAAAGCCTGTTACCGATTCCTGTAGTGCTGCTGCCATTTCACTTAGTTCACCAATAGAACGGGCTGTTGCCATCGTTCCAGAAGAAGTCTGTGAAGTAATATCTTGAATGATGTTCATGGTGTGAGAAATATGACCCGCAGACTCAGCCTGTTGTAATGCAGCGTTTGAGATGTTTTGAATCAAGTCAGCCAAGGTGTTAGAAACGCTCTGTACCTCTTCTAGCGCCTCACCTGCATCTTTTGCTAAGCGTGCGCCGCGTACAACTTCAGAAGTTGTTGACTCCATCGACATAACTGCTTCGTTGGTATCAGCCTGAATGGTTTTTACCAATGTTTCAATCTGCTTAGTAGCATTTGCTGAACGCTCAGCCAGACGCTGTACTTCATCAGCAACAACCGCGAAGCCTCGGCCCGCTTCCCCTGCCATCGATGCCTGAATAGCGGCGTTCAATGCCAAAACGTTGGTCTGGTCAGCAATATCATTAATTAGTCCAACGATATCACCAATCTCTTGCGAAGACTCACCAAGGCGCTTAATACGTTTTGATGTTTCTTGAATCTGATCACGAATAACGTTCATACCCTCAATAGAGCGTTGTACAACCTCTGCTCCGTTATGAGAAATAGCAACTGAACGCTGGGCAACCGTTGCAGATTCCGCAGCATTGTTTGAAACCTGATCAATCGAGACAGTCATCTCATTAATAGCGGCTGATACACCAGCAATCTCTTGTGCTTGGTGTTCAGAAGCTTCGGCCAGTTCAACAGCATTCATCTGCGTTTGCTCTGAAGACTGTGAGACTCGGTCAGCAGTGCTGTTAATAACCAGTACCAACTGTCGTAATTGGTCAATTGCAAAGTTGACTGAATCAGCAATCGCCCCTGTAAAGTCTTCTGATACAGTCGCGTTGACTGTCAAATCACCTTCTGCCAAATCACCCAATTCATCAAGTAGACGTAAAATAGCGATCTGGTTACGTTCGTTTTCTTCTTGAATTTGACGCGCTCGCTCAGACTCAGCTTCTGCTTCTTGGCGACGACGCAAGGTTTCTTTCTCAATAAGTGATCGCTCTGATCCACCACGGTGTTTCAGTAGCTGGTACAAAGCAAACACAATCCCTAATGCGCCGATTGCAAATACAGCCGCTGGCAAGATAACGGATTGATTGAAACTATCGAAATACTGACTTACCGATGATAGCGAGTTAACTAGCCAAATCAGACAAGCCAAACTTAATAGAACAAAAAATCCTAACAATAGCTTCCAAGTACTATCAGCGTCTTTGCCATCTGCTGATGTTTTAGCCATACCAGCTACAGGTTTTTTTATCACATCACTCATCTTGCGTCTTCCTTTCAAACAGTCATCAAAGTCTAATTGTGGCTGACTTTGACAATCGTATTGTTATCTAAACAATGATTAGCAAAGCCTGTATAAATGCTGACATCGAACCCTATTATGTCAGTCGCTATTTCTCTGTCGTTACTTGATAGACAGGTCTTCTATTATCGACAATTATATTGCAGCATCTGAATACTGAGGATCCTGTGCGAGCAAACTTGGCATAAATACATACCAGTCTTGGTCATTTTTGAAAAACTTGCCATGGTTATAAGGCGCAAACGGCGACTCTGGATCTATGGCTTCTGGATGATACTGTTCTTGTGTGAACTGTTCGATACCAAGTACTTGATCAACCAGCAGTCCTGAAAAGTTATTGTCATAATCAATGACGATAACTTTCCGTTGGCTCATTTGTGTCAAGCGACTAGGGACTTGCAAAAAATGCGACAAATCCGTTAAAGGTAAGAGTCGCCCACGAATGTTGGCAATACCTAGCATCCATGGCTTTACTAGAGGTAGGCTAGTATATTCTGGCATAGATAATACCTCTGATACCTGACCCATAGGGGCAACTAAGCGCTGCCCACCAATTTCAAATACCACACCTTGCCAATCAAACTCTTGGCCACCGCGGCGACCGCTTTTGCGCGCGCGTGCCAAATCTGCTAAACGCAGAAGCTCAATAAATCCTCTAGAAGCCACAAGTTACTCCATCACTTTGCGAATCATATTGACCAATCCACTTTCATCAACTGGTTTGTTCATATATTCTTTGGCGCCCTGACGCTTGCCCCAAACTCTATCAGTTTCTTGGTTTTTGGTACTGATCATGATGACAGGGATATGAGCAGTGGTTTTACCGCGAGTAATCTTGCGCGTGGCCTGAAAACCATTCATTTCAGGCATGACCACATCCATCAAAATCACATCTGGTAAATGTTCAGCTGCCATCTGGCAACCTTGCTCACCATTGGTCGCTTCCAACACTTGAAAGTTATTTTTGGCAAGCATATCGCGAAATTTCGCCATTTCTGATGGCGAGTCGTCAATGACTAAAACGGTAGTCATAGGAGGTTCCTTTAAGTTCTAAAATATCTGTGAAGATATATTGATATATGGTTCAGATAAAATGATTAAAAATAGTACTTATAAATCTACTGGTAGCGATTCTTTAATCATAATTATTCAGTATTGAATAATCTGGAGCGATAATATCAATCACTCCCTGTAAGTCTATATTTATTCGATTAACGGTACTGATTAATGGCATCAAAAAGCTCATCTTTACTAAATGGCTTAGTCAGATACTCATCAGAACCCACAATACGACCACGTGCCTTATCAAATAGACCATCTTTAGATGACAACATGATTACCGGTTTATCAGCATAATCAGGGTTATTTTTTATCAGCGCACAAGTCTGATATCCATCTAGACGTGGCATCATAATGTCGACAAAAATAATATCTGGATTGTTATCTACAATCTTTGCTAACGCATCAAAACCATCGATAGCGGTCACTACTTCACAGCCCGCTTTTTGTAATAAAGTTTCTGCAGTACGGCGAATGGTTTTTGAATCATCAATTACCATTACTTTTAAACCTTCAAAATTATTTTCCATTCTCATTGTCCTGTAAACGACTATTTGTTCGTAACGCTATCTAGCAATACAAAGTTTGCTTGGCTATTTTAAACTTTTATATCATCTATTGTCAGATCGATATAAGTACCTATATTTGCATTGTCTGCGTTGAAATTTGTGATAACAGCGAATCTTCTACAATTGATGCCTACTGACTAATCGCGGTATCAATATAGCGTACTATACGCACTTTATTATTATTAATCTTACAAAATCTAGCGTTATTTGAGTGCTTTGAATAAGATAACTTACCCTGCGCATATCCAAGAAAAAAGTCAAATATAACAACGATTCCAATTAACTATAAATCCATTTTCTAACATATAAATAGATTGAAATTTGAATTGAAGGTAGCGTTATTATATTTTTGTATTGTATATAACTGGCAATGATATTACTGGATAATTTTCATTTGTAATAAAAATGTATCAATGCATTTTATAGTGTTTGTTTTAGCACAGTTATTATTGCTTTTCCAGTAATTAGTAAAATTATGTTCGAACTCATTAGTATCACAAATAGCTGTTCTTATTTATTAAAGGCGTAACTTCAACTTTCCTTAATACTTGAATTATCAGCTTTCTTAAGTTTAGTAAATATCTTACAGTCGTTCCACCGCGTTACAATTCACTATATAATAATATGACGATTACAATGGTGACTGCTATGACAGCTTCTAGACGTTTAAGAAAAATCCTCTATTTATTCAGCGTACTATTTATCGCAGCTTGTCAGCCGTCACCTGTAAATGAATCGACTGTTACTGACACTGAAGCAGAGACCGCTGACACGCCACTTATCATCACAAGTGATAGTGTCACAATGACGCCAGAACATATCTTGAGTATCAAACCTTCAAGGTATCAGCCGAGTCTCGGATTACAAGGTAATATCGAACCTATCAAGCAGACCACATTTGTTGCGGTACATCCGATTCGTATAGAAAAAACACTGGTTAGTGAAGGTCAATGGGTAGAAAAAGGCACGCCATTGCTTGTCTTTAGACGTACGGGCACGGCTAGCAAAGCTGAAGATTTGAAAAAGCCTGAACAAGGTAATTCAGAATCAGGGGGTACTAATCAAAACAATCAAGAAGATACGCAAAACTCTGATGCTAACTCCGCACAAGCTGCGCCAGACGCAGATATCGCTGTTGTAAGAAAAACTGACAGTGATAAAACGTTAGAAGCAAATTCTGCGATAAATACTGATAGCAACATCACTAATCAAAATGCAGACATTAATACGGCTAAACAAGATGCGCAGTATAATTCGATTACCATTCATGCTAGTTTCTCAGGGCGAGTAGAAAACTTATCTGCTGATGCAGGACAACAGTTGGCGGCGCGCGCGTCTCTACTACAGATCAGTGACGAAACCAAGCTGCACTTTATGGCTACCCTGCCTATACAAGCAAAACCACAGCTTTCAGTGGGACAAACGGTCAATTTTACTGCCGATGGTATCTCAGACAAGTTTACGGGACAGGTCAGCAAACTGGTATCGACCAGTCAACCCAAAAAGCTCTTGGTCTATGTTAATGTCATCGACAACGAGGTAAGTCGTGATAAGTTACTGCCAAATATGAAAGTCACAGGGCGCGTCAACTATGGTCAAATAGATGTAGGCACTATTGTACCTAAGCGCGCGCTACATGACGTCGACCTAACAGAGTTGCAAACTCCTCCTTATATGCCGCTACAACCATTGACTGCGAATGTTTGGATTATAGGTCAAGATCAGCGTTTAACACGCCAACCTATTGAAGTAGTTGAATACGATCCTACTACGCAGCAGTATTTGATAGCAGGTGTGAGCAATGATAGCTTAATTTGTTTGGCTGACTTACCTGTTGATTCTAAAGGTAAAAAAGTCATTGTGTCATAATAGCTTATGCTGACAGTTACATTGCGTAGAAACATTAACAAAGCTTCTCTTGTTTTGTAACAGCATAATTAGGCAATATGACCCTACTATATATAGCATTATCCGAGTATTGAAATACGACTCACATTTAATTATGCGCTATTCTTTATATTTGAAAACGTAGAGGCTTAATAGTTTAACTATTTATTATTACCAACAGCTTATCCTTACCAGAAACGTTATACTTTTTATAAATCACAATAACAATTAGAGGACACCCCATGAGTAAGCAGATTTTATTGATTGAAGACGATCCAGATTTGGCTGAGCTGATCAGCGATTATTTGACCATGAACTATTATGATGTGCATCATGCTGGTCTTGGTCAAGAAGGTCTCGACCTATTAGACACCAAAGAGCGCGATATTGACTTGGTTGTATTGGATCTTATGCTACCTGATATGGATGGTATGCAAGTATGTCAAAAGATTCGTGGTAACAAGAATAACATGACCAATAAAGTACCTATTATCATGCTGACCGCAAAAGGCGATACAACCGATCGCGTGTTGGGGCTAGAGATGGGTGCTGACGATTATATCGCCAAGCCTTTTGAGCCACGTGAGCTTTTAGCTCGTATTCGTGCAGTTATTCGTCGTCATGAGCAACCAAATCAAGCCGATAGCCAATCAGACAGCTTAACCTTTGGTCGTTTGAGTGTGTTCCCTGATAGTCATGAAGTCACTATCGATGACCAACCAGTACGTTTAACCACGCATCAGTTTCAGTTATTACACTACTTTGCCACTCACTCTGGTAAGGTGTTGAATCGTGAGCAGCTCTGGCAAGCGATGCCAAATGATGACAGCTCAGACAATATTGACCGTGCAATTGATGTACATATTTCGCGTCTACGTGCTTTAATCGAAGACAATCCACGCCAGCCAAAGCGTATTATTACTGTACGCGGCGTCGGCTATCAATTTGCCACTGATCAGGTTTGATTGTAAAGGATGCCTAATTAGCTGACTCATGGTGTAAACTCTGTACTATGAGTCGGTACAAGCGTTTAATAATAGAGATCGTTTAATGCAGCAATTGGGTTTTCGTTCCGTATTTGCCAAACTATTTGCCAGCGTTATGCTGGCACTTACGTTATTTGCTGTAGCAATGGTGCTGTTGACCCAACTTGTTCATGACAAAGACGCTGGTATTCGCTCAGAGATATTAGCCACACAGATTTTGGGTCAAATCGATCCATTCTTGCACGAATTAAACATTTCTATCAGTAAAGACAATCGTTTGCAGTCACGTTTTATGCTGGCTGTCGTTAAGAAAAGCTTCGATATTTTTGATGAATCACTGCAAGCGAAAATGGGATTGTATGACAGCGAAGGTCGGCTGCTCATGCAAACTGACAACAGTGACCTACCGCTAGAGCTTCCCCCTACTCCTTCTTTATTTTCACGCGTTTTTCCATCACTTGCAGATACATCACCTACTAAGCAAGCTCAAGTGTATAGCAGTACAGGTTATACCTTACTGTATGAATCACGTCTAACGCCTAAAAAACCTGTCCTTTCTGCAGCCTTGAACTTATTCACTGGTACGCTACTACTCTTGCTCATTATGGCAGGTGTACTATGGTTGATTGCACGGACGATGACATGGCGTATTGACCAGTTAAGCCAACAAATGACTCAATTGGGTGATGGTGATTTTACGGTGCGAGTGAATGCGCGTGGTAATGATGAAATCGCTGCACTAGCACGCGGATTCAACCAAGCAGCACAAAAAATTGAACACTTGATTGATGCCAATAACTTGCTACTGGCACATGCCTCTCATGAGCTGCGTACACCGATTACACGTATCCGTCTACAGATTGAAATGATGGATATGCTAGCTGGTGCGCTACCAACTGATACCAAAGCAAAGTTCGATAAACGGGCACAAGCGATCAATAGAGACTTGTCAGGTCTTAATGACTTAGTGGAAAGCATATTATTGGTTAGCCGTTTGGATGCAGGTCATGCCTTACAGCAAATTGAAAATCTAGATTTATACGATTTGGTAAATCAAGAACGTCAGCACTATCCTGAAGCTACTCTGATTGGTGAGCACATCGTGATAGATGGTCAGTCATCAATGTTGACTCATTTGATTCGTAATTTACTTACCAACGCTATGCTACATGGCAAGCCACCTGTTACGGTATTGCTATACGGTGTTCAGAGCATGGAAGAAGCTGGAACTGTGCCCGACTATCTATTACAAACAGTGCTATGCAGCAGCTTTGTCGATTACAACAGTTTAGACTTTGACGATTATGAAGAAAACGCTGATGCTAAAGTAATTGAGCACCACACTGCTAAACATGAAGCCACTAGTGCAGTTGATAAAAATAAATCAGAAACGACTGACTCAATAGCAGAGCTACCAACGCCGACTATCTATAAAAACGGTGAAGACATAGCTGCTCGCCACGAGAGCAACGAGAGCAATGATGAAGTCAGTATTGATAACGGCCTTTCAGATGAAAGCTTGATAGACAGTGCTAGCAAATCCCAACCCACTACTAGCGAATCATCACTACTTGCTGACTATTACAGCTTTACCAGTGAATTAACTGACAGAATTAAGAAAGTTATTTGGAAAGCTGTTCCAGACTCTACTGATCTTGCTAACGATGCTAATAGTATTAATAATACTGACAACGCTGGCTTGATTGAAGTAGCTAAAACAAACTCTATAAGCAACGTAGAAAGCGCGAATGCTGGCACTCTCGTCGATAATAGCGCTCAAAAATCAGATAAATCTATTACTGATACCACTACTAAAAATAACGGCTCAAACAATACGAAAGATGACGCCAAATCTAATAGCTCAAACAGTGAGAGCTCAGGTGCAGTCGCGCGTAAAGAAGGCTTATTTGCTAAGCATATGAAAAAAGCCAAAACTGAACCTGAACGTCCTTTGCCGAAATATGCTGTGCTGGCTGTAATCGACGAAGGCACCGGTATACCTGAAGGTAAGCGAGAAGAAGTCTTTAGCCCATTTGTACGTTTACAGCAGAAAAACAAAGGCTCTGGATTAGGGTTATCTTTAGTCTCACAAATCGTTACCGCTCATCAAGGGCGCATTATTACAGATACGCTAAATGGTCATACTAGATTTTTAGTGACTATTCCCATTCATCATGACCCTCATTACAACTATCACGAGTAATCAATTCCCATTATTATATAGATAGCTATCACGCTGTCACCTTCATACTTAGCATTTTAACTGCTTATTCTTAATAGCTATTAATCATAAGTCGGACACGTCTGTGCATATCCAAAGTGCCTGATAATATGCTATATTACCGCCCCTTATTATACGGTTATTGACTGTTGTCGTTTTGACAAGCTTCTTACATATTGAAAGAGGCCTGATGACGGGTTTTTGACCATTAAAAAATTTATTAAATTTTGAGCCCTCCATGAATGACATGATTGTCTTAAACGATGTGACCAAAAGTTTTTTAAGCGACCGATCAATCAAAGACAAGGACGGCAAGCCACATTGGTTTACCGCTGTTGAGCCGACATCTCTGACTATCAAACAAGGCGAAATCTTTGGTCTAATGGGTTATTCAGGCGCAGGTAAATCTACCTTATTGCGCCTAATCAACATGCTTGAACGTCCAGATTCGGGTCAAGTCGTGATAGACGGTACTGACCTAACCACGCTGTCTGCCAGTGATCTGCGTATTGCCCGTCATAATATCGGTATGATTTTTCAGCAGTTTAATCTGATGTCTAATCAAACGGTTTTTGACAACGTGGCATTTAACTTAAAAATCTCTGGTTATCCAAGTCGCGACATTCATAAACGCGTCATGGATTGTCTTGCGATTGTTGATTTGACCGATCGTGCTGGTCACTATCCTGCGCAGCTATCAGGCGGACAAAAACAGCGTGTGGGTATTGCCCGCGCGATTGCCCCTAGTCCAAAAGTATTGTTGGCCGATGAGCCAACCAGTGCGCTTGACCCTGCAACGACCCGTAGTTTGCTGACTTGTCTGCGCGATATCAATGAGCAGCTTGGCGTGACTATCGTCATCGTGACTCATGAGATGAGTGTGATTCGTAGACTTTGTGATCGCGCAGCGTTATTGCATCAAGGACAACTATTAGAAGTTGCGGATGTGCGAGACGGTCTGATTCAAGCAACCACCCCGATTGGCAAAGGCCTAGTCGTCGAGGACTAATGAGGCAGGAGAAATAGATATGTTAACTGGTACTGAATTATCCGCCTCTATAGACAAGCTACTTGTGTTACGCAAAGAGATCGTGAGCGCGTTTATTGATACGTTTGTGATGCTCGGTATTTCAACCACAGTCGCAATCGTCATCGGTGGACTGTTTGGCGTATTCTTGTTTTTGTCTAGTGATCGACAGTTTTTGCAAAACAAGACGTTGTACGGTGTGCTTGGCGGTATTACCAACTTTATGCGTGCTTTCCCTTTCGTGATTTTGATGATTGCAATGAGTCCGTTTACTAAGGCCATCGTTGGTACGGGTATCGGACCAATTGCTGCATCACTAGTACTGGCTATCGCTGGTTCGTTTTATTTTGCGCGTTTGGTCGAGCAAAATTTACGTGAAGTGCCGCGCGGTATTATCGAAGCCACTGAATCAATGGGTGCACGACCTTTTACCATTATTAAAGTACTACTTAATGAAGCTCGTTCAGGTTTAGTATTGTCAGTCACTATTCTTTGTATCAGCTTGCTCTCTTATTCAGCTGCCGCTGGTATGATTGGTGGTGGCGGTTTGGGTGATTTGGCCATTCGCTATGGCTATTATCGCTATCAAACCGAGGTAATGATTTTTATCGTGATTGTACTATCCATCATGGTCGTCTCGATTCAAGCCTCTGGTAACTGGCTCGCCAATCGTTTAGACAAACGTTAAACCGCTTTAGAGAATACTTGACATTACGAGCGACTAGGTTTATTTTTGGCAACACTCAACCCTTATCTCAGCGCTCATAAAAAGCAGCATTACTATTTATAATGTTGCTTTTTTAATGTTCAGACGATAAACGTTTTACTCAACCCCATTCATTATTAAGGACATATTATGAAATTAACAGATATCAGCCGTCAGTTAGCTACCGCATTTGCTGCTGTTGGTGTATCAGGTCTAGTCTTAGTTGGTTGCAGCAATTCATCAGCGCCAGAAGCGACTAAAGAGCCAGTAACCGAGGGTGCCACTGCAGAAACTGCCGCTAGCGATATCGATCCTGACCATACCAAAATTGTTATCGGTACGACTGAAGGCGATTTTGCTGATATGGTCCGTAACCAAGTGAAGAGCACGCTTGAAGCTCAAGGTTATGAAGTTGAGTTGATTGCTTTTACTGATTATGTCCGTCCTAACCTTGCATTGGCTGAAGGCGATTTGGATATCAACATCTTCCAGCATAAGCCTTACCTTGATACCTTCAAAAAAGAAAACAACCTTGATTTGGTTGAAGTATTCCAAGTACCAACGGCTCCACTTGGCATCTACTCAGGTAAAAAGACTAGCCTTGACGCTGCATTCAAAGGTATGAGTGTTTCTGCACCAAACGATCCAAGTAACTTTGCTCGTGCTTTGGTAATGATGGATGATCTTGGTTGGATTACCCTAAAAGACGACATCGATCCATTGACTGCGTCAAAAGCTGATATTGCTGACAACAGCAAATACGATATCGAAATCGTTGAGCTAGAAGCTGCTCAATTACCACGCGCACGTGATGAAGTTGACTTCGCAGTTATCAACGGTAACTATGCTACTGACTCTGGTATTAAATTGACCGAAGCCTTGTTCCAAGAGCCAAGCTTTGCTTATGTAAACTGGTCAGCAATCAAATCTGCTGATACTGGTAAAAAATGGGTTGAAGATGTGACCAACGCTTATAACTCAGAAGCTTTCAAAAAGTACGCTCATGAAACGTTCCCTGGCTACAAGTACCCAAAAATCTGGGGTACTGATCATAGCGCACATATGGACACTGCTGCTAAAACTGAAAGCGCTGATGCTCTAGAAACTACAGAAGCTGCTGCTCAGTAAGACTTTAAATCAAAAGTACCTAGTTTTTTAGGTATTATGATTAATAGAAACGCCCATTACTTAAAGTGATGGGCGTTTTTTTGTTTTTGATTTTGGGAGTGCTGTCTTCCAATACAGTTATCAAAAGAATAACTGAGTATTAAATAACTATCAAAAATCACGTTACAGCCTGTTTGCCCTTTGTAGGAAACCGTCACTCACGCTTCCACTTGTCCTTGGTTTTTCTTATAGTGGACAAGCTCAATAGTAATTTACTCGTTAGACCATACTATTGATGACATTTGAAACTAATGAAAATTATAAGATACACATAACAAGGATAATAATATGAGCGCTAAAAACTATAGTATTCGTACCGCTGGACAAGCAAATATTCCAATCCTAGGGCTAGGTACTTGGCAGTCAACTGGACAAGATTGCGTAGATGTGGTCAAAAAAGCGTTAGAAATGGGTTATGAGCATATCGATACCGCTCAAGCTTATGGCAATGAAAAAGAAGTTGGCGAAGGTATCAGACAGTCAGGCGTGGCTCGTGATAAGTTCTTTTTGACTACCAAGATTTTCCCAGATGATATGAAGTTTGAGCCAGAAAAACTGGTCGCAGCAGCAAAACGCTCTTTAGAAGATTTGGGTACAGATTATGTTGATCTGTTGCTATTGCACTGGCCTGATGACCGCGTACCGTTATCTGAGACCATTCCTGCGCTGTGTGAACTCCAAAAGCAAGGTTTGACACGTCATATTGGTGTTTCAAACTTCAATATTGCTAATATCATTGAAGCCAAGAAATATGCTGATGTACCTATCGTCGTCAACCAAGTAGAGTTTCATCCGTTCATTAAGCAAAACACATTGCAGACCTTTTTGAATAATCATCATATTCTACTAGAAGCCTACTCGCCATTAGCGCGTGGTGATGTATTTGATAACGAAGTGATTAAAGAGATTGCAGATAAGCACAACGTAACACCAGCACAAATCTCACTAGCATGGATCTTATCAGACAAGCATCGTGTGGCTATTCCGAAAACGTCTAACCCTGATCACCTGCAAGGCAATCTAGATGCTATTAAAGTTGAATTAAGTGCAGATGAGTTAGAAAAAATTGGTAACCTAGCCAGCTCTGACGGTCGTAAAATTGAACATCCTGACTATAGCCCAGTATGGGATGACTAACAGGGTTAATAAGTACGATTAGTTGATTAGCTAAACAAAGCGCAATAAAAAGCCACCGATAATCGGTGGATTTTTTATATGGTATGAAAATTCACAATCATTACTGTTGTAGCGTTTCGGTCTCATGAACCTTTTCAGCAGGATTATACTGTTCAGAAGAAGGTATCGCTCCGCTGCGATTATTTTCTTTCATAGATTTGGCAACTTCTGGTGGCATATAGTTTTCGTCATGTTTAGCCAATACTTCACCAGCGACGAAAGTATCGCCCTGCATTTTACCCGTAGCCACGACGCCTGAGTTTTCGGCAAATAAGTCTGGCAAAATACCTTGATAAGTCACAGGTACGGTTGATTGAAAATCAGTAATCGCAAACTCAACATTTAATGGATTGTCTGCTGCACGCTGCACACTACCGGCAACCACCATACCACCAGCACGAATACGTTTGTCCTGAGGCGCTTCGCCTTGGGCAATAGCGGTTGCATCAAAGTAGTAGTCAGTTTGCTGCCCGATGGCATAGATAACTAACATAACTGCTACGGCCGCACCTGCCAGTGTAAACATAACCCACGTCAGTTTTTTCCGACGAACTGCATTCATACCACTACCCCATTAATGAGTCACTGTTTTATAAATCATAATCAATCTATAAAGCAGAAAAATTTGAAGAAACCACCATTAGAAAAACGTTCTAAAAATGTCTTTCTAATCGTACTTTTCTAATCGCTATATGGTAGCATTTTTCGGACAAATCAATAAGCCCCATCGCTATTCGCAAGGTCATATTTTTGTCAGTAAAAGGATACGGCTTCTTACGCTAAAACCCTGATATTAAGATGATTTTTATTCAGCTTGTTTAGTCGCAGGCGTTGAGGTTTTGGTGGTTCGCTGTGCTTGACGCGCTTGCTGGATAGTCAGCTGTTTGATAAGTGACTGTCGTTGTTTGCGGCTATAGATAATAAACGCCAACATCACGCCAATCGTTATCGCCCAGCACGACCACACAAAAACCCCATGCTTACCCATGGCGAAAAACTCAGATACGCTATAAAAGTAAGGCTGCATAGTATTTTCCTAGCCGTTATTTGTGTTGACCACGAATGTATTCTTTGACCCACGCTTTGCCTTGATCACGGTATAAAATCAGCGTGTTAGTACGATAAATCGCTAATGTCGCAACCAGTAAATAGCTGCCGATAATCATCAGTAGCAAGGGCATCCACATATCTGCCGACATCTTCGGTGCGGCAGTCAAACTAAAGGTCGCGCCTTGATGCAAGGTATTCCACCACTCTACTGAGTACTTGATAATAGGCAGGTTCACTGCACCCACAATAGATAAAATAGCAGCTGCTTTACCACGATTGGCCGTATGCTCAAAAGCAGCAAACAATGCCATCACGCCCGCGTACAAAAACGCCAATATCAGCATTGACGTAAGACGTGCATCCCATACCCAGTAAGTACCCCATGTTGGCTTTGCCCAGATAGAGCCTGTAAGCAAACTGATGACACACAGCAAAAACCCCATCGGAGCAAGTGCCTGCGCGACCAGACTGGCCGTCTTAATCTTCCACACCAAATAAATTACCCCCAAGACCGCAAGGGAAAAATAGATAGAAATGGCAAGACTGGCCGCTGGCACATGGATAAAGATAATGCGATAGCTATTGCCCTGAAGATAATCAGGCGGCGCAAAAGCAAGGCCCCATACGCTACCAATGAGCAAACAGAGACTGGCTAATATCGCGAGCCACTTGACCCAAGGGCTAAAGATACGAAAAAACTGCTTGGTACCCACAGTGGTCAAGAAACCCTGCCAAATGCGCTGCCACAAGCTAGGGGATGAGACGTTATTCAGGTTGGGCATGGGAAGAAACCTATTACACAGCTTACTGGCGATAAATGATGCGGTCTATAAAAGTACCACTATCAACTCACCTGCTGGCGTTAAACACTGGATAGAATCTACAAAGAGCTGTTTACGTATTCAATTGACTATTATAGCAAAATTGCCAGTTTTCACCACGATGTTAATACATGTGATACAGATAACTAGATTTCGATGGCTAGGTTTAGATAACTAGATTTATATAACTGGGTTTAGATAATCAAATTTCGAAATCTGGATTTTAAGATTGCAACAAGCAAATCGTTTAATTGAGCCATGACATCTTTAAAGTGGTAGCAATCACCCAAGGCATAACTAGTACAGAAACAATACTTCCTGCTAGTAATAAAGCTAAGATAGGCAAACCATTCAGCCCAGAGGCAAATAAATCAACCGCACCCGTAGCAAAAATCAAGACTGGCAACTGCATCGGTAAAGCAATCAAAGGCACTAATACTGCCCCATTCTTTAACGATAGCGTCAAACTACTGGCCACTGCTGATAACATCAAAAGCATTGGGCTACCTGTCACGATAGAAGCCATCAAGATCCACGCTTCAAACCAACTGAGCTGAAATAACGGCACGGCAAGCAAGCTAAGCACTGCCACAATACCACTACTAAAAATCCAATGAATGACCAGTCTAATCAGCACCCATAGCGGTAGTGACGCTTTGGCCACGACCAATTGCGCAAGCGTACCATTATCAAGCGCAGGCTTAAATAATCCATCAACACCCATTACCAGTGACAGCAATGCAGCAATCCACACTGCTGATACGCCCAGACGCTGCAATAGCGCAGGCTCACTACCCACTGCTAACGGAAACAAAGTAATAATCACTAAGAACAGTACTAACGGATACAACCATTGTACCGCTCCTTGCTGCTTGACTTGCCATTCGCGGCGCCATAGCTGCAGGAAGCCAATACTGCGAGGCACTGCGACAATAGCATTTGGACTTTTATTCATGGCTGCTACTGATCCTACTTGTATTGGACTGTCTGTCATTATTTGTCCTTGCACATATACTGATGGTACTGATAGCAATCAAACTTATACCATATAATCTGACAAATCGAGCACCTGATTGGCGACCCCGACTGCCTGATGACTGGTCATTAGTATCGACCCGCCAGCCTGTGCAAATTCGCATAATCGCTCTTCCATACGTGCCACCATATCGACATCTAGCGCCGTGAAAGGTTCATCAAGTAGCCAGAGCGGTGTCACGTCAGGAGTTAACAAGAACAATCGTGCCAGCGTGATGCGCCGCGTTTGCCCAGCGGACAGATGACTTGAGCTGATCGTTTCAAACCCTTGTAGTCCAACCCATGTGAGTGCATCGTCAATATCAGCAGCGCTTGGCGTAATACCATATAAGTTCAGTAGAAACGTCAGGTTTTGTGCCACTGTCAAATTCGGATGAATGCCCAACTGGTGCGAGACATATAAAGGCTGGATGGGCAAGCACGATTGTCCTTGATAAGTAACTTCACCTGACAAAACAGGTAACAATCCAGCCAACTGCATGAGTAACGTGGTCTTTCCCGTCCCATTTGCCCCGATTAGATGGCAAATACTACCCGCAGATAGCTGCAACGCAACTCCTTCGCACAGCGGTATCTCACCGCGCTGAACCGTCAGCTCCTCAAGTGCAAGTAAAGGCGTATCCAAAACCGTCATCAAAACCTCTGGTTATTTATCAAGCAGCAATCAATATTCATCACAAACACAGGCAATGTTCGTGGCATAATACCCTATGCTCGCTACAAACACACAGTATAACAAATTGTCGATTACTCTGACTTCAAAAAGTACGACCTCAAAAAAATACGACTTTAAAATATGACTTCAAAACCTATGCCGACTTCACAAGATAGCCAAAAACATAATACTGCTGCAGAGACTAAAAATGACAACGCAGACACTAACTTGTCAAAAGAGCCATCAGCCAGCCGTTTGACAGTAGATAGCTTGATCGATGCTCAAGTCAACTTTATGCAACGGTGGTTGCACAATCAAGCTGAGCCACTAGCGATGGAAGCTTGGCAATGGTTTGGTGCGCAGCCTTTAAGCAAATATATTACCTGTGACCATTTACAGCAGCTGATGAAAGACTGGCTGTTAAATCAGCCGATGACTGAAGTGATGCGTACCGACATCCGTGATATTTTGCACACTATTATTTATCACCCAGTTAATGACAATGTGCCTTTGTCTGAGCTGGTTGATGATGCCCAAGTTGAAACGCTGGCCAACTATATCGGTAGCCATGAGCAGCAGCGCAACATATTGATTCATACGCTGGTCGGTAACGAAACCTTTGCAGATTTATTGACCCAAACACTCTATCACGCTATCAACGACTTTATGGAAAGCACCCTCGATAAAGCAGGTGGCGTTGGTAAATTGATGAAGCTTGGGCGTAGCTCTTTTGAAAAGGCGACCAACAGAAACCTCGATGAAAAACTGCAAACCTACTTGCATCGCAATATCAAAGATTTGACGCGCAAAGCTGAAGCCAATGCGCAGGAACACTTGTCAAACGAAGAGGTGGCGCGCCTGATGGTTATGGGCTGGGATCGTATCAAAGACCAACCGATCAGCGAGCTGCAAACCTACTTAAGCGATGAACCTGGTAATAGTAGCATCGACCATATCGAAGCCAGCATCCAACAAAGCTACAACCGCCTGCGACTGTCACCGTATCTGCACAGCTTAGTCTCGACAAGCATTGACACTTGGTATGCCAATCATCAGTCTGACACGATGGCGACCATCGCGGCGAGTTTGCACATTGATGAAGCGGCTATGAAGCAATGTAGCACTACACTACTGCCTATCGTTTACGATGCTCTTGAGACGCCTTGGTTGACGGCCCATATTCGTGAAATGCTAGCAGCGTTCTATACACAGCCTGCTATCAAAGAAGGTTTGGCGTTTAATCACGATTAACTTATAACCCTTACTTGTCAACATACTATTATGAGTCAACGCAATAAACTCAGCTTGTGGCAAAAAATAAAACGGTTACTGACTGCTTCCGCACCGCAGTCAGTCGTCGACGGTACAAGCGAACCATCACGTTCGTCACCTGCTGAGCGTGAAACTGATAATGCAGTAGATATAGAAGCTGGCATCCCTAATATTAGCTCTCAGGCCACTGATAACATTGCCTCTGATATTTCCCATGAATTAGAGACCAATCAAGGCAACGAACAGGGCCTTGATCAAGTGCAAGCAGATACGTCTCATCTCAGAAACGATAACTTAAAAACCGATAACGCAAATGCAGAACCTCAAAACCAGAGTGACACACCTATCGTCGACTGCTTAAAGCAATACTTCAATGACAAACAGTGGCACTACACGCATTATCGACCCAAAACCAGCGACAGCCAAAAATCGCATCATTTATCCTTGAGGATGCGTCATAAGCAAATAAATTGTGGCTATCTGTTTCGAGTACAAGAAAAAAACAAACTGTTGGCCATCTACGGCATCTTGCCATTTTTGATACCAGAAACTCATCAAAGTGCCGCGATGCTACTCATCACCCAAATCAACTATGACATGCTAGTCGGTAATCTAGAAATGGATGTCAACGATGGTGAGATACGCTACAAAAATGCTATCGATGTCGAAGCAGTTGGTATAGATAATGAGATTATTGAACATTTACTGCAAAGCGTGGTTGCGATGACCACGGTTGCAAGCGAGCTATTTGGCAACTTGGTTAATAATCAAGACCCTGCCGAAGACATGCAAACATTACTGTTAGAGCTACGTCAACAGTCAGACGCGCGCACGTTCTTTTTGCCGACTCAGTTTGTTCAATAGTTCAGTTCGTTCGATAAACTGGTTGTTCAATCAAGCCATAATCCGCGATAGCGGATACTTATCTCTTTATTTTTCTATCCAAAAAACCATCAATACTAAGCTAGAATTCTTATGCTAAAAATTGCCTACTCTGACGTCTTTCGCTATTCCGTGCCAGAAAAACACCGCTTCCCCATGCAAAAGTACACTATGATTCCTGAGCGCTTACTGGCAGAAGGCACTATCAGCCAAGATAACTTCTTTGCCCCTGCTCGCTTAAGCGAAGATGAGATTTTGACCACGCATACTGCAGAGTACTGGTATCAGCTTAAAACTCAAACACTGCCGCGCAAGGCTGCTCGTGCGATCGGATTTGAGATGACCCCGCAGCTGGTGGAGCGCGGTCGTTATATTGCCCATGCAACGTATGAATGCGCGCTATATGCTCAGCAATATGGCGTGGCGATGAATGTTGCAGGCGGTACTCATCACTCCTTTGCTGGTCATGGAGAAGGGTTTTGTGTCTTCAATGATGTTTGTATCGCTAGCAACTTACTACTAAATCGTGGACAGGCACAGAAGATTTTAGTTATCGATTTGGACGTGCATCAAGGCAACGGCAACGCCAGTATCATGACAGATGAGCCACGTGTTTTTGTTTTTAGCATGCACGGTGCAAAGAACTATCCGTTTCGTAAACAAGTATCAGACTTAGATATTGAATTAGACAATGATACAGGCGATGCTGAGTATTTACAGATATTAGAAGATACGCTGCCACGTTTAATCGCTGAAGTTGCACCAGATATGATTTTTTATCAGTCTGCGGTCGACGTACTCGCGACCGATAAGCTCGGCAAACTTGGTTTGACACAAGCAGGATGCAAGGCGCGTGATGAATACGTTCTGCAGCAAGCAAAAGCCGCAAATATCCCTGTCGCTATCGTGATGGGTGGCGGCTACTCAGAAGATATCGAAGATGTGGTTGAGGCACACTGTAATACCTTTCGTTTGGCACAGCAGATATTTTTTGAAGAATTGGTCTAATAAGATATCGCTGAAAAGGCTTATATCTTTAGCTATAACAATGCGGTAATACCTTGCCAGCCAACGCGTATTCCAAGCACGATTAAGATTAATAAAATAAGCTGACGAAAACGCGCTTGTGGTAAATAACGACGCAAACGGATTCCAACTAGCAGTGTGACTATAGACAGCACACTTAAAAAAGTAATCAGCTGCCACTCACCACTGCTCAGTGCCATGATAGGCTCACGCAACACGATAATTTGAGCAATCTTTCCTAAGAAATAGCACATGTTGCCGACTTTGGCGATGGTGTTTTTATCATCACTGGCAGACAATAAATACATCATCAGTATGGTCGACATTGCATTGGTCGAGCCGCCAATCACGCCTGCACCAAAGCCAACGGCAATTAATATAGGCTTGGTGTTTGGTAGACGGATTTGCTTACCGAGTAAACTACTCACAACGTAGAAGGCAATGACCGCGGCCAACAATAAAAGAATATAAGCGCTATCGACCCATAGCAAGAGTTTCGCACCTAAAATGCTACCTAGTAAGCTGGTAAGCGCAAGCAACCAATAGCGTCTGCCGTAGTAGATGAAGTTTTGCCAAATGGTGCGTTCACCGCCTACTAGCCACGTCATCACATTAACGACTAGCGAGGGGAAAATCACTAGCACAATGGCATGTTGCAATGGGTACATGCTAGCAAGCGCGGTGGTCGTCACTAGCGTTGCGCCAAGTCCGCTAATACCGTGTAGCAGTGAGGCAAGCGCAAAAATGACCGTCAGCACTAGCATCTGAGTGCTATCGTTACCAGCTATATTCATCATATCGGTCACACCATTTGAGGCTCAGCGTCCATATCTACACACTATCTACATGCTAGCTATCAGATTTAGCGCCTGTAGCTCTAACTATCTTTACGTTGACCGATTGCTTGACCAATAATGCTAGCCAGTTGCTCAGCAATTTTATCTTTACTGGTCTTCTCAAGCGTTATCGCGTCACGCTCATAGCGCTCAGAGAAAAACACCTGCATCGCATTGTCATCACTAGCAAAACCGATATCTGCACGTGAGACATCATTGCAAGCAATCATATCCAAATCTTTTGCGACCAACTTACCACGGGCATAACGCTCGACATCTTGCGTCTCTGCGGCAAAACCAACGACAAACAACGCAGGATGCGCAAGAGAAATCGTCGCTAGAATATCAGGGTTTTTCACCAAACTAAGCGTCATGGCATCTTGCGTTTTTTTAATTTTTTGCGGTGCGGCTTCTTCCGTACGATAATCTGCCACGGCTGCAGTGGCAATAAAGATATCTGCTTTTACAAACTGGTTGTCATCATAAGACTGTAGCAAGTCATGATTGTCGTTATGGTTATGGTCACTTACATCATCACCGCAACCACAGTCACCATGATGATGTTCGTGGGAATGGTTGTGAGAGTGATCGTGCGTATGGTCATGAGAATGGTCATGCTCATCTTCAAGGACCCATTGCAGCTCGCTATGCGTGCCATCCACACATTGCTGCGCCGCTATCAGCATATCTTCAGCAGACAGTACATCGATTCGTGTGACATTGAGCGGCGTGGCCAATGCCACTTTACCACCAGCGATCAAGACAACGTCTGCACCAGCAGCCACGCAGGCGCGCGCCAATGCAAAGCCCATTTTTCCTGAAGAGTGATTAGACAAATAACGCACAGGGTCAATCGCTTCTACCGTTGGACCTGCGGTAATGACCACTCTTTTTCCTGCCAGTAATTGCGGCGTCGTATTCATCGCTATGAACAGTAACACCTCATCCAATAATTGCTCAGGCTCAGGCAATCGTCCTGCTCCGACATCACCGCACGCTTGCTCACCGCTAGCTGGCTGGATAATTTGATAATTCATATCGCGCAATGTTTGCACGTTTAGGTTGACTGCCGGATGTGCCCACATCTGCTGATTCATGGCAGGAGCAATAATGACAGGAGCTGTAGTGGCAAGGCACACTGTGGTCAATAGATCATCAGCCATTCCCATGGCCAGACGCGCAAGCGTGTTGGCTGAAGCAGGTGCAATTACGATTAAGTCAGCCCATTTAGCCAGCTCAATATGCCCCATGCCTGCCTCGGCTTGCTCATCGAGCAACGAGACGTGCACCTCATTACCCGTCAACGCTTGTAGTGTCAGCGGTGTGATAAATGCTTGTGCGCCTGTCGTCATGATAACGCGCACATCAAAGCCTGCCTTAACCAACAAGCGGGCAAATATAGCAGATTTATAAGCGGCGATACCGCCAGTAATAGCAAGCACAATATTGGACATAAGCGTGGCATCAACAAAAAAGTGAAAAGATAAAATTGCGCTTATAGTAACAATTATGAGATAAATTGGGTAAGATTTTCCGTATCTATCTCAGATAACGAGTATCAACCCATTTTCAAGGAGTGACAATGGCGATCAAAGACTGGCATGAGGATGACAGGCCACGCGAAAAACTTTTAAAATTTGGTGCAGCTCATTTGTCTGATGCCGAGATACTGGCCATATTTTTGCGTACGGGTACTCAGTCTCAATCAGCGATTGAATTAGCGCGGCATTTGATCAATCAGTTTGGTAGCTTAGCCGAGCTATTAGCCGCCCCTCAAAAGACGGTTCTTGCCTGCCATGGTATGGGACCTGCAAAGTACGCCCAAATATTAGCCTCACTTGAGATGGGTACGCGCTATCTGGACAGCCAACTCAAAACTGGGCAAGCACTAGGACGCTCACAAGCGGTCAAAGACTATATCAGTACCCAGTTGCGCGGTGAGCACCGTGAAGTATTTGCAGTACTCTGTCTGGATAATGCCCTCAACCTTTTAAACTTCGAGATACTATTTACAGGTGGTATCTCATCATGTTCCGTCTGTATCAAGCACGTATTGCGACATGCACTAAGCCATGCTGCTAGCCAACTTATCATCGCGCATAATCATCCTCATACCGATGCTAAGCCATCAACGGCAGATAACTTACTGACCTACGAGCTAAAAAAAGCCTGCGACCTGTTAGATATCTCGCTTGTCGATCACATAATCGTTGGTCGTAACGACACTTTGTCTTATGCCGAAAGCTGCCTTGCCCCTTTTGGTTAGCTCTTTGACAAGTTTTCGATAATAGCTGGCTACGTGTTCCAACTAGACATATGATGAACCTGCAAACAATTATTTTTGATACATATCATCGACAGAGCGTAGCATTTTGGCTCTTGATAGTTATCGACAACTGTTTCATATTAGTAGCCATTCTTGTCATTTATTTGTCAATTACTTACTAGACCGTTAATACTAGTACTTAAGAGACGTAAAACCGAGCATTTATGGATTAACAAATCATTCGATTTACTTGTAAGACAGTGAATGGCAAGACGAAAAACAATTATAGTTAGCTCTTTCATTCACGTACTTTTCGCATTTTTTATTCAGCGCTTTAAAGGAGATAGTCATGGCAATTGGCTTGTTTATTTTGGCAGTCATCATTCAGTTAGCCGTGGTCTTGGCCATCTTTTTGTTGTCCTTATCACGGGTCACCGGTAGCATCGTCGCCCTGATTACGGTTATCGTTACCGCAATTATCAGCCCATGGTCGCTCATTTTGGGTATACCAATGGCATTACTGTGCTTGGTCTTACTCATTGCACCGCTTCGCCAATCGTTAATCACTAAGCCTGTTTATAAGGCGCTGGGCGGTGCGATGCCAAGTATGAGTGATACGGAGCGTGAAGCACTTGATGCGGGTACTAGTTGGTGGGAAAAAGAGCTGTTTATGGGTGCGCCAAACTGGGATACCTTTGCCAATTATCCTTATCCGCAGCTCTCAGAAGAAGAGCAAAGTTTCATCGATAATGAAGTAGAAACTTTATGTGCCATGCTTGATGAATGGCAAATCCAGCATAAAGATAAAGACCTATCACCTGAAGCATGGCAATTTATCAAAAGTAATGGGTTCTTAGGCTTAATCATTCCAAAAGAATTTGGCGGCTTAGAATTTAGCTCTTATGCGCAAAGTCGTGTGATGAGCAAAATCGCTTCGCGCTCGCCGACTGCCGCTGTGACCTGTATGGTTCCCAACTCGCTCGGCCCTGGTGAGCTATTGATGCACTATGGTACAGACGAGCAAAAGCAGCGCTGGTTGCCAGGTCTTGCGAAAGGTGATGAAGTGCCTTGCTTTGGTTTAACTGGGCCCGAAGCGGGCTCTGATGCAGGTGCGATTCCTGATACAGGTGTAGTCTGCTACGGTATGCACGAAGGCGAGCAAGTGCTTGGCCTACGCATGAACTTCTCTAAACGTTGGATTACCCTAGCACCTGTCGCTACTGTCGTTGGCTTAGCATTTAAAATGCACGATCCTGAAGGTCTGCTTGGTAATCCTGAAAAAACCGATTACGGCATTACTTGTGCCCTCGTCCCAGCCAACCACGAAGGTGTCGTAACAGGGCCACGTCATAATCCAATTGGCTCACCATTTATGAATGGTACAGTCGATGGCAAAGACGTCTTTATCCCGTTAGATTACATCATCGGCGGTGTCGAGAACGCTGGTCGCGGCTGGCGTATGCTGATGGAGTGCTTGGGCGTTGGACGTGGTATTTCTCTGCCAGCTCTATCGACATCAGCCAGTGAAATGACTTACCTATCTGTCGGTGCATTCGCCAAAGTTCGCGAACAGTTCAAGATATCAATAGGTAAATTTGAAGGTGTACAAGACGCTACTAGCCGTATGGCGAGTAACACTTATATGTTAGAAGCGTTCCGACATTTGGTCACTTGCGGATTAAACCAAGGTGGTACGCCCTCAGTCATGACTGCCATGGCAAAATACTATGCGACTGAAACCATGCGTAGTGTCGTCAACGACGGTATGGATGTGGTCGGTGGTCGTGCTGTGCAAATGGGTCCGCGCAACTTCTTAGCGACACCTTATCAGGCGATTCCTGTTTCTATCACGGTTGAAGGCGCTAACATTTTGACCCGCTCACTCATGATCTTTGGTCAAGGTGCGATGCGTTGTCATCCTTATTTATTCGACGAGCTTCAGTTACTACAAAGTGAAGATAAAGCGGCGGCCACTGAAAAATTCGATACCCTTTTCTTTAAGCATTTAGGTTATACGTTTAACCGTGGTGCAAAAGCCTTTGTCGCAGGCTATGTTGGCGGTAGCGATAAGGCCCCGAGTTTCGCAGATGCCTTTACCCGTCCCTACTACAAACATATTAATCGTTTAAGTGCGAGCTTTGCCCTAACTGCTGATATGGCATTAGGACTACTAGCAGGGGACTTAAAGCGTAAAGAGATGCTCTCTGGTCGTTTAGCAGATATTCATAGTCATCTATTTATTGCGACTGCTATTTTGCAGTTCTATGAACATGGTAGTAAATCAGAGTCTGAGCGCTTACATGCCGAAGTTGCGTTACAAAACAGCTTGTATACGATTCAAGAAGCCTTTGTGTCATTCTTTGCCAACTTCCCGAATCGTATGGCAGCCAATGTGGTTAGCTTTGTAACCTTCCCAAGTGGACGTATCTTTACGCCAGCAAGCGATGAGCTAAAACGCCAGTTAGGTGACACTTTCATGGATGATTTTGCAGCCAACCCGTTCCGTGATTATCTAAAAACGATGGTTTATTACAATACCGATGCAGACGATGTGACTGGTCGTATGGAACATGCTTATCAGACGTTAGTAGAAATTGAACCGTTGTGGCAGAAGTTCAAAAAGGCAGAGCATCAAGACAGCTTTGAAGGTCTAACCTTTGAAGACCATGTGGTACACGCCAGTCAAAATGGCGGCATTACTGAAGAAGAAGCAGAAGTGCTGATTCAATATAACGCCATGCGTTTTGATTCCTTACTGACCGATACGTTTGACGAGCATCTATCAGAAGCGCTAGAACGTGACAATCCGCATGCGCTTGAAAATGCAGTCCATCAACTGACTGATTACGCACAGCTAAAAAGACAAGCTCAGAGTAAAAATAGTATCGCTGTGGATACCGATGCATCTGCCGTTGATGAGCTAGCCACTAACGAACCAACTATTAACGAACCAGCTATTAACGATCTAGACAGACCTGCAAACACAGACAATCATACTGGTGATGCCAATCCTAATCATGGTTATGAAAGTGATGGCGATGTAGAGTTAGTCAGTGAGCAAGATACTATCAAAGAAGTAAATTCGCAGACAGATTTTGAAGAGTCAGAGCCTGAGAGAGAGGCACTCGATCATCGCCATCGTGATGCTGAATCACATCTTAACGAGCGTATGGGCAATAATCATAATCGTCATATTGCACCACCTGACGAGATCAATACTGAAGTAATTGATAATGATATCAAACCTTTAGAACGCCAATCACCTTTATCACGCGAAGAAGACGATAAAGTTTAAAGGTCTATGCTGTTTTTGATATTAGTATTAGAAACTGAGTATTATTAGATTTATAGTAAGAGTTTCATTTTTTATTAGCCAGACTATCTATAAACGATAGTCTGGCTTTTTTTGGTCTATTGGAAATTCTGAGCTTAATTAATCATATGAGTCTTATTCTTTTCTTTGCATTTCGATGATTTGAAATCAATGGTTCAATATCAATTGTTTGACATATTCGCTTACCCTAAAAACTCTTTCATGAATATTTTGTTTCATATGGGAAACAAACCGTTTAGAATAAATATTGACTATATTATGGGCACATAGTTGTAACGAGGAATGTACATTTAGAATAAAATCAGAAAAAAATCTTGCAGTGCCCTTAGCTATTCTTTTATATTGTCCACGAAAATGTGACATCGAGCGAAAATCACGGGAACTTAATAGTCGTAACAAGCTTTGTAGTAAGGCTGATAAGTACAATCATGTTGGCTAATGAACACTTACTATAAAGCTGTTATGCACACAAAGGATATGAATTATGTGGAAGAATTTAGGACTGACGGGCAAGATTATTGTTGCCATGGTGCTCGGTATTGGACTGGGCCTATTTCTAAACTACTCAGGATTGAACGGCGAAGGTAGCTTTGTTAATACTTACATCACCAACGGCTTCCTTGCCATTGTTGGTAAACTATTTGTCAACTCGCTAAAAATGTTGGTCGTACCTTTGGTGCTTATCTCACTGATTTGCGGTGTATGCGGTATTGGTGATATTCGCCTACTTGGACGTATTGGTACCAAAACGTTCATTATTTATATGATAACCACTGCACTCGCTATTGCGACTGCAATTGGTCTTGGCTCGTTATTCGGTATCGGTAAAGGCATGAATATCGGAACGGAAGCCGAGTTTGAAGCAGCGTCAGCGCCGCCTCTACTTGATGTGTTCTCTAACATTATCCCATCGAACCCCATCAGCGCGATGGCAAATGGCGATATGTTATCGATCATCTTCTTTGCTATTTTGATCGGTGTCAGTATCTTGATGGTAGGTAAACCTGCCAAAGGCTTAGTGCAGAGCCTAGAGCTAATCAACGAAGTTATCTTAAAGATGGTCACGATCATCATGAACCTTGCACCATATGGTGTATTTGCGCTATTGACCAAAGCAATGGCAGAGCTAGGTTTAGACTTGATTTGGTCACTACTTGGTTATGTCGCGGTATTGGTCGGGTCATTGGCCTTCCACTTCTTTATCACCATGATGATTGTACTAAAAGTGTCTTCAGGCTTGTCTATCAAGACGTTTTTGGCAAAAATGCGTGAAGTACAGATCTTTGCTTTTAGTACCTCAAGCTCGAACGCGACGATTCCTATTACCTTGCGTACTGTTACCAAACGTATGGGTGTGAACAACTCAGTTGCGTCGTTCACTGTTCCTTTTGGTGCTACCATCAATATGGATGGTACAGCTATCATGCAGGGTACTGCGACCATCTTTATTGCCAACATTTACGGCATTGATTTGGGTGTAACCGAATACTTAACCGTCATCTTGATGTCAGTACTGGCGTCTGTTGGTACGGCTGGTGTACCTGGTGTTGGTCTAATCATGCTGTCTATGGTATTTGCTCAAGTGGGTCTGCCAATCGAAGGTATCGGTCTAATCTTGGGTGTGGATCGTATCCTTGATATGTTACGTACTGCTGTAAACGTTGGTGGTGATGCTGCTGTTACTACTATCGTAGCAAAATCAGAAGGCAAAATGGATCTGGCTATTTACAACGATCCTAATGCTGGTGCAAAAGACGTATTTGATGGTCATATCGATGAAGACAATGAGCGTGAGTTCTCTGAAGTCTTTAGTGATGGCATCATGGGTAGTGAATACGATGATGTCGATCGTCGCCGCTAACCCACGCCTGCTAGATAGAAGTGCATAAAATAAAAAACCTCAGTCAAGTTGGCTGAGGTTTTTTTATGATCAATAACCAGTAAATAATAATGGTTGATACGGTTCTATCAACAACTAATTAGCCAAACACGTACTTGGTCAACATCGCCAGACAGACCAGTACAATCACTGGACGAATCAATTTGCTACCGCCTTTGACCACCATATGCGAGCCAAAATAGGCGCCGATGGTTTGTCCAACCATCATCGCTAACCCCACTTTCCACAGTACGTTACCACCCAAAATAAAGAAAATTAACGAGCCAATATTGGTCGATAAATTCAACACTTTAGCCGCGCCTGTTGCTTCAATAATTTGACGACCACGTAATGCCACATTACCAAGCGCAAAAAACATACCCGTACCTGGACCGATATAACCATCATAAAAACCAATCAACGGTGCCACGACTTTTTGCCATTTGCTCTCTGAGATGCGCGGTGCAGCCTCTACTTCACCCAATCTAGGGGCAAATAACGTATAAATACCGATAGCAGCGATTAAAAATGGAATGACCTTTTCAAGCAAGTCAGGTGGTGACATTTGTACAGCGATGGTGCCGATAACGGAACCAATAAAAGCGGCGATGATAGCTACTTTGATACGTTGCGGTTTGACGACTCCTTTTCTAATCATAGTAATAGACGCCGCTAGGGCGCCTGATGCCGCTTGCAGTTTGTTGGTACCGAGCGTCAATACTGGTGGGATGTTGGCCAGTAGCATGGCAGGGATAGTCAATAACCCGCCGCCGCCAGCGATAGCATCAATAAATCCTGCCAATGCGGCCACCGCAGTAAGCATTAAAATAATCTCTAACGAGAAAGTTAAGTCCATGACACTGACCTGCAAAATATGATAAGAAGAGAAAAGGAGTTCTAAGTTGAAGCTAAAATATCATTATCGATAAGCTGACAGCTTACCAGTGCTAGCAAAAGAAATAATGACACGTCGCACAGCGCTGCTCATTATAAAGATAAAACCGTAAAAAAAGCCAAAAACGTAACAAAGTCTGCTAAATTTGTCTAATAACGTTCCGAATATGCTCAGCCAAATAGCGACTTATTAAAAAGATGTAACGACTTACAACTATTGTGCTCGTCAAATCCTCTTTATAATATTGCTATTGTGAATATAAAAAAGTAGACCGTTGGCACTGGCTCAACGTATTTTGTTGTCTATATTGATAAGAGTATGAGAAACTGTTTCTGTCTATTTGCTACCTCGAAATTATAGGTAGCGCAGACATTGATGGATATTTGAGGTTATTTAGTAAATTGTATTTAGCGAATGAGGATGATATGGCAATACGAAGGATTAAGGCATTTTTTGAATTTGAGGCAGCGGGCGGTATCGTCTTAGCATTGGCTGCCGTTGCTGCAATGATCATTGCCAACTCCCCTCTTAATGTTTGGTACGAAGGTTTTATTCACGCACCAGTTGCCATTCAAATTGGCGAGTTTGCGATTGCCAAAGATGCTCACCACTGGATCAATGACGGTCTAATGGCTGTTTTCTTTTTCTTGGTCGGACTTGAGCTCAAGCGTGAAGTATTGATTGGTGAGCTGTCCAACGTCAAACAGATTATTCTGCCAGCTGGGGCAGCACTGGGCGGTATGATTATGCCGGCGATTGTCTATCTGCTCTTTAACTACAATGAGCCTGAGTTTTGGAAAGGTTGGGCCATTCCTGCGGCGACAGATATTGCGTTTGCACTCGGTATTTTAAGTCTTTTAGGTAACCGTGTACCTAACTCTTTAAAGGTATTTTTGGTCTCTATTGCTATCTTCGATGACATCGGTGCGATTCTGATTATTGCTTTGTTTTACACCAGTGAGTTGTCGCTAGAATCATTAGCAGTAGCTGGTCTATGTTTGCCGTTCTTATATGTTCTTAATCGCCGTAACGTTACCAACATCACGCCCTATCTACTCATTGGTCTGATCATGTGGATTGCCGTACTCAAGTCTGGTATCCATGCAACATTGGCCGGTGTGGTACTAGCACTGTTTATTCCGATGTTCGACCGCACTGATCCTGAGCACTCTCCACTTGAAGAGCTAGAGCACGATCTACACAATACCGTCGCCTTTGGTATTTTGCCAATCTTTGCTTTTGCCAACTCGGGTATTTCGCTCGAAGGCGCAGGTTTTGCTGAGTTATTCCACTCAGTACCGCTAGGTATTGCCGCTGGTTTATTTATTGGTAAGCAATTAGGCGTCATGTTCATGTGCTGGTTAATCTTTAAGCTTGGTATCTCAACCATGCCAAAAGGTATGGACTATAAGCAAATCTACGGTGCAGCTCTATTGTGTGGTGTTGGTTTTACCATGAGTTTGTTCATTGGTGGCTTAGCGTTCGCTGGCGACACCACTATGTTTGATGAGCGCTTGGGTATTATCATGGGTTCAATCGTCTCTGGTATCGCAGGTTACATCATGCTAAAAATGAGCTTGAAAGACAATGCTAGCGGTACATCGGTCGATTTGACTCGTCCACATTAATGAAACGTAGAGTAGCTTATAATGGTACTGCTTAATGTTGATGCCACTTATAAGCTGCTCTATTTTATTTGTATGTACGTTATCGAGATACCTACAAGTGACCTAGCAATCAATCACAAGGCTGCATAATGTGATTGATTGCTAGCGTTATTTATTTATGTTCATAGTTATTATAGTTATCACAGCTATCGGAGCTAACCATGTACCAACCTATATACCATGCTGTACGTCAACTGGCATTAGGATTATCTGTGTTCGGTAGTGTCTATCTGCTAGCAGGCTGTGCAACACTCTCCAAGCAAGAATGTCTCATCGGTGACTGGCAAGCTATCGGCTATAACGATGGCGTGGCAGGTTATCATTCAGACCGCTTAGCCTCTCATACAAAAGCCTGTGCCAAAGCTAGCGTCGCGCCTGACTATCAGGCATGGGAGCGAGGTCGTAAACTTGGCCTGCAACAGTACTGCACCATCAATAATGCCTATAACATCGGTAGACGTGGTCGTCAGTTGAACAACGTTTGCCCGATCACTATGGCCAACACATTGCAAGCGGCTAATCAAAAAGGGCTAGATTATTACGCCTTAGACAACCAATTAGACAAAGATAATCGCCTCTTAGATACTTATCAATCAGAATTCGATAAGTTAGAAAATGGTGAAATGCTAGATTTTGCTAATGAAAAAGAAGCCCGTGCACGGCTGCTATCTCTATCTGATGAGATTCGTGATACCAAACGCCGCATCCGAACAACACAGCAGCAATTAGACTCATTGAACCGATCCAGTAGTTTTTACGAATGACTGGGATGCGAAGCTATCGCAATGCAAGTTTTACGTTCTAAGGCACGCTCTAACTCTGAAAATGGTACTTGATAACTATGGATAAGAAAATCATCAATACGGCAAGTACTGCAACTGACAAACCTGACTTTCCATCATCGAATGCTCAATCATCGAACGCTTATCAGCGTCATGGACGTACCACTGCTATCGATGACCATAGCGATTTGCAGGTTTTAAAACGCATTAAACGTTATCTATTGCCAAAAGACTTTACGATATCGCCTGCTCTACTAAATGAGATAGTGGCAGGTTACGATATTGGCGATCCACTCGCAGACGCGTTAGCTACACAGAGCATAAAGTTTGCAAAACCTTTACAGCACACTATTCTTGGCGATAGTCCAAACCATAAACTTACGAACAACGACCTTGTAAACAATCCATCATTTAGCGCGCTCACTGAGCAATTTAGCAACCATCCTGACTGGTTCGACCCAAAACTTGCCCAGATAGGCGCGGTTGCCTATCGGCGCTATCCACTCATGCTCATTTGGCTACTGCGTAATGTTGCTTTGATGGCTGGCTATAGCATCCCTGCCCTCTCGCTACCGCTCATTCAGACGGGCGCACTGATGCACGATGCGCTACCACGACTGATGCGTACTTATGCCTATATCTTGGCCGTGTCTGAACACCCTTCATCTAATATGAGCGCAGGCAATCAAAATAAACCTGTCGAGCAAATGCTGGCCATTGGCTCTGAGGGCTGGCGACAATCGATCCAAGTACGTCAGATACATACCTTGGTACGGCAGAACCTACTCAAAGGTAAAGGCAATGCTGCTACAGGCGTGATACCAAACGCCGAGCAACATCATAACCCTGATGGTAGTTGGAATACCGACTATTGGGGCACCCCTATCAATCAAACCGATATGATTGCCACCCACTTACAGTTCTCGTTACTAATTATGCGCGGTCTAAGATTGTTAGGCGCACGTATTAGCACAGAAGAAGCTGAAGGTATCCTGCATCTATGGAACCTTGCCAGTTATTGGATGGGGGTTGATCTAGATCGTCTGCCAAAAGATGAGGCCGCGTGTTGGGAATGGCTGTATACCTATCTATCGATACAGCAGCTAGACTTTAAGATGGGACAACCACTGGCAAAAGCATTGCATGATTTGCCGCGTCAGCTAATGGGTGAAGACAATCGCCGTGGACGTTTTGTCGAAATGGTCAATGCGAGTGTCACTCGGACTTTGGTCGGTGATGATATAGGCGATGGGCTGGACTTACCAAAATCGAAGATACGCTTTGGCGTGTTGTCTTCCGTACCGATTCTTTTTGCGCTCGATACTGCACGGCAGCATAATGCATCCGTTGCTCATAAGTTAGAAGCATTCCGTGCCAAGCGCCAAGACAATATGAACTGGTGGCTTAAAAAGAACGATGATTATTATAAGTAGATGATTATAGTCATCCCACTATAAAAGCATTACTGTGTTAACCTCGTTTGAAGTATCACATATACATCTACACTCGGTTGCCTTGTACTACTTTTAAATTGAATCGACTATATTATAAGTAGATGACATTTATCAGCGTTTGTTTTCTACGCGGTAATACCATTCTAGCTGTCGATCAAACCCTGTTTCTAATAGGTTAGCAATTACCCGTCCTGTTAGCCCCCATACTGTCTCGCCATCGACCTGCCAGCTCGGCGTCAGTATGGTAGCCATTTGCTCCTGCATTTTATACTCAATTTCATACTCTACCGTTGGTTGAGTGACTAACGATTCTAAATCTGCCCAAAAAATACGTGATATTTCTCCCGCTTCAGGTACGAGTACTAGACCAGGAGCGATGAGTGCCACGATTGGGCGTACGCTCATACCACTTTTTGAAGTTTGGATCGGTAGCTGACCAAGTAATTGGACTTTATTGGGCGGTAGCGCTGTTTCTTCACAGGCTTCACGCAATGCAGTAACGACATTATTGCCATCGCCTCGATCATGTTTTCCACCCACACAAGACACTTCACCCGCATGACTGTTCATGTGGGCGGCGCGGCGTGTTAATAATAGTTTAGGCCTGCGCTCATGAGTAATAGCGACCAGTATTGATGCATCTGCAATCGGTGTCTGATATAAGCTGTCCAAAATACGCGTACTTTGTGAGGTGTTGCCACTCTCGTACATCGCTGGACTCGTCAGCGCGTTCAATGTCTCGTGCTGTACTCGCTCGGCCAGTTTTCTGAGTGTAGGATGACGAATAAAACTTGGGACAGCAACTGACAGGTTATCGAAGCTTACAGCCTCCGGTGGGAATAACATTATACTTGCCCTATATTTTTATCGTTATTAAGCGGTATCAACAGCATCTTTCTTGTTTTCTATTATTAAAATCGCGACTAGTAAATAAAACCAACAATCTATTTATTGTTCTCGGCCACGCGACTTGTCAGCGGCTTTGATATCAATAATTACTGAACACTCACTAGACTAGCGCAATATAATAGTGGCTGCATGCTATTTATGTGACTGATTCATTGCTTATCAATGCTCAATAACGGCCTTGTTGACCAATAACAGTAAGCCTATCTGTGAAATGATGCGTTACTGTTATCGTGATTCTGTCCGTCGATAATATGTGCTATCTTAAGACGATAGCTGCTCTTTAGAATAATATCTTATATAGTCGATCTTATATAAGTCAGGTACGTTTAAGTTAGGTTTATCGTCAGGTTCACTCAGTTTACTGCTTGTGGTACTTGTCTCATCATCCTTGTATCTAACGTATCTCGAAACGATGACAGCAGCACTTCAGAATATAGGTCTTATAACCTATAAAAAACATCATACACAATAACTTTTATAACAAGGTAGTTGATATGCGCTATTGCCTCCAATGCGGTCATGAAGCAGAACGAAAAATCCCACCTACAGATAATATGCCGCGTTTAGTATGTCCCAATTGCCACTATATCCACTACGAAAACCCAAAAGTTATCTGTGGCTCGCTGGTGGTACATGAAAATAGAGTACTACTCTGCCGCCGTGCCATTGAGCCACAATATGGGCTATGGACGATACCTGCAGGTTTTATGGAAAATGGTGAGACCATGGCTGAGGGTGCTGCGCGCGAGAGCTACGAAGAAGCTGATGCTATCGTACTAAATCCGCATCTATACTGCATTTATGATTTGCCAGATATTGGGCAGATCTACTCTATTTATCTGGCCGATCTAAAAGATGGCGCGTATGGTATTGGCTCAGAAAGTCTCGACTGTGCACTGTTTAGCGAAGAAGACATCCCATGGGATACACTGGCATTTGAAGCCATTCGCCGTACTCTAAAAAGCTACTTTGCTGATCGTAAGCAGTATAACGAGTTGTCAGAATTTCCGATTCATCAAGACAAAATTGGCAAAGATTTGAGTATCAAACGATATTAGTCAATTACCTAACCGCAAAAAGCCAAGCATGATGCTTGGCTTTTCTGTGCTTAACTTTTAATCAAAAATAAACCTAATTGTCTTAGCTCTTTATTCTACAAACCTCAAAACCAAGACCTTTTACCGTCTCTTCTTTGTCGTAAGGCGCTAGTACTGCACGTACATGCTTTTGCCCTTGTAGATATTGCTTAGCAACGCGCTGCAAATCAGCGACTGTCACGGCCAATATTGACGCACGCATTTTGCGCTGCCAGTCGACACCGCGATGATGTAGATTTGCAAAGCAGGCTTTGATTGCTTCTCCTGCAGGAGAGCCTGGCTTATCCATGCCTGAGATAATACCTAAAATAGCTTCTTCCAATTGCTCATCGGTCTGTGGCTCGTTTAATAACCACTCGATACTGGCTTCAAAATGAGCAAAGGTCTCAGCACATTGTGGATCACGATAGCTAAAGAATTTAAAGGCACAAGCGTTGGCATCGTAACCTGCACCGCCACCGTAGGCACCGCCGCGCTCACGAATCGCACTGTGCAAATAACCGTTACGTAAGTAAGGCGCTAATACCATGAGTGCAGCGGTATCAGGATGGTCAGCAGCAGGTACAGTATAAGCACTGGCATTGTGATATACGTTGGTTGGTACTAGCCATGCTAGATCTGCAACATCAAGCGCTACCCCGTTTTCTAATGCTTTGACTGTATCAGTCGCACCATTTAACGCAGTATCTAATTGCAGGTTTGCAAACTCACTTGGAATATTTGCTACTGCGTTCGTTAAATCATTAGAAGCGGTCGTCGCTTGGCTGTCTTTCCAGCTATCGACGATTAAGCTACTCAAGCGTTCGGTTTGCTCTGCCTCACAAATAATAACGGCATGCTTAGGCAAGCTGATCAGACGTTGATGTAAATCCATCAAGCTGGTAGCCAGTTGATCCCACTGAGCATCATCTGTACTAGCATGTGCCAAGAAATCCTTAAGCGCGTTCAATGCTGGTAGACCGCTGCGCACATATTCCAACTGTGCTTGGCGACTCATACCACGACTAGCCGTTTGCATCGCATAAGAGTGCCCTGAGCCCGCTAAGTTTGACTGCCAACCCGCTTGGCGCTGTTGCAAGATTTCTTTGATACGGTCATGCTCAGAGAAGATACTGTGCTCCATCACTTCCTTGAGCAAATCAATCGCTTCAGGTTTGCGATTTAGCGCACGCGTTGCTACCACAAAATAACTGCTAATTGCTTGGCTATCATCGACGTTGGTACGCTGGCTAATACGAGCGGTCACACCAGAAGAATGCGCTGCTTGCTTGGCTTGCATCTCATGAGCACTAAGCGAGTCAGTACCTAGCTCAGACAATAGACTTAAATAAATAGGCAACAATGGATGATTGATCACATCATTGACTGGTAGCGCATCTGCGCTCGCATTACCAATTGCTTCAGTGAGTGGGACAATCACTTGATAGTAATAAATGCCATTAGTGCCAGCTTCATACTCAAATAGCGTGCTGTCTTGCCCGCTCAAACGCACCTGCTTTTGCGTGCCTTCTTTAAAGCTAATATCCGTTGGTACGTCTTCTAAACCAACTTTTGGCAACAAGCTCAAATCATCTGGCGCAGCTTGACGTGCAGCCAAATCTAAAGCTTGTTGCTTTAAAATAGCTTTGTCATCAGCAGTCAAATCCATCGCGATAGTATCTAAACGAGTCTGTTCAGCTGCTGCCAAACGCGCTGTTTTTTCGCTATCAGGCGTCATCGTTACGCGTACACGATGCTGATTGTCCAATAGATGCGTTTTAATCAAGTTCGGTAGCCACTGCGGATCGACGACTTGCTCGCGTAGCCATTGTAGATGCTCATCTACTTCCCAGACGTCGATAGGGTTGCCATCATGAATGGCGGTACTAAAGCCCTCTAACATCAGGTTTAGACCATAAGGAATGCTATCGCCGCCGATGTGACGCTGATCAATCTCAATCTGATGCAGAATGGTTTCGATTGTCTCATCATCAACTGGTGAATTGGCCACTTCGGTCAGCAAATCAATAATGCCCTGCTCGACCGCTTCGGCATGTTCAGGGTTAGAGCCGCGCAGTCCCGTATAAAAGACCATTTCATAATGACTGTCATCAAGTCCCAATAGCGGACTTGGTGCTTTACCCAGTGGATGGCTATCAAGATAGGCACGCAATGGCGAACCTGCATGCTCAATCAGCACGCCCTCTAATAGACGCAATGCCAAACGCTGCTTAGGATCGGTAATCGATGGTAGTAACCAAGCAACCACGTGATGCGTCTGATCTGGGCCGGCTTCGTCAGCAGTATAAGTATCAACCGCGCTGATTGGCGCAGACAAACGTTGCTCTGGACGCGATACATGCTTTTTGCCTGCTTCAAATTGAATCAAAGCATCTTCGTGTATTTTCGCTTGCGTCTCAGCAACAGGGATATTACCGAAGCTCATAATGACACTGTTTGACGGATGATAATGGCTCTGGTGAAACTCTGTCAGCTCAGTGTGTGTCAAGTCAGGGATATCAGCAGGATCGCCGCCTGAATTATAATGATAGGTCGTCGTTGGGAACAGATGATGAGCAACCGTATGATATAGCTGATCAATCTCGCCACTCATCGCGCCTTTCATCTCATTAAAAACGATACCTTTAAATTGCGGCTTATCATTTTCATCAAGCTCTACGCGGATGCCTTCTTGGGCAAAATCGAGCGGATGGATATTGGGGAAAAACGACGCATCTAGATAGACAGCGAGCAAGTTAAAATAGTCGTTTTTGTTTTGCGTCGCATACGGATAGGCCGTCCAATCAGCGGCGGTCATCGCATTCATAAACGTATTTAACGAGCGTTTAATCATTGAGAAGAACGGATCACGTACTGGAAACTTATTCGAACCACATAATGCCACGTGTTCTAAAACATGCGCCTCGCCTTTTGAGTCCATTGGCTGGGTGCGAAAACCGACCAAAAATGCATTTTCATCACTTGGGTGTGCCAGATGATAATGCATCGCTCCTGTTTTTACATGCTGACTGATCAGCACATCCATCGATAGCGCCTCAATATGGCGATGCTCAATCAGCTCAAATGCTGGATGCAGCGTTAAATCAGCAGTAAATGGCGTGTCCGTCATAGTTATCCTTATCGCTTATTATGCGTATAGTGCCCTGACTGTCAGGGAAAATAGAGTAATAAATTGGCTAAAAAAGAGTTGGCTTAGCGCTATTAGTGGGGCTGCGACATGGATAAGTCAAGGCGGCAGTCACGCAATAATCCACCACATAATCTACGTTCTTATCAACTTTAGCTATTAAAGCCTTAAAGTTACAAATCCATCAATATCCACAATTTTATTATGGATTTATCACTTAACAAAGATGATTTGCACTGCTACTATAAAGTTAACTATTAATAGGAGTACCTTATGAGCTACCAACACGTTTTATTGGTCACTGACTTACTATCCGATGCGGACAAAGTGGCGCTAAAAACCAAGCGTATCCTCGCAGGCTCTCCTGAAGCCAGGCTGTCTGTCTTGCATATAGTCAAAGATGACATGGTGCGCTTTGGTTATGAGCTCGTGCCTGCCTCTAGCCTCTCGGGTGATGTCGATAATGAAAAGTGGCAAGAAGCACGGGCGAAATTAGCGCAATTTTTGGCACGTAATGAGCTGGAAGCAATCAACTCTGAGATCACCGCTGCCATCTCTAATAGTAAAGGTATCATTAATTACTGCCGTGAAAAAGACGTCGATTTACTTATCATTGGACGCCATGAACGCCATGGTATTGCCGCTTGGTTGGTAGGAGCCACTGCCGATAGTATCTTGCCAAATGTCCCTTGCGACAGTTTAGTGGTGAAGCTTGATCAGCCTGTCTTGGAATAATTGGCATTACTCTAATCCGCTGCTAAAGACGACAAGCTTTACTTAACAGCGCCCTAGAGTAGTGCTATAGTAAATACTATCTGACACGAGGAAGACGCTATGAGTTACGAACATATTTTACTGGTTACCGACTTACTCTCTGATGCAGATATAGTCGCCCAAAAGGCCAAGCGCATCGTCGAAAACCGTCCAGGCTCTAAGCTATCTGTTTTGCATATTGTCAAAGACACCATGGTTGGCTTCGGCTATGAGCTGGTGCCTGCCTCTAGCCTTTACGATGAGATTGATGATGAACGCTGCCAAGAAGCACGTGCAAAGCTGGCGCAGTTCCTTGAACGCAATCAGCTAAATGCGGCAACGTCAGAAGTCACGACTGCCATTTCTAGCAGTGAAGGTATCGTCAGCTACTGTCATAAACACGATGTCGATCTATTGGTCATCGGTCGTCATAAGCGTACCGGTATCGCTGCATGGATCAGTGGCGCGACAGCAGATAATATCTTGCCCAATGTACCTTGCGATAGCTTCGTAGTGCGACTGGACAAGCCTGTTTCAGCATAACAATACGCTTTGATTGTCTTATATTATCTAAAGCATGTCTCAAAAAAAAGCGCAGCGTAACTTTTAACGCTGCGCTTTTTTATGGCTAATAGATTTTAGGTTCATCCAGACTCATCGTTTAACCTTGTTGAATAATATCTATAAAGGTTTGCCAAATAGGACTTTGGTGTCGAGCTTTGTGCCAGACTAGCCACCATGTACGCGATAGATCAATCCCTGCCACGTTCACTTGTACCAGTTCACCTGTTGCTAATTCTGTCTCAATCACGTGCTGTGATAGACAACCAAGACCAATATCTGCACTCACCATGTGCTTGATGGCCTCGGATTGATGTATGGCCTTTACCACTTCTGCATTGGGTAGATACTTTAGTAATTGCTCATCGATAATCTGCCGTGTGCCTGACCCTGCCTCACGCACCAGTAACGGCAACTGCGCTAACTGATTAATACTCAGCTGATAGCAGTCCTCGTCTTGGCTATAGGTAGCTATATCCTTTAGCCACTTGCTATCACGCTTGGCAAATATCACTAGCGTATCGGTACGCCATTCACGCTGCTCAATAACTTTCATATCTACCGGACGCGGCATTCCTTCTACCAGTGCGATATCGATATTTAGTTGCTCAACCTCGCTCACTACCTCTTGCGTATTGGCAATATACATATCGACATTGGCATCGGGTAGCGCCCCATATAGCTTACCAAGTAAAGATGGCAGCACGTAATTGCCGATAGTGGTACTGGCACCGATGTGAATCTGTCCTGCTTGATACTGATGATAATGCTCAAGCGTGAGCGACTGACCCAAGATAGCCTGTGCCTGTATATAAATAGGATGGGCATTAGGGTGTTGATTGAGCCTGCGACCGACGCGCTCAAATAGCGGCATCTGTAGTCTAGACTCTAACTCTGTCAGTGCGCTGCTAACTGCTGATTGTGATAAATGCAGCTCCTCACTGGCGCGACTGGTGCTACCTGTCTGATAAATACTGACAAAAACAGCAAGCTGCTTAAGCGTAATCTTTGGCATTGTCTGCACAGATTTTTTCATAATATTAATAATGCCCTATGTTGCCTTATGTCAGTTTTCAGCCTGTCTTATTCGTAACGTTTGTCTTTTTTGATGCTTATGCGCGGTATATCGACTTCTATCATAATCTCTAACCTAAAAAATCGATAGCTTATATCTTATTAATCTGTTTTTATTATAAATGCAGCGGGCATATACTGTCTATTCATAAGCTTATGCTTATCTTAATATCAGTGATAGGATACCGCGTCATGTACACACTCGTCCAATCAGTCAGCAACTCCGTTCATAACTATACCCCTAATCACCGTCACTTAGCGGGATTAGCGGTAGTTCTGATCGGTAGTTTGTTTTGCTTATGGTTGGACAGCAGTTTGGATATCTGGTCAAACGGACGTATTGTCGGCTTATCCTCTTTAACGCTAGCGATTTTGCTGGGTATGATTTTGGGCAATACCGTCTATCCCAAATTCACTGAACGTTTAAACGGTGGTGTTTGCTTTGCCAAAGGTCAGATATTGCGACTTGCGATTATGTTTTATGGGTTTAAACTGACCATGACGCAAGTTGCGAGTGTCGGTATGCCAGCGATTATGACTGACGCGCTGGTACTGACGTCAACCTTTTTGCTGACCTATTGGTTAGGCACTAGATGGTTAAAAGTCGATAAAGAAACGGTTATTTTAATTGGTTCAGGGGCAAGTATTTGCGGTGCTGCTGCCGTCATTGCCGCAGAGCCTGTGGTCAACGCGCAGGCCCATAAAGTCACTATCGCCGTGGCAACTGTGGTGGTGTTCGGCACTATCGCGATGCTGCTATATCCTTTTTTATATCATCTTGGTTGGTTACAGCCTTGGCTAAGCGCCCAGCAGTACGGCATGTACACTGGCTCAACCGTCCATGAGGTCGCACAAGTCGTGGTCGCAGGTAATGCAATCAATACCGAGATTGGTGATACCGCAGTCGTGACCAAGATGATACGTGTCATGATGCTCGCGCCTTTCCTGCTTGTGTTATCGTTTGCGCTAACCAAAGAGCGCACCGTAGATAGTGCGGCTGTAGAAGAAGATAGTGATAGAAGCGAAACAGCGTCATTTATGACTCGTGTTAAACAAGTCAAAGTGCCATGGTTCGCGTTTATCTTTATCGGCATTGTGTTGATACATACATGGGTGCCAATATCTGAGAGTATTGTACGCAGTATGGTGATGCTAGATGATGTACTACTTACGATGGCCATGTTTGCATTAGGTCTGACCACTCATCTGAGCGCGATCAAGCAAGCTGGCGTTAGACCCCTTATCTTGGGTGCTATTATGTTCGGTTGGTTAATACTGGGCGGTGGTCTAATCAATATTGGCATTAGCTTTATATAATAAGCTAAATATTCATTCTTAACTGCTGATGTCATTGCATAATGTAAAAGGCCTCCAACTATCTATAGTCGGAGGCCTTTTTACATCTGTCATTTAATCTAATATGATTGGCTAAAACTTTTAATCTTGGACTAGTACTAACTTTAATACCAGTACCTTAAATACCAGCCTCTTAAATACCAGCCTCTTAAGTACTAATGCTCTAAACACTAATGCTGTAAATACCAAGTCTCTAAATGCTAAAACATAGACGAAAAAAAACGAACCCGAAGGTTCGCTTTTCTACATCTATTCATCTATCTGTCTATAAAGACAAATTAGATAGCAACGATGTTATGTGCTTGTGGGCCTTTTTGGCCTTGAGTTACAGTGAACTCAACTTCTTGGCCTTCAGCCAAAGTTTTGAAACCTGAACCAGTGATTTCGCTGTAATGAGCAAAAACGTCTGCGCCAGTTTCTGGAGCGATAAAACCAAAGCCTTTAGCTTCGTTGAACCACTTAACTGTACCTTTTTGAACGTCTGACATAGTATAATCCTACTTTTAAATTTATTAATGGTCTAGTGACCGGTAACGCTTGCAAATAGCTACTGAACGATAAATATTAAAACGAAGGATTATAACTAATACTACGAGGTAATGATTTGGTGCAGAACTGCTCTTAAGCTTGGGCGTATTATAAGGGGTACATCCCAGTATCGCAAGTCTTATCTCATATTTCGTGTAACCAGAGCCGTTTATTGACCGATTTTGGCGCAAATTGCAACGGATTTAGGCATTTGGTAAACGGAACAAATATATCGCTACTCCACTACAGACAGTGGCTACCGCCCATGCCATCCACATCATATCGGCAGGCAAACGATAAAATAACATAATTGTCGATGCTGCCATCATAACCGTCGCTAAACACTTGGCATAAAGCGGAACGGCATGATTCTCTTCCCAGTCACGGACGAATTTACCAAAGTATTTATGATTAATCAGCCAAAAATGAAAGCGTCGAGAACTACGTGCCCAGCAACCTGCTGCTAGCAAGATAAAAGGCGCAGTAGGCATCACTGGCAACAATATACCGATAATACCTAAGATAAAAAACAGCCAACCAAGCGTCACAAAGGTCCAACGCAGCATTGGGCTGTTGGATTGATCAGTCTTAGGTCGGTAATAGAACGTTTTTTTATTATCGGTCATATAAGTTGTCGGTCGTGTAAGTTGTCAGTTATGCCAAATGTCGATTGTCTAGAGTAGCGCCTATTAGATAAGCAGCGGCATAGAAGGCTAATCATGCAATATCGCCCGTCTGCGCACAAGACTATTTATATAAGGTTTTTGCTATTGATAGGTATGTTTGGTTAGTAATTGGGTAAGTACCAATAATAAATACTGCATTCTTTTATTAATACATCGATTGAAAGCGCTTATAAAAAGCCGTGATAAGCTTTGAGAAGCAACATCTATCCTAAAGAGCGGTTAACGAACACCAGTCATCACCTGCCATCGTCATTCCCGATACGCTTGCATCCCATCTTGTAAGTCGTCTATGATGATGCAGTAACTATCGATAATAGCCATTCGCAGTACGGATTCATTAGCAGTACTGATCAAAAATAATGCAATAACAATCAATCTTGTCGGGGTGCTTTGATTTAACGCTGTAGACACAGCCCACATCATCGCTGAGACACACCCGTGAACCTGAAGCAGTTAGCACTGACGTAGGAAACAAGCGTGACACGCCCTCAGAGGTCTATAAATAAGCGCAGTCTATAGATGACGTACTGGTGATAACCATCTTAAACGCTGAGCATCTGACAATTAGCATCGAGACTTCACTTTTCTTATTTGGCCTTTCTTGTTTTACCTTAATAGTATCAGTCTGATTGTTTTCCATAATCAAAAAGGAAACAACCATGCAGCCGACCACCAAACTTACTCTGACCCTCGAATGGTTTTTAAACCCTGATCATCTGCCCTTTATCGCTGGTGTAACCACGGGCGCATATGAGCAAGCAGGGCTTGATATTACTATCATCGAGCCAGATGACCACTATGATGGCTTTGCCGAACTACAGAACCAAAGTATCGATTTGCATGTCAATGAGCCTATCCATCTGTTTGAACATTACGCGCCTACTCTACGTGCACTGGGCTGCTTTTTTGAGACCGATGGCGGTATATTGATGCAACGCGCTAGCATGAATAAATTAAAAAACAATCAGCCTATCCGCATCTGCACCCCTGCTGCTGAAGAAAAAACCAATCGTATTGGTTTTGAGATATTGGCGCGTTATGCCAAGAAAAATGGCTTTAGTATCAGCCGTGATAATGTGACCTTTGTACAAAAAGACTTTTATCACATCAAAAACCTGCAAGAAGACCCAAGCCTAGATGGTGCATGGCTGTGCTTTTATAACTTTGAGGGCGTTGAGGCAACTCACGAAGGGTTAGAGTTTGAGTTTATCGATCAGCATCTGTCACCTTATCCGAACTTTTCGGCGTTAGAGATTCTGACAACGAATGAGATCTATAACGCGAAAAAGGACGCGATAGATACCTTTATTCAAGTGACCAGCCAGATGACTGAACTGTGTAAAAATGAGCCAGCCACTGCCCACCGTATGTATTACGACTATAGTAGAACCGAGGCTGATACGCTGATGGATGCCATCATTGATAATACGCTCGGCAGATTGATCACGACGATTACGCCTGATGCCAATAAATGGCAAGAACTGCGTGAGATGCTGGCCGAGATCGATATTGTGACGTTGACTGATGAGCAGTATCAGTCGCTTTGGGCGCTATAGATATTTTATAAGTTAAGATATTTTGAGGAATAAAAAAACCGCCATAGTGTTTGGTGTGGCGGTTTTTTATTTAGCTGTAATCGAATAGTGAGGTTAGCGCAGTCATATTTTTATAGTGAATTGACTATGCCTAGTTGCTTGGCTTCTTTTAGCCACATTGGGAACTCTTCTAGCATATTCTCATACAAGGCTTCTTCGCTGATATCATCCAAGTCATCGAGTTCAAAAAAGTCGCAATTATCAATCACGCGCCCTGTCATATCGTCTAGTTTTTTGAGGATACCATAACCACGACCACCCAAGCCCACAAACTGCCAAAATATCGGTAGTTTCGCGGCTTCCGTCATGACTCTCGTGATACCGCGATTGTCATTCACCCCGCCATCACTGATAAATAGCACGTAGACAGGCACATCCAAGCCGTCTTTTTGATAAAACTCCGTCACGGCTTTCATGACTTCTGCTTCATTGTTAATGCGTGGGCCAAGTGCCCATTTGCGCCAGCCGCCATGAGCGTTGTCAATGAAACCATCATAGTTATTCAGCCCAATCTCGCCCAAATACTGCGGATCTCGGGCAAACGCCCAGCAGTCTAGCGCTTGGTCGTCATCGAAGCTCACTGCCAATGGCAATATGCGATTGACTACCTCTTGCACGCGGCCTTTTTTGTACTGTCTGTTCATTGAGCCTGAAGCGTCTAACACCAATGCTACCTTTGCGGTTAACTGCTGCAATTGACGTTTCTCAAGCGATATCGTGGCTTTTTTGGCGAGATTGACGAGTTTTGGGGCTTTGTCTAGCATGACCTTCTCTAACGATGGTTTTGCTTGAACTGGTCCTGCGGTCGGCTCGAGTACTTGCGGGCTGCCCTCTTCTACATCGCCACCGAAATGCTGCACGATGGCGGCAAGTCCACCATTAAAGCCTTGCGCGACGTTTGATACTCGCCAAACGCCACCCTTACGATAAAGCTGCATGAGCATACTGGCTTGCTGCTGGGCAAAGTCTGCTGCTTGATACTCTGCCTGTACCTTTTGTGACTGCTGCCAAATGCCAATCTCTAACGATTGAATTTGATTCAGCGGCGTGTCGGCTGATAATACAAAAAACAAGCTGTCTATATTCGCAGCCAGTTTGGATAAATTCACTTCAAACTCGGCTTGGATGCCTTTACTCGCCGTTGGCTGCGACTCGTAATGGGTGAGCTTGATTTGCCCGCACGGTGAGGTTGGCTGATTATAAAACACCATGTAATCATCATTGATCAGTTTGCCCGCTGCGTCTAAGGCAAAGCAGCTGATGTCCATCTCTATTGGGCTTTGACGAGTGAACTTGAGCGTGATTGGTGCGGTATCATCAATAGCAAGATTGCTTAAAGGCGCGCGTTGTCCGACGGTGAGATGGTTCATGGTGTTCCCTTAATCTATTTGAGAGATTAGAAAATTTAGCTCAAGTTGGATGCGTAATCATTTAGCCTATCAAAATACCTTTTTAGAATGCTTATAAATTCAGATACATCTATGTAGAAGTTTGGAAAAGCCTTTCTCAAGTTAGTTAAATTTGTAATTTCAACGAATAAGACTTGAATTTGATCTGTATAATTCAATTCTTCTTCTAATCTAATATAAAGGTCATTAACAGTTTTAGATGCCGCTTTAGGATAAGTTCTCACTACACTTTCTTTTTTAATGTAGTCAATAAATATAATTGCATAGTCGTTCTTGGAAGTTTCATTTAGCTTATAGCTTATATCGGAGGTCATGTTATTAAGGAGCGCTAGTAGTTCTGTTATTTTTAACTCTAGCATTATCTCTTTAAGCCTTATAGAGCCTCTAATCACTTCTTCCGCGTCATCTACAGTAAGGTGCTTACGACCACTTTCAAACTTCTCAAACCATGAAAATATATAAGAAGATTCCTTAAAAAAATTCTTCCAGTCTTTTTCGCCATCGCCCCCTTTGAAATCTACTCCCATATAGGTCCCTATAGTTTCTACCACAGTAGACCATGCATGCTGTGACTTCGTCCTAACTTGTAACTCAAATAATCTTTTGTACTCTACACCTTTATGGTTATTCGTTATTTCGAAAGTTATATGGTAGCTTCTATACCCATCTTCTTTAGGTTTTTTTATATAATTAAACTCTCTAACGAGAGAAATATTTTTACCTAAAATTTTACCTTTTTGCAATAACTTAACTACCTTTGCTAGCTCTTTTAAATCATTGACTACAAGTCTTACACCTACAATATCCTGCATTTTTGTAAGTCTCATACCTTTACTTTTGACTAATTTCTGTTTTATTGACACTAGCCTTTTTAGTCGTTGACCTATGTAGCAATTCTTAAGATTTAGATTTTTGACAATTCTTTCTAATAGTTTTGAAGCTATATCCAATGTATAAATGTTGTGAGATCGCCACTCTCTTATCACTTCATGAGCCTGCCTGTTATTAAAGTCTTCAGATATAAGCTTATATACGTTGTTGTAGTATGTGTTGGACTTCATTCGAAGGTACTCACTATCGGATATAAATCTTGTTGTATTTTAAAAATACTCAGAAGGCTGTATTTATCACTGATTTCGGAAAACATTATTTACCGACTTCGTTTTAAATAACAAAGTCGTAGAAACATACAGTATGATGAATCATAACACACAGATGTTTATCAATAGCATATAGATAAAGTCTGAAATAAAGAACTAACCAGTAGACAATAAAAAACGCCATCACAATCGTGATAGCGTTCTTTTTAATATAGATATCTACTTTTAAATTACAACGCCTTCAACTGCTCCATCTGCGCCGTCATCGCGGTCAACTGCCCTTCTAACTCAGCCAGTTTCGCTTTCTCAGCATCGACCACTTCCGCAGGTGCTTTACTGACAAAGCCTTCATTACCTAGCTTACGCGCGATACCATCGGCTTGCTTTTGTAGCTTTTCATGCGCTTTGCCCAGACGTGCCAGCTCAGCCGTTGGATCGATGAGCCCTTTCATCGGTACGAGTACCCGTAGCTGACCGACCATACTTGATGATGATAGTGGCACCTCATCGCCTTCTTTGACGATCTCTAAGCTCTCGACTTTGGCAAGCGCTTTGAACTGGTTTTTGATACGTGATAGACGCGCATCTTCATCAGCAGAGATATTTTGTAGTAGCACTGGCAAACGGACGGCGTTACCCAGTTTCATCTCACCACGGATGTTACGGACGCTAGCGATTAGCTCCTGTAGCCACGCCATATCCGCTTCGGTCTGCTCACTAATTTGGCTGGCATCGGTCTGTGGATAGTCAGCGACCACGATGCTGTCGGTGTTTTTACGACCCAGTAGCGGCGCGATGGTCTGCCAGATTTGCTCGGTCAGATATGGCATGATTGGATGCGTGAAGCGTAGTGCCGTCTCTAGTACGTGCAGTAGTACATAGCGGATTTGCGCTTTACGCTCGTCAGATACCGAGTCATCATTTAGGCTGGCTTTGGCAAGCTCAACGTACCAATCACAGTATTCATTCCAGATGAACTCATAGATATCTTGGCTGACCATATCGAGACGATACTGAGCGAAATGCTGATGAATGTCTTTGATGCTAGAGTTTAGACGACTCATGATCCATTTTTCTGGCAATTCCCAAACGTCAGGGTTCGCCGTTTGGTCGATAGGCTTGGCACTGCCTTCGCCATCGACACAGTTCATGAGTACAAAACGGCTGGCGTTCCAGATTTTATTACAGAAGTTACGATAGCCCTCGACACGCTTTAGATCAAAGTTGATATCGCGACCCGTACTGGCTAAGGACGTGAAGGTAAAGCGCAGTGCATCCGTACCATAAGCTGGGATACCCTCTGGGAACTCTTTACGCGTTTGCTTCTCAATCTTGGCCGCGTCTTTTGGATTCATCATATTGCTGGTACGTTTTTCGACCAACGCTTCTAGCTCAATACCGTCAATTAGATCGATCGGATCTAAGACGTTACCCTTTGATTTTGACATTTTTTGACCGTTGCCATCACGTACCAGACCATGCACATAGACGGTCTTAAACGGTACTTGCGGCGTGCCGTCTTCGTTTTTCACGAAGTGCATGGTCATCATGATCATGCGGGCCACCCAAAAGAAGATAATATCAAAACCTGTCACGAGCACGCTGGTCGGGTGGAAAGTGTCCATCACGCGTGGATCAGCGTTGACGTCTGCCCAGTCAAGCGTACTGAACGTCCATAGACCAGAGCTAAACCATGTATCGAGTACGTCGTCGTCTTGGCGCAGTTTTACATCGTCGCTTAGGTTGTATTTGCTACGCACTTCCGCTTCGTCACGGGCGACATAGATTTCACCTGTCGCATCGTCATACCATGCAGGGATACGATGACCCCACCACAGCTGACGACTGATACACCAGTCTTGTAGATCGGTCATCCACGCCATATACATGTTTTTGTACTGCGCAGGGACGAACTCAATGCTGCCGTCTTCTACTGCGTCAATCGCAGGCTTGGCAAGCTCTTTAACTGCGACATACCACTGATCGGTCAACCACGGCTCAACGATCGTACCGCCACGCTCAGCACGCGGGGCTTTTAGTGCGTAGTCCTCGATATCTTCTAGCCAGCCCTGATCCTTTGCTTGCTCAACAAGGAACTTACGCGCGGCAAAACGCTCAAGTCCGGCATACTCGCTAGGCGTAGTCTCTAGCTCTGGCTCACGTGTCTGCAAGTCAGGATAGACTTCCATCGCTGGCAAAATGTTGGCGCGCTCATCAAGGATGTTAATCAATGGCAAGCTATGACGACGCCCTAGTTCATAATCGTTAAAATCATGCGCTGGAGTAATTTTGACACAACCCGTACCGAAGTCTTTTTCGACATAGTCATCAGCGACGATAGGCACGACACGACCCGTAATTGGCAAGGTAATGGTTTTGCCGACCAAGTGTGCATAACGCTCATCGCTAGGATTAACGGCGACAGCGGTATCACCAAGCAATGTTTCAGGACGCGTGGTAGCAACGACCAGATAGTTTTTACCATCTTGAGTGGTTAGCTCTGCATCCGTGAAATGATAGCGGAAATGCCACAAGCTACCTTTTTCGTCGTGGTTTTCTACTTCCAAATCAGATAATGCGGTTTGGAATTTTGGATCCCAATTCACCAAACGCTTACCACGATAAATTAAACCATCGTCGAACAGACGAACGAACACTTCTTTTACTGCGTTAGACAGACCATCATCCATGGTAAAACGCTCACGCGACCAGTCAACCGAGCTACCCAAACGGCGAATCTGGCTAGTGATATTGCCGCCCGACTCTTCTTTCCATTCCCATACTTTATCGATGAAATCTGCACGCGTCATATCACGGCGCTTGATACCTTGCGCTTCTAAACGACGCTCAACGACCATCTGGGTGGCGATACCCGCATGATCTGTACCTGGCTGCCATAGCGTATTTTCACCATCCATACGGTGATAACGGGTGAGCGCATCCATAATAGCATTATTAAAACCATGACCCATGTGTAGCGAGCCAGTGACGTTTGGCGGTGGCAGCGCGATAGAAAACGACTCGTCTTTATCAAAAGTCGGCTGAAAATAGCCGCTTTCTTCCCAGCCTTGATACATACCTGCTTCGACTTCCGCAGGATTATAGGCGCTCTCTAATTGGCTTAGCGCCGCTTGGATCGACTGGGTCAGATTGGTTTTCGCATTGCTATCAATGCTGGTATCGGTATTAGGATTGCTCATAATAGGGTGATCTTATTGTTGATAATGAATGTGGTCAAAATGAGATAGCGCACAACGCTATAAAAACAGGAAAAATAGTTGATAGTGTGATTTTAACGCAGATAGGCAGATTTTGTTAGATGGTAAGACAATTTATAAAGCCTGAAGGCGATTTATTACCTAAATTGTTAATCAATTAACAACAGCAATCCGAAGAATGGGAAATATAATAGAGATTACTTATGCAGCAAAATCATTAGCCTATAACCAGCGAGCCAACCGTGTCCCAAGATACCGAGCATGACCATGATTCCCAGGCTAATCTATCAAACAATGAGCGTACAAATGCGAGTACCACTACTCCTATACCTGAAGGTAACGATACACCAAAAGAAAGCGGCAGCCATTCTAAAGACATTGAGGTAAATAAGGACGCAGACGACACTACAGACAGTCATGCAAACGAAACTTCAGATAGTGACGCAGACGAACCTATCAAAGCCACCGAAGACTTAGAAAATGATGACCTACCAGAAGAAATCAGCGACGAAGACAAAGAAACCATCAAAAAGGTCGCCAGTGACGACAATCTAAGCCAAGCAAAAAGCTACGCTAGCATCTTAGTCGAGCAAGTTATCCACGCAAAAGAAACCTTTGAGCGTTCACTTGGCTCGTTATTTACCAGTTCCTTTACGGCTGGGCTAGAGATTGGCATCAGCTTTTTTATGATTTTATCAGCGTTTGCCTTGCTCAATGAGGTGATACCAAGTCGCTATGCCATGGTGCTGTCGTCACTGCTGTATCCGATAGGCTTTATTATCGTGGTGATTGGTCAGTCGTTATTATTTACAGAGCAGACTTCCCTCTTGAGCTTGCCTGTCTTGAATAAAATTGAACCGCTGCACAAGCTCCTGCGGCTATGGGGCATCGTCATCGCTGGTAATATCGTTGGCGGCTGTATCTTTGCAGCATTAATGATTGGTCTGGGGCTACATATGCATCTGTTTACAGACCATGCCATCGATGTCTATGCCGAGCATATCTTAGGTTTTGAGTGGTGGGTTATCTTTGGTAGCGCGGTGTTGGCAGGCTGGATGATGGGCGTGGCTGCATGGCTAGTGACCTCTGCACGGGACACACTTAGCCGTATCGTACTGGTGACGCTCATCACTGGTAGTATTGGGTTTTTGGGGTTGCATCATAGTATCGTGGGTAATATTGAGGTGTTTTCTGCCTTACTATATGGCAATACCGTCAGTCTTTGGCGTTATTTGGTGTTTTTAGTCGTGGTACTGGTGGGTAATACGGTCGGCGGTGTGGTGTTTGTCGCGGTCCTCAAAAACCGTACATTCTTGTTTGAAATTGAAAAAGTCAAAGAACAAGCCGCCGAGGCAAGAGCGAAAATGGACAGACGAAGATTTTAGACTTGAGATAAAACTGGTTTGAGCTAAACTGATTTGAGTTAAAACGAGCACTAAATATAAAAGCCCATAACCTGCTTCATTATACAAAGCGGATTATGGGCTTTTTTTATTGCATCATACATTGTTGATTTTTGCCAAGTACTGTCTCAACGGGCGCAACAGTGCGTTACTACGGTTATTTTAAACCTCTTACATTCTACGTGCTGCCAATACACTGTTTTCTATCTCGGTTCTTTTGGCTTTATTATGCTGGGCAGTAAATACTCTGACCATGATACCAGCGGTCAAGAACATGATTAGCGTATAAATGGCTGGCGTCATCGACATCTTATAGTTAGCCAATAGCGTCAGTGCCATAAACATTGAAAGCGTACTGTTTTGTAGGCCGACTTCCATAGTAATCGAGCGTCTTTGTGCAGGATTTAGACCGAACCATTTACTGGTGTAATAACCAAGCGCCATCGTCGATACGTTCAATATCAATGCCACAGGGCCAGTAGCGATTAACGCTTCAACGATAATGTCTCGTTGCACATAACTTAAGAAAAGTACCAAGAAGCTCAAAAATATCACGCCAAAACGAGACACCATCACCTGTCCCTTGTCTGCAGCATTAGGGGCGTAGCGTTTGATCAACATACCAATACTGACGGGTAAGATAGTCAGAGCAATTAGGCTGATCATGGTCTTGACCACTGGCAGCTGGAACTCACTACCCGCACCCATAAAGTATACGAGCGAAAAACTAAGAACGATAGGAATGGTAAATACGGTAATGACACTGGCAATAGCGGTCATGGTGACCGAAAGTGCGACGTCACCTTTGGCTAAATAGGTAAATAGATTCGATGTCGTGCCACCAGGACACAGTACTAGCAACATAACCCCAACGGCATACTCTGGCTCGAGAGACATGGTGGTTGCCAAAGCAAAACCTACGAGCGGCAAAAATATTAGCTGATTGGTCAAGCCTATGGCGACTGCTTTAGGGTATTTGACGACTCTCTTAAAATCATTGGTAACTAAGGACAATCCCATCCCCATCATAATCAAAAAGATACTAATGGGAATGACTTTTGCATTTATAAACGTGACTAACTCAACACCTTCCATAACTACATCCTTGTAGATAGAGCCCTTACACGGGCAGGTTTATGACAATCTCGTCATGCTCAATCAGCCAATCCTGCTGATATCTTGGGTAAAAGCCACCGACGTTGTCAGCTCTTTATATGACACTTTTTCATACAGTCGTGTTTTTAAACCGACAATTTTTGATAAAACTGGTTACTACGAACCGAAATAATAACGGAACGGCAAAATTCAGTATATCGTTGTAAAAGTGTATGGTTTTGATTTTTCTGACTACTCGTCAGTCAATTATAGGTTTTTACACTTGATAAAAAAGTAGAAATGATTTAGGCGGGGATTTTATGATTTATAGCAGATGTAGAGTGAATATGGTTAATACTGATAACAGCTGTACCGTAGGCGATGGCTTCGACCATACTGCCTAATTGGTTGACATTGGTTACCTCAAGGCGTAACCCATAGATATGTGTGTAGCCTTTGGCTTTTGCCTCAGTCCGCATACGAACAATGGCTTCGCGGCGCGCACGATCTAGCAAAGTCTCATAGGTGGTTAAGTTTTTGCCAAAGACACTTAATACGCGAGCGATAATCATTTTGAAATAATCTTGAGCGATGACGACACTACCAAGTACCAGCTCGCCTTCACTACCCGCTGCTAACTTGGGACGGTATAGACGTTCGCTTGAGACAGTAATATCGCCCAATGCTTGCTCTGCTACTGTTAACTGTGCCAAATGCTGACGCTCATGACGCGATCCGAAGAACCAGCCAGCCGCGAATAAGAAGACAAACGGCCCATAGTTGATGAGCACTTGCGTGAGTGAATCATTCATAGCACGTTTCTCATCGTAAAAAGCATCGGTGCTTTTAGCATTATAGGATTCGGTATTGTAGTTTTTAGTATTGTAGCTTTCAGTATTATAGGACTAACCAAAAGGGTTGAAACGCGGTAAGTCATCAGGTGCGACTTGGGTCTGAGTACTCAAATTTTGACTAGAATGGTTGTAACCATCGCTTGGTGGGTTTTGATATTGCTCCTGTGATATCGGCGCGACCTTGACCGCCGTACCATAGACAAACAGCTCTGAGGCACCTTGGGCGATACTAGAAGTCGAAAAACGCAGACCGACCACCGCATCGGCACCTAACGCCTCTGCTTTGACAATCATGCGATCGATTGCTTCTTGACGTGACTCTTCTAATAGCTCGGTATAGGCCGTCAGCTCACCGCCAACGATGTTTTTTAACCCAGCAAACAAGTCTTTACCGACGTGCTTTGAACGCACGGTACTACCGTACACCACGTCTAGGCGCTCGGTAATTTGATAGTTAGGTAAGTGTTCAAGGTTAGAGAGTTGCACAGTCATAGGATGACCTTATCGGTGACTTATAAAACGTATAGTAAATCAAGACGCTGCGATACAGCATAGACAAGACAAAAACAGCACTGCTAGCAGCGCTGTTTCTTAATATTATTAATCGTTGGTATGAAACAACAAAAACAATTCAGTCAAATTGCCTTCGATGCTATTGGCCATCTGTACCATTTTATCTTCGTCTTTACGCATCTCAGACAGCTCTGGATCTTCATCATCGATACCGCTTAGTACGATCATTGGCAAAGTCAATACCGCGACGTCTTCTGCCGTTTCTTGATCTTCAAACCAGTCGCTTGCTTCATCACCATACATGGCATCGACGAAACCGATTGACCAAGCAACGATGTCTGACTCGTCAGAGAAATCAACCGCCACTTCTTCGTTGCCAGCATCTTCACCAAATGGTAATTCAATAGGCGTCTCGTTTTTTAGCTCAGCCATAATCGAATCACGCCAGCGTTTTATGCCGTCGATGACGTTGTCTGGAATCTCACTCACGTGACCTTCAAAGAGGGCATCCATCCAGTTAGGCAATGGACGACCGATGACTGTCGCCGTCAAAAAACCATGCGCTGCGACACTATCTAGCACGAACTGGCTTTCTTGATTGTCCAAATAGTCTAGTAATTCATCAAAACTTAGTTGGTTACTCATAATTTGGTTTTCCTTAGCAGATAGATGTCATCAATCGCAGTGGGCGATCGGTTAAATAAAAGAGGACGAGTACTTATTTTAAGACTAAAGGCTGCTTAGTTAATCAAACTCAAGCAACCTCCATCAGGTAGGTATTATCGAGATGAACTGGTTGCGAGCAACCCTAGAAAATTAGAAAAGTAACAAATAGCAGGCAACCAATTCGACTGGCTAAATAATTTTAGTCATTAAAATAGCCACTGCTGTCAAAGTAGCCACTAAAGCACTTTAGTCCACTGAAACGACTGATGCTGACAAATTAAAAATCGTCATCATCCCAATCATCGCCGTCTTCATCGAAGTTGTCTATGTCGTCTAGATCGTCTTTTAACTCTTTAGCCAAACGCTTTTCTTCTAGCAAATTATCGATTAGCCGACGTTTTTCAAGACTACTTAAACGTGTGCGTACGCTCGTCTCAGCTTCTTCAACCATCTTTGCATCATCATCGTCGACAAAATCATCATCAAAATCGTCGTCAATATCAGCGTCACTCATGACAAACTCCTATCATTTTTAGGCAAGGGTATTAAGAATACATCAATATATATATGCCTTATAAAGTCTCTATTGAATGTTGTCAATCCTTTTTCGCAATATGGTACATTTCAACTCTACGATTAAGATAGTCCAGTAGGCTATATAACAGACAATTGTAATATAAATGACCAAATACAGTCGGCATTAAATGTGTAGCTCATCCTCATCTTCAATCATAAGAACTGCGTTGCGCACATCGGCCAAACGCTGAATCAATGAGTCGTTAGCCCCATCAAATATCGCACACTCGCGCTCATAGACAGTGGTTGGACGCATGATGTTATGTACTTGTACATGATTGCTTATTTGCTTGAGGCCGGCATTTGGCAATAGTATTAATAGCTGCTCTTTTTTGCCGATACTCTGGAGCAGGTGAGTCATTGGCTCTGACTGCGCGTCATCACTCACGCCTGCTTTCGCTGGCAAAGCAAAACGCGACAGCTCAATATGCTTATCATGGATAATTTTGTTGAGCATTAAATATAGCTTGGCAAGCATTACGCCTGCGAGTGCCACTTTTGCATGGCTATTATCAGCCTTTAGTACCACACTTGCGCCATTATCTTCGAAGTGCGCTTCATTCATCGCGCTCACGCCCAGTAGCAATGGTTGTCTTAGTAGCTCAGTCACGGCTTGATTGAGCAGCTGGGTGCAGAGTGCTAGATAAGGCAGACGCTGCGCAGGTGCAAGGCGTTCAAGCATATTGAACTCATCATGGAATACGACTTGGACTTTGACGCTATCAACAGACCGGGTGGCAGATAGCTTAGACGTATGACTGGTAACTTGAGAAGCAACACTATCTGTATCCGCTATCTCGCTTTCGCTACCTTCACTCGCACTCGCTAGATTGTCAGTATCGCTACCTGTCTCTTGGTTTTGCTGAGTTCTAAGATACTCGTTCACTTCATTATGTACATTAAACTTGCGTGCATTAGTCACTTCGTCATCTGCTGCGTTTGCCGTATTATCAATCGCCACTTGACTGTCTGCTAAATGAGGCGCTGACTGACCCGTTGACTGGCGCTCAAGTTCACGGTCGTAGCCGCGTTGATCGACTGGTCTATATTGGTCGCGATACAGCTCTTGGATATCTCGACTTAATGCATTGATTTGCTCTTTGGTCGGACGAGCGAGGTAACCGTAAATCAACCAAAGCAGTAAATGCAGCAGCATGGTGCCGATGACAAACGGCCATTGCATGGCTATAATCTCGCCTTTGCTGACGTCTTTTAGGGTCAGTGCAACGCTACCGATGACTGCATCGCCATTGGTGGCGATTTGACGAATAGTGTCACCCTGTTGCATCGGCGCGTTGCCTACTGGCACTAAGATATCGTCGTTGTTGTCCTTAATCAGTATCCGTGTGACGTCTTGCTCGCTGGTATAGCGATTGGCAATAACGCTTAAACTCACACGGTCTTTATTTTCTAAAGACAACCTTGCTTCTTCAATCAGCTGGGCGACCATCTGCTCGCCTTTTAACGCACGACTATTGCTCAACTGTTGGTCAGTACTAATGACCAATAACAGCGTCTGCAAACAAAAACTAACCAGAAGAATAATGGCAAACAACCCTTGCCGCGGCGCTAAATACGTCATGATATGTTAAACTTTTTTGGAGAGAAGAAATTAAAAAACGAAGCTATTGCTCATTTTTTGGCTAATTTTTAAACAATTGTGACGCGCGCCAATGGTAGTGCGCACATAGTGATAAAGCAGTACTGCTTATTAATGACTATCAACACCATCAATATTGTTGCCAGCTTCGCTATCTTTTGCGAAGGCATCGTTAAGAAGAAAGCATCGTTGATAAACAGCCAGCTTATCTCATCTACTATATCACCATAATAAGCCTTATAGCGTGAGCGCTTTATAAATTTATCATAATAAATTTATTGCATTTTCTATGACTTCTTACGCCATAAAATCTGTTTTTTAGCATCATTGTTACTTTGCGCGTCATCTATAGGCGCTGCCCAGTAAAACTGTTATTATTCCTAATCTTATATGAGCATACAAGGGACAATTGAGCCATGCCAAAAAATACATCTTATTCGTTACCAAAAGACAGCAAAGCATGGCAACAAGCCGTTGATTCTATTGCGGCATTATTACCCGAAAATACCAATTTGCAAGACTTTGATGCGCTACAGTCGCTACCTGTTTTTGCGCTCATCGTAGTACTGCCGACTCAGGTATCTGCATTGGATATTCATCAGTACGTTCAGTCGTGGGTCGATGAACAGCCAAGTTGGCATCTAGTGACCGTTGCCGAAGATACTGACGCTAGCTTCGTCAATATCATGGTATCTGATACAGAGCCTACAGCTGCAGACGCACAGCGCCTACCCTTTACCCATACTCAAGTCTACCGTTATCTGCTAGTACCAGTCACTGACACGCTGATGCACCCTGGCAAAAAAACCGCAGCCGCTCACATCATTGATGATCAACTGACCGCTCGCCTGCGTCGTGACCTAACTGAAGAATATAACAATACACGCAGTGCAGATAGCACAGGCAACATAAACGTCGTGGACTGTCATATCCTGTCTGTCGGTCATATGCTGCGGACACACAAGCTTGCCTGCTTTGATATGGACTCGACCTTGATCGAGCAAGAAGTCATCGTAGAGCTGGCAAAAACGGCTGGTATTGGCGAAGAAGTTGAAGCCATCACTGAAGCAGCAATGCGCGGTGAAATTGACTTTGATGAATCATTTGCTCAGCGTGTGGCCTTGCTAAAAGGCACTTCTACTGATGTGCTGGATGATATCTGTAGTCGCCTAACATTATCGACTGGTGCGCGCACAACGATTAGTGCGCTAAAAGCACTGGGTTATCATACGGTGCTGGTCTCGGGCGGCTTCACTTATTTTGCCCGTTATATCGCTGAGCAGTTGGGTATCGATGAAGTGCATGCCAACGCTCTAGATATCGAGGAAGGTGAAGTCACTGGTCATGTACAGTGGCCTATTGTCAATGGTGCCAAAAAAGCCGCTATCGTTGAGCATACCGCTGAGCGCTTAGGCATTGAGATGTCACAAGTGGTCTGTGTCGGTGATGGGGCCAATGACTTACCGATGATGGCACTGGCTGATCTGGGTGTGGCCTATCATGCCAAACCAATCGTTCAAGCACGTGCTGATGCCGCTATCAACGTGACAGGGCTTGAAGGTACTCTGTACGCTCTTGGCTATCCTGCACTGGCGCCTACTGAGTAATTGCAGAACGCCTTATGCCATTCAATAAGCTAGGTTAATGTTTTGTCATTAATCTGGCTTTTATGCTTTAGGGCGTGGCTTAGACAAGAAAAATAGCGTAGATAGTATCGGTATATTAACTAGCTATTTGACGATGTTTGACCATTTTTAGTCCAGTTAAATGACTATTAAGTGAATGGAAGACACGCCCTAGTACGTTACAATAATTAATAAAATCTGCTATTCATACTGATGTTTAGCTAACGCCTGTTTTAGTTATTACTCATTTTTAGATGCTACTTATTTTTAGCTAATGCTTACTTTCAGATGACACTTATTTTTAAATGATAAAGGAATGCCCATGACGGCACCACAATCTCCACGGCCAACTCAGCCGTCAGCGCCAACGCCACTAGAACAAGATACGGCACCTGTACATACAGATAGCCCAAAGCAGCTGGTAGGTATCTATATCAGAGGTATGGCCATGGGCGCAGCTGATATCGTACCTGGCGTCTCTGGCGGCACTATTGCGCTGATTGCAGGGATTTACGAGCGCTTGATTAACGCGCTTGGTAGTATCGGCCCCAATCTTTGGACGATATTTCGTCAGGAAGGTGGCATCAAAGGATTCGCGGCGATTTGGCGACAAGTAGACGCGACGTTTCTATTGTGTTTGCTACTGGGTATTGCCACTAGCTTTGCAACCTTAGCCGGTATCATTAAGCATTTATTGGACAACCAACCATTGTTTATTTGGTCGTTCTTTTTTGGATTGGTCGTCGCAACGGTATTTATCTTACTTAGTGAAATTAAGCGCTGGAATATAGGACGTGTCGCACTGTTCGCGACTGGGCTTATTGCCGCCATAGTCATCAGTAGTATGCCGTTGCTTACGACCACGCCTAGCTTACCGTATTTGTTTTTTGCAGGGGCAATTGCTATTTGTGCCATGATCCTACCAGGGATATCAGGGTCGTTTATTTTGCTTTTGTTAGGTGCTTACGACGCGGTATTAGAAGCGGTCGATACGATGAATCTGAGTGCCATTTTCACAGTCATTGCGGGTATGGCGACTGGGCTATTGTTATTCACGCGCGCACTTAAGTGGCTACTGTCGCATTATTACCAAGCTACTTTGGCATTGCTGACAGGCTTTATCGCAGGCTCTCTAATAAAAGTATGGCCATGGAAAGTAGATGCGCTAGGCTCGCTCAACACTGAAGCTGTTCATAATGTCATGCCGTGGCAATACCCTACTGGCGCACAGTGGTCAACGACAGTAGGACTTATGCTACTCAGTGCCATCTTAGTTTCGTTATTATCTTGGTGGGGTAATCGTACCAATCGAGTCTAAGTATTTAGCAAACTGTCAATCCTGCTTTCTAGTTTGGCCTAGTTTGCTAGCTAATAAACGTCGTCCTAGACTAGAAAAACCATTTGCGTATTCCTCAAAATAAGCGCCATTCCTCACGGCGCTTAGCCTAACATCTAGCCATCAAATATCGCAAAACAAGCCAAAAAACCAAACGTCAACGGTTGTCGCAAAGTCGCCTGCACCCTCTTCAGCTTTACTCAATAACCTCTCATAATAGTCTTATTGGAATTCACCTTATGAATAGCGAGATGAATGATGTTAATGACTATATTTTCTTTTATCGGTGTAGAGGCATGGAGCGGCTCGGCATGGCTTGGTTATGGACTGCTAGCCAGTTTAGTAGTGGTGCTTGCCGTATCGTCATATCGTTGGCTACTGCTATATCTGTTTGGCGGTATGGCCTACTGGTTCACCGTTGAGTTGATTCAAAATATATTAGCCGGTCGCCCTATGTTGATGGAGCTATCATCATGGCATCGCTATATTATCGCTATGGGTATCAGTTGGTTACCGTTGGCAGCCTGGGTACTGTATCGGGCATTACGCTATGATGATGTGAGTCAGACAGTTAGTCAGCAACGTGAGCTAGAAGCTGCACGCTATATCGAACACACTCCTGTCTACGATGATAACTATCAGCCACGTTTTCGTTAAAACTATCCTATTTATACTTCTGTTTGTCTATATCAATACCTTACTTACGTCAGTGACATCGAATGTTACAAGATACTTAACGCTCTCTACTTAACTCCTAAAGAGTTGACACCTTATGATAGTTTATAATCCAGTTATATATTTGTCATAAAAACTGGTATAAAGTACGCTTTATTTTTATGCCTCATTTCTTTAGGAGTTCTGCTATGTTTACTGTTCCTGTATTAGATATCAAATCTGATCCATTAGATGCTTTATTGGCTGTCGTCGGCTATCGTTTGTCTATGTTAGCTGATAGCGATAACGAAGACGTCAAAGCGTTATTCGCTGATCGCCAAGTTACGATTGAGTTTGCTAGTACTGAGTCTGATATCGCCCGTTCTTTTAGCTTTGATAATGGACAGTTTAGTCAACAAAGCGGTCATGCAAAAGAAGCCGATTTGACCATCACTTTTAAAGATTCTATGACTGGTGTTAGACTGCTAACCAAAGGTAGCTTGCCTGCCTTTATGACTGCTGTACAAGAAGGTAACTTGAGCATCGAAGGCGACTATAGCCTAATGATGTGGTTCAACAAACTTGCCAAGCATATCGTTCCAGCTATCCCAGAAGAATGCAAACCATATATCCAAAAAGCCAAACCTTACGCTTATAAAGCACAGAAATTTGCTGAGCATTGGGTTGGTATTGCTAAGCACAAACTTGGTAAATAAAAAGAATGGTGCACTGAGCGGTAGTCATTGGTAGAATGGATAATATAGAACTAAATAGCCAAACGTATAGTTACTATTTATGTGCGCTACTGTGACAATTATACATACTGTCTAGCAGTGTTCTGATTTTCTAAAAAGGTTGCGGTATACTATACGGCAACCTTTTTTGTTACCTTATAAATGACAATAGATAAAAACATTGGTTTTATTTAATAACATTTAATTCTTATAAAAGGACTTACCTTATGGCAGGATTGCTTAGCATCTCCGAACCTGACGCCACCCAGCCAACTGATCTAGCCACTCAGCCAGATGCGACCAACAGTAATTTTTTGGCCAGTCTAGCCACAGACGCGACTCAAACTGATAATAAAGTAGCTACGACATATAGCCGTGAAGAAATCGCGCAACTGTTTGACTTACCTTTAATGGACTTGCTGTTACAAGCACAAACTATCCATAGAAAGCATTTTACTGCTAATGAAGTACAGATCAGCACGCTACTCTCTATCAAAACGGGCAACTGCCCTGAAGATTGCGGCTACTGCTCACAGTCAGGCCATCATCGCGACACTACCAAACTACAAGCAGAAAAGCGCATAGAAGTTGACAAAGTCATCGCTGCGGCCAAACGCGCCAAAAATAGTGGCTCATCGCGCTTCTGCATGGGTGCCGCATGGAAACATCCAAGTGCCAAAGACATGCCTTATGTAGTTGAGCTAATCAAAGAAGTAAAAGCATTGGGACTTGAAACTTGCATGACACTGGGTATGCTCGATACCAATCAAGCAACACAGTTGGCCGATGCAGGATTGGATTACTACAACCATAACCTAGATACTTCGCGTAGCTACTATGAGCAAGTCGTTAGCACGCGTAGCTATGATGAGCGTTTAGATACAATAGAAAACGTGCGTAACTCTGGCATCAACGTCTGTAGTGGTAATATCGTTGGTATGGGCGAAAGCCGTGATGACCGCATCGATTGGGTACTTGAGCTGCTAAAAATGCCAAAAGCGCCTGAATCAATTCCCGTTAATTTGCTAGTACCTATTGCAGGTACACCGATTGGTGACAAAGTATTGGCCGAAGGTCAGCTGTCTGTACTTGAGTGGATTCGCACTATTGCTGTCGCCCGTATTTGCTGCCCGACTAGCTACGTGCGTCTATCTGCTGGCCGCGAAAGTCTGTCAGATTCTGAGCAAGCCTTGGCATTTATGGCAGGTGCTAACTCATTCTTTTATGGTGACAAGCTTCTTACTACTGGCAACTCAAGTCAGTCAGGCGATGACAGACTCATGCGTGAGCTTGGCCTCACTAAACAGTTTGCCGCACCAAGAGCACCTAAAGTATTGCCTGTCATGGATGCGATGAATGGACATCAAACACAAGTAGTATTGGCAGATTAAGTTAAAGCCCTCGCTAAAAAATACAAGCTAAGCAAGAGAAACTATGATGGCAGATTATTTTAACTGGATTAAAGCGGCACACATTATCTCGATGGTCTGCTGGTTTGCGGCGATATTTTATTTGCCGCGCCTGTTTGTTTATCATGCGATGAGCGACGATAGCATCAGTCATGAGCGCTTTGCCATTATGGAGCGCAAGCTATATCGTGGCATCATGACCCCATCGATGATAGCGACATGGATCTTTGGTCTATGGATGTTGGGACTGGGCTGGGATGTGTACAAAACCCAAGGTTGGCTACATGTTAAATTGCTCTTAGTCGTGCTGCTATCAGGCTATCATGGCGCTTGCGGCTTTTATCGTAAAAAGCTGATCGATAATCCACATTATAAAACGCATAAATTCTGGCGCTGGTTTAATGAAGTGCCTGTCTTCGCCTTAGTTATTATCGTGATTCTAGTCGTGGTAAAACCGTTTTAGGTTCAGAAAAACCATCTAACCTGCAAAAAAGCGTCCGTAACTTCAATGAGTTGCGGACGCTTTTTTATTCAATTATAGAACATGTTGTCAAACTGGAGATATCGAACACTAAACACTAGGGCGCATAATTTGATAAACATTACTTAAATCGTAAACGCGATAACGAGCTGGTTCACGGCGATTTTCGCCAGCATAGCTCAGTATCAATGCTTGCTTGGCATGCTCATCGACCCAACCGACAAACAGGCCGCTATGCTCGACGCCATTGTAGCCATGGTTAATATAATAGAGCCAGTCGCCTGCTTCAATCTCGCTGCTACTAGCATAGGGCCCTTGCGCATAAGTGCCTTTGTGTATGGTATTACGCAATACCCCTGCCCGATTAAATACAGCATTTAAATAGTCCCAGCAGCCACCTTGAATAATCGTGCGCTCGTTAAGTGCCATTTTGCGTGCGGTACTGACCACCTCACGTGCTGCCATACTACTCTGCGTCTCGGCATTGCTTAATAGCGGTAGATACTCGCTATCGACATTGTCATAGTTGCCTGACAAAAACGCCGGTAAAACCGTAGGTGCTGAACGCTGTACCTCAGGATAACGATAGGACGTATTCGTCGTTGGTTGAATAGATTTTTGGGCGATAAGCATACTCATACTATCTGCATGAGCTTGTCCTACCATGCCGCAGGTAAATAGTAAAAAACCGCACGACGTGGTGACTGACGGTATAGACAAACGCAGCATGACTAACTCCTTGTCAATAGATCTCAATGACAGTATCAATAATAAGAAGGATAAATTTTATAATCCTACTTATAAACCATTTGCGCACAAATCTGCAAGCACTATTCGCCTGCGACAGATGATAGACGGTATAAATATACTGATAGATGACAATATTGGGAAGACGCGCGTCGAGTGAGATTTAAAGTGATATTTGAGTTAGAGGTTTGGATAACACGAAGACAATAACTACGCTTTGGTAAAGTATGAAATTAAGAAAAGATACTAATTACTCTTCATTTTAATATTTACATGACGTTTCGTTAGCGCTTGCCCTTCTAAGATAGCTTTCGCAGCTTTTGCTTCTTGAGCACTCTCGAAACCAGTAATATGATATTTGCGAACGTCACTGCTATCGACAATCTGTAATTGCTCGCCAATCAGCGTTATCTTATCACCATCCGTTAAATGAATATGCTCACGCTTACCTAGATTGTCATGGACCAGCTCGCCAGCCCTTACCCACAATGTGCCACTGCTAATCATACCGCTCATGGCTTTTTTATGCTGTTGGCGCTTTTTATTAAAAATGAAGCTACCAATGATAAGCAGGGCAAGCGCACCGATGGCTAGACGCTCAGGCAATAGGCTCATCGCCATGGCGACTGCGACGGCCCCGACCAATAATGCAGAACCAAACCAAAACATGCCATTATCAGCAGCATTTGATTGCCCTTGTAAGGTGATTTTGGCGCCATCATCAGTCAGCTTTAGCATGTGTTGTTACCTATTACGTAATGTACGAATATTTTCTATTAAAAAACTGCCTATTAGCAGCTAACAGGCAGTTATTGAGACCAAAAACAAAGACAGTGTGTTGTAACTAAGCGCTAGTCTACCAACCAAGCGCCGTCTGTTGCATTTTAATCAATTCAGCGATGCCTTTTTCAGCTAATGACAGCATAGCATCTGCTTGAGCACGAGTGAATGGCTTTTCTTCAGCAGTACCTTGCAGCTCAATGTACTCGCCTTTTTGGGTCATCACAACGTTCAAGTCGGTATCGCAGCTAGAGTCTTCTTCGTAGTTCAGATCAAGATACGCTTCGCCATCTTTCATACCAACAGAAACCGCAGCAACCAGTCCGATTAGCGGATCTGCTTTGAGTTTCTTGGCCTTTTGGATACTCTCTAGCGCATCGATAAGCGCAATTGCAGCACCAGTGATACTAGCCGTACGAGTACCACCATCCGCTTGCAACACATCGCAATCAAGATAGATGGTGTTTTCACCAAGTTTACTCAGATCAATCATGGCACGCAAGCTACGACCGATCAAACGCTGAATCTCTTGCGTACGACCTGACTGTTTACCTCGAGCCGCTTCACGCTGATTACGAGTGTTGGTCGCACGTGGCAACATACCATACTCGGCTGTGATCCAACCTTTGCCTTTACCCTTGAGCCAGCGCGGCACACCAGATTCTACACTGGCAGTACATAGTACTTTGGTATCGCCAAAACTTACCAATACTGACCCTTCAGCATGCTTCGTATAATGGCGCTCAAAGCTGATCGAGCGAAGTTGGTCAAGCTCACGATTGTCAATACGCATAAAAATTCCTAGTACAATGTTATAAAAGCAGTGTCATAAAAATACCTATCAGTCGTTAGCAAACACATTGATGGGTATGTAGTCGACTAAAATCTTAAGATATCCTAACGTGACAACGGCGCAATAGCAAGATTCACACCTGCCATTACGCCACCGTTATCAATAGAATGTCAGATATAAACTATTCTAACCCTTCCATCTTACGCAATTCCTTACGTAGGATTTTGCCAACGTTCGACTTTGGTAATTCGTCAACGAACTGTATATGACGTGGGCGCTTATAGCCAGTCAGTTGTTTTTTGCCATATTCTAGTAGCTCTTTTTCAGTCACGTCGCCTTTTTTGACCACAAACAGTTTTGGCTCTTCGCCGCGATCATCGTTTGGTACACCAATAGCACCGCATTCTACGACTGCTGGATGCTCACTCATTGCCTCTTCGATTTCGTTTGGATAGACGTTGAAACCAGATACCAAAATCATGTCTTTTTTGCGATCAACAATTTTGATAAAGCCTTTTTCGTCCATGATTCCAATATCGCCAGTTTTTAAGTAACCGCTAGCCGTAAAGGATTCAGCAGTTTCTTTCGGACGATTCTGATAACCAATCATGACCTGTGGACCTTTTACACAGATTTCACCTCGATCGCCCATGGCTACTATATTTTCGTCATCATCAATGAGCACAATATCCGTACTAGGCGCAGGAATACCGATTTTTCCAGTAAATTCCGCAATGGTCATCGGATTGAAAGCCACCACGGGTGAGGTCTCAGATAGGCCGTAACCTTCAACGATAGGCAGGCCAGTGATTTTATGCCACTCTTTGGCTACGCTAGGTAATACTGACATACCGCCGCCGATAGACGCTTTTAGATTAGAAAAATCCAAATCAGCAAAGTTATCTTTGTGTACTAAGCCATTAAACAAGGTATTCACAGCAGGAATAAACGCTGGCTTGTACTTGGCCATCTCTTTGATAAGCCCATCAAGATCGCGCGGATTCGGAATGAGTAGCGAGGCATAACCTTGGTACATACTACACATACCGCAGACCATAAATGAGAATACGTGATATAGCGGCAGTGCAGTCAAAATCACATCTCTACCATCTATATCATCATCAAATGCACTGTTCATTAGCGCGCTGACCTGTAGCATGTTGGCGACTAGATTGCCGTGAGACAGCATCGCCCCTTTCGCTACTCCTGTCGTACCACCGGTATATTGCAGTAGGGCCACATCGCTTAAGTTCAACTCAGGGCGCTGGTACTTACTGGCTGATTCAGCATTTAAGGCATGCTTGAAGCTCACACTATTCGGTATGCTATAAGCAGGAATCATCTTTTTAACATGACGAGCCACGAGGTTGACCACAGCTCCTTTAATCGTACCTAGCATATCACCAATGGTACACACCACTACGTGCTCTACCTGACCTTTATCTTCGGCATCTTGATACGTTTTGGCAAAGTTTTCAACGATAAATAGCGCTTTCGCACCACTATCATGCAGCTGATGTGATAGCTCACGGCTGGTGTATAGAGGATTTACATTGACCAACACCATCCCTGCGCGAATGATACCCAAAGCGACCACTGGATACTGCAAGACGTTGGGCATCATTACCCCAACTTTATCGCCTGCGACCAGTCCTATTGACTGCAAATAGCTAGCAATCTGTCGGCTATATAGATCTAATTGCTTAAAAGTAATCGATGAGCCCATGCAGATATAGGCAGGTTTTTGGCCATAACGGCTAAAATTACGCTCGAACACATCCAGTAAAGAGGTATTGTCTTCTGGCATCTCGATAGTAGCATCGATGCTATAGCGCTCATAAGCGCTCAGCCACGGACTATCACTGTCGATGGTCGGCATAGTAGGAAACGCGTTGCTTTGATAAACGTCGTTAGTAGTATTGGCTTTATCGTCAGTTGCAGCGCTATTATCTGTCGTTTTTTTATTAATATTATCCGTCATAATTTTCCCTAAATGTTACTGTTAAAAACATTGAATATGCTAATGGAAACACCATTTTTTATGATTGTCGCTGACAGCAGAAGCTTATGAATAAGAAATAGATAAGTATGATCGGGTTTGTCATTCATAAGCTTTGCAAATTAAAGTGTGTTACTGGGTCTATGATAAATAATACTACCACTCAGCACGACCAAGTCGAAAACGATATTTACCACCATGATTTCGCCTGTTGTTTTGAGCAAAACCAGTACGATTTTTTGGACAAAAACAAAAATACGTCGATGGGCACTATAGCAGTTTTAATAGATATTCTCTATTAATAGTGGCTGTCATCCGCAAATGTCAAAAGCGATAAAGACAAAAAAAAGCGATAAAGACAAAAAAATGATAAGACAGCATGGTTGCAGCCTTATCATTTTTGGTTACTACTTTAGTTACTACAGTATCTAATCGAGCGACACTTTCACATGTGTCTTTGGTTAATACACACATCTATCAAACAACTATCTAGGTGCGTGTATCAGCAAATTAACCGTGGTTTTTTTCTTCGAGTACGCGTAAGTCTTTATGTAAGATTTTGCCGACGTTTGATTTTGGCAACTCATCGATAAACTCAACATGGCGCGGACGTTTATAGCCTGTGAGATTCTCTACCGCATAATCCAATACTTCTTGCTTGGTCAAGCTTGTATCGTTACGGACAACAAAAATCTTTGGTATCTCGCCGCTCTTTTCATCTTCGATACCGATAACGCCGCACTCCAAGATTTTTGGATGACCAGACATGACTTCTTCGACTTCGTTTGGATAGACATTAAAGCCTGAAACCAAGATCATGTTCTTTTTGCGATCAACAATAGTGACATAGCCGTCTTCGTCCATAATACCGATATCACCAGTTAAAAAATAACCATCTGGCGTCATCACTTCATTGGTCGCATCTTCGCGCTGCCAGTAACCTTTCATCACCTGTGGACCACGAACCCCAATCTCACCGCGCGCGCCGATCTCGACTTCATTGCCTTCTTCATCGATGATAGCAATTTCAGTACCTGGCATGGGAACGCCGATGGTGCCACTAAACTCTGTGCTGCTCAGCGGATTGGCAGTAGCCACGGGTGACGTCTCAGACAAGCCATAACCTTGTAGGATAATGTTGCCCGTGATTTCGCGCCATTTCTCAGCGGTAGCGCTCACAACTGCCATACCGCCGCCCATCGACATCTGCAACTTGCTATGATCCATGGCTTTAAACTCTTCGTTGTTAGCCAGTGCATTGAACAAGGTGTTGACCGCTGGGAAGAAGGCGGGTGGATTGCCTTTATATGCTTTCATTAAGCTATCAAGGTCGCGAGGGTTTGGCACTAGTAAGCAGACGCAGCCACGATAGATCCCAAACATACCGCAAACGGTAAACGAGAAAATATGGTATAGCGGCAGGGCGGTCAGAATAACAGCCTGCTCGCCTTTGGCATCGAACTCATCAAAAGCACTACCTAAGAAGGTGTTGCTCTGTACTAAGTTGGCAATGAGGTTTTTGTGCGTGAGCATCGCGCCTTTAGCCACGCCTGTTGTACCACCTGTGTATTGTAGGACAGCAACATCATTGAGCATAATGTCATTAGGACGCTTGTATTTACGCGCAGGACTTTTTTTCAGCATGTTCTTAAAGCTGATGCTTTTAGCGATACTATAATCAGGTACCATCTTTTTGACATGGCGTACGACAGTATTGACCATAAAGCCTTTGAGCGTACCCATCATGTCGCCCATACCAGTGATGACGACATTATCAACCACATCACGGCCGATATCTTGATAAGTTTTAGCGAAGTTTTCGACCATGATTAGTGCTTTGGCATCAGAATCTGTAAGTTGATGCTCAAGCTCTTTGGTGGTGTATAAAGGGTTGACGTTGACCAGGGTCAAACCTGCACGCAAGACACCAATGACAGATACTGGCAGTTGCAAAATGTTTGGCATCATGACTGCGACTTTATCGCCTTTGGTCAAGCCAAGCGACTGCAAATAAACAGCGACTTGCTTGCTTTGCTCATCAACTTCTTTAAAAGTAATACTAGCGCCCATACAGACATAAGCGGTCTTACTGCCATATTTAGCAAAACTTTGCTCAAAGATATCAATAAGCGAAGTGTTATCAGCTGGCATATCGATATCATAAGTCATGCCAAGCTTTTCATAGGTTTTTAGCCAAACTTTATCGTCACGACGGGTTAAGTTTCCTTGATTTTCCATAATCTTTTCTCTCCTAGTAATAATACATTACCGTCAACCCACGCCAATCACAGTGTGATAAATATACAAAACGTCAGAGTCTTGCCTATCGTTATGATAAAAAGCAAGGCTGCGATATATTTGTATAGTGCTGAGCGAACAATATAGCGGTAAATAACCCTTTGTTCATTAACATACACACTTTATACATAGTACTCAATACAAAAGATTGCTACACCAGTTCTCAAATAGGCTTGACGCTCAATATCCCTATAAATATCAACATATTAGATTAAAAATATCAGTCAAGCTATTAGAAAATATGACCCTTAACTTCTGCTTCATAATGACCATCCCGACACGATATCTGTTCACTATTGGCTATTTTTTAGCGCACTCGCCAGCTCAGTTAACGTCACAAAGTTGCGACGAGTACCATCAGTATCGCTACTTGGTCTATCTGCGATACTACTTTTGGCAAGCTTAGTGCTATCATTGTACTGCCAGTCATTAATATAATCGCTTTGAGTCAAGCGTTGACCGAATCCTGCTACTGCCATCGCAAACTGAGTATCGATACTGGCTTTGTTTAAAGCGTGGCTAGCTTTATTAATCGGTTGGCTAATCAGTTTGGAGCTACCACCTGTCGGTTCTTTATAACGAATTTTTAGATAGCCAAGCTCATTATAGTTCTTTTTATTATTCGAACTAGTACTAGCATTGCTGTCAGCATAACGGCGATCGCTATATAACCCTTTTTGTCCTTTTGGAGTTACCTCAAACAAAGCGATAACTGCCTTACCTGCCCCAAGCTCACCTGCATCAACTTTGTCATTATTGAAGTCTTCTTCAGCCAGTACGCGATTTTCATAACCAATCAAGCGCCACTCACTCACCATATCAGGATTAAACTCAACTTGGACTTTTACGTCTTTAGCGACGGTGTTAAATGTCGCAGCTAACTCATCCCCAAAGACTTTTTTTGCTTCAGTTAAGCTGTCAATATAGCTGTAATTTCCATTGCCGTTGTCCGCCATCTGTTCCATCATGTGATCATTCAGATTACCACGACCGAAGCCAACGGTAGACAAAGAGATACCGCGATCGCGATTGGCTTTGACCAAATCCAGCATCTCATCGACATCACTAATACCAACGTTAAAATCGCCATCCGTTAACATCATGATTCGATTGATACCGTTCTTTTTTAGTCCTTGTTCAGCTTGCCTGTAGGCCAATTTCAGAGCGTCTTCTCCATTGGTTGAGCCTGAGGCATTCAACTCCTCGATAGCAGCCAATATTTTTGCTTTTTGGTCACCACTGGTCGCAGGCAACGCCACACTAGTACTACCTGAATAGGTCACAATACTGATGCTGTCTTGGGCGCGCATTTGCTCCGTCAACAGCTTAAGCGACGACTGAACCAATGGCAGCTTATCGCGTGACGACATAGAGCCTGAGACATCTACTAAAAATACGAGATTGGCAGGTGGCATAGATTGCTTATCCGTTTTTTGCGACCAGCTACTATCAACGGCTTTGATACCGACTTTGACGATTTTGTTATCCTGATCTGCTCTATCCCAAGGCGAGTCCACTACCTCATTTGATACAACAAATGGGGCACTACCTAAGCGTTTGCCATCATCAAATTGATAATTAAAATAATTAATCAATTCCTCTACCCGTACGGCATCAACAGGTGGTAGTTGACCCTCGTTTAAATAGCGGCGCACATTGGCGTAGCTGCCCGTATCGGTATCGATAGACAAGGTTGATACCGCCATATCCGTAGTTCGATGTACAGGATTGGCTGCGTTTTTCTGATAGTTGTCTTTTGCCTCTGGCGTGACTATGATGCTCGGTAATGGGCGTACGATACCTGTCTGCGCCGCAGAACGTATCATCATCTGTTGGCTGATGACTGAGGGCTTAACACTGGGTGACGCCATGATAGACTCTGACACCACTGCTGCATCTTGATTGACTGTGCTGCTTGTCTCGGCTGGTAGCGTTTTGCTCATTTGTGAAGGGCTACAGGCTGTCAATCCTAGACTGGTTATAGCAGTAATCAATAGTACATTTCTAGTAGAGTTTTTCCCTAGGTGCTTACTTTCGTTTTTTAGCATTGTAGAGGCAGAAACTTGAGATAAAGGGTCACATGACATAACAGAAATTCCTTATTGTAAGATAATTCAGTAGCGACTTGTCCGTGTCAATATATGGTTAATGCTATCTAAATAGGCAAAGCAGCCGTCTTATTTAGTCTATTAACTGTCATACTTTCAGTTATTAGTTTTGCATTAGAACTATTTTGAACCTACTGTTTTTGGATTGATGATAGACAAAATATCTTAAATAAAAAGGATTCAACCTTAAGACATCTATTAACCATATAAAAAACAAATATTAGATTTACTATACTTAACTTGATCTATAAAAGCTATGAATCACCACACTATAAAAGACCCTTATAAGCGCTTGTTTTAAGCACGTCACGAGATGTCGTATATTCTGATATACGTCTTTTTAATTGGTGCAATATCCTTTACGATAGCACTATCCTATTTGTATGCTTGAACCAATTATCTATACCTATTAAAACTGATAAGTGAATCCTATTTTATGTCTGATGTTATTGATCATACGATCGCCCCAATTATTCCCAATGAGCCGATGGACACTCGTTCAGTCGCAGAGTTCACTGAACAAGCCTATCTCAACTATGCCATGTACGTCATCATGGATCGGGCGCTGCCAAATATCGCTGACGGTCTAAAACCTGTCCAACGTCGCATCGTCTATGCCATGAGCGAACTTGGGCTAAAGTCATCTGCTAAGGCCAAGAAATCCGCCCGTACGGTCGGTGACGTATTGGGTAAATACCATCCGCATGGTGATATCGCTTGTTACGAGGCAATGGTACTGATGGCTCAGCCGTTTAGTTATCGCTATCCGCTTATCACTGGTCAAGGTAACTGGGGTAGCCCAGATGATCCGAAATCCTTTGCGGCGATGCGTTATACCGAAGCTAAAATGTCAGCTTATGCCAATACTTTGCTCGCAGAACTCGGACAAGGCACGGTCGATTGGCAAGATAACTTCGATGGCACGATGCAAGAACCAACGACCCTACCTGCCCGCCTGCCTAATATTTTATTAAACGGTACGACAGGTATCGCGGTTGGTATGGCAACAGATATTCCACCGCATAATCTTAATGAAGTGGTACGTGCGGCTATTCGATTGCTTAAAAACCCAGAGCTATCGGTTAAGCAGCTTACCCAATCGATACCTGCACCTGACCTACCGACACCAGCGGAAATCATCACTAGCAAAAAAGATTTGCAAGCGATGTACGAAACTGGACGTGGCAGTTATAAGATGCGTGCCACCTTTCATGTTGACCCTAAAGAAAAAAACCTCGTCATCATTGATGCGCTTCCTTACCAAGTTTCAGGCAACAAAATCCAAGAGCAAATAGCTAAGCTTATGACCGATAAAAAGCTGCCTTGGGTGACGGATATTCATGATGAATCAGATCACGAAAATGCCTGCCGTATCGTCCTTGAGTTGCGCTCAACGCGAGTCGATGTCGATCGTGTCATGAGTCACCTGTTTGCCAGTACTGACCTAGAAAGCAATTACCGCGTCAATATGAATATGATTGGCTTAAATGGTAAGCCGCAGGTGAAAAACTTAAAGGAAGTCTTGGAAGAATGGTTAATCTGTCGCCGCTCGGTGGTCACGCGACGCTTGCAATATCGCCTAGATAAAATCGATAAACGCTTACATATCTTGGCGGGCTTACTGATTGCTTATCTGAATATTGATGAAGTGATTCGCATCATTCGTGAAGAGGATGATCCAAAAGCGACCTTGATGCAGGATTATGACCTGACTGACATTCAAGCCAATGCTATCTTGGATATTCGTTTGCGTCAGTTGGCAAAATTAGAAGAGATTGAGCTGCGCCGCGAGCAAGATGAACTTGCTGCCGAACGTGCCATCATTCAAGAATACTTAGACAATCCAGACAGTCTAACCAATCTGATGATCGATGAGCTTACTGCCGATATGAAAGAACATGGCAATGAGCGTGTATCACCATTGGCAGAACGCGAAGAAGCACAAGCACTGAAAGAGTCAGATCTCGTACCGAGTGAGCCGGTCACTGCCATCTTATCAAAGGCAGGTTGGATTCGTGCCGCCAAGGGCCATGATGTCGATGCTGCTGGTATGAGTTACCGCTCAGGTGACAGCTATCAAGCGCACGTGCGCGGCAAATCAAACGAAAGGATTTACGTACTCGACAGTACGGGACGCAGCTATAGTATCGATGCGCATAATTTAGCATCTGCACGTGGTCAAGGCGATCCATTGACTAGCGTATTAAAGCCGCCAGCAGGCGCTAGCTTTGAGCAGCTACTAACGGGTGATAACGATCAACGCATTATCCTTGCCAGCTCGGCAGGTTATGGTTTTATCAATACCATTGGTAATCTCGATAGCAACCAAAAAGCTGGTAAAAACGTCATTAACCTAGCAACTGATAGTCGCTTGCTCCCTGTTGCACGTATCGACGTACCAGTAGAGACGGCTGCTAATACAGAAGGTGAAAATAGCAATGTGCGTGTGACACCTGATCATGTTGCCGTTGCGACCAATGCAGGATATCTACTGATATTTGCTCTTGATGATTTGCCTGAACAAGCTCGCGGTAAAGGGAACAAACTTATTAAACTGAAAGATGGCGAAGAGGTACTTGCTATCACACCACTTAGTCAGCAAGACAGCCTTGTCATTACTGCTGGCAAACGCCATGTGACACTCAAGCCAAATGATTTGGCTAACTATACGGGTGTTCGCGGTAATCGTGGTGGGCAGTTGCCAAGAGGCTTTCAGAATGTGACGAGTGTTGAGATTGGGTAACGCTTTTGGGATTTAGAAAGTTAAGCTGAACAATCAGCCTGCGCTAGACTTATCAGCAAGCTTAAAAAGGGTAGTGATTTATGAAAATAGGACGTAATGAGAAGTGTTGGTGCGGTTCAGGAAAGAAATTCAAACATTGTCATCTTGGACGTGAGAATGATTCTCCTGTGAATAAAGGCGAAGCTATTACTCATAGTCAAAATAACGCTTCTCGAAAGTGTTGTTATGTCTCTTCTGATTTAAAGCATGAGTGCAGTAAAAAAATTATCAATGCTCATACCGTCTCAAAAAGTAGCAGCCTAAAAGAAATTGCAGATGAAAGCGGTCATGTTTTAGGATTAAAAATAAACTTAGCGAATATTATAAAAAATAAAGGAAAGCTAGTTCCAGAAAAAATAGGAATTAATCAAGCTTCTACCTTTAAAGGGTTCTGTTCAAAACATGACAAGTCTCTTTTTTCTTGTATTGAAGATAGAGAGTTTGTTGGAGATGACGAGCAGTGCTTAGCCCTAATGTATCGCTCAGTAGCGAAGGAGCTTTATGCTAAAGAAGGTGGACTTAACAACTCCGAGTTTGCTAAAAATGGTGATAAGGGTAAGCATTTATTAGGTCAACTATCTATTCAAAATTTTGTTGCAGATCAACAGAAAGGGATCAATACTGCTCTCTCAGAATTATCGGAGCTTAAATCTGAACTTGATGATCAGCTCTTAGGAAAATCAGTTGGCAATTTAAGCCATCTTATTATTGATTCAACAGCACCTATGCCTGTCGCTGTTTCTTCAGTTGTTGCCCCTATGAATGACTTTGATGGAAATTTAATCCAAGATTTAGGTGACTTAAATATTGTTGCTGATCACTTAGTGTTTAATTCGTTTTCTAGTGACGGTAAAGGGTATGTAATTTTCAGTTGGTCAAAAGACTCTGCCAAAGTGTTAAGTTTTATCAGCTCACTACTAGCTTTAGAAGATAACAAAATTTTTAGTGCGCTAATAAGGTTCTTTTTTGGAGTTGCTGAAAATACATTTATTTCACCTGTATGGTGGGACAGTTTATCGGACGAACAAAAAGATAAAATAAATGGCCTTATCATGTCAGGGGTAAGACCGTTCGAACCTAATAACGATAACTTACTAGTTGATGATGGTGTCAATTTTTCGGGGTGGGAGATTGGTAATATTAGGAAAATAAATTTTTAATAACACCTTTTACTGAATAAAAAAGCCGCCTATACACACGTATAGTCAGCTTTTTTACGCCAATCAGAATAGAGAAATCATCTAAGACTTATTAGATTCGCTATCCGCAAAGATAGTTTTCAGGAAGCTTGTAATCTGAGTGCTTTTCATTAGATACGGATTAAAGTCAGCACCTGCCGAGAAGCTTTTTAGGGTATATGCTTCATCTTCTGCACTTGATGTTAAATATTTTATTAAAAACCCATCCCACCTACGTTCTTCTATTTCCTCAATCTCACTGATGTGGGGTACTAGGTAAGAGTACTCACTGATTAATTTTACTAGTATTTCATTGATAAGAGGTCTTGGACCTTCAATATTTTGAATAAAGTAATTGTCATTCACGACAAGCGCTGAGGTTACACCACTTTTTTCATTTTTCCTTCGCCATTGCTCAAGCAGACGAGCCAACCCTATGCCATTATTACTGTCACTATTTCTGCCAATATACGTTAGGCTGAGAGTAATATGCTCACCATGTCTTTTTCTATTTTCTAAAGGTTGGTTGGTAGTGATATGCATAAGAAACCTTATTTATAAAAAAATTATCTAAATCAAAAGATACTTTATAGACGGCTTTTTTACGCCAATTAAAATAGATGACTCTTATGATATGTAAAGGCTACTCATCTAAAACCTATCGGATTCAGCACCTTCAAATATCGCTGTTAGAAAATTTTCAATCTGAGTACTTTTCATTAGGTAAGGATTGAAATCAAACCCTGCTGAGAAACTTTTTAAGGCATACTCCTCATCTTCGGCACTTTCCGTCAGGTGCTTGGTTGGTCGTTATATACATAAGAAAATCCATTTATATAATAGGTATATAAATTAATATACACTTTATCATAAAGTATAATCAATAAAACTCTTGGGAATTGATCAGCTTCTTATCATCCATACCTTAAAATAATATGACAAAAACAGGTATCACCAAGGCGTTTTTATTAGTTAAGTCCTGCAAGAGTCAGGTATGACTAGTCACTTATGAACATCCGCCAATATTTTATCCAGTTGCTAAGAAAACATCCTGTACCGATACTGCTAACTTACTTTCAACAAAAAGCCGCCTATACAAACGTATGGACGGCTTTTCTATTCTAGATAGGACAAGTAACTACTAATTACTTTAAGAGGCAAATGCTTAAAAACTAAATGCCACTCATTTAAAATTAATTAGATTAGACCTCTTGCAAAAGTCATAATTTAAGCTCGGAATTAATGATACCAGCAAACAGCTTCATTCTAAGATCATAG
>NZ_JADQAN010000010.1:0-125585 GCF_022129425.1 Psychrobacter sp. Ps1 | reverse complement strand
GATGTCAGTTTGGTTAGTCATTGCTTATTCTCCTGTTAGTGGATTATAAGCAGTTACACAGTTTTTAGGAAACTCCCCTATCAGCGCTTATTTTAACGGAGTTGTATCAGAACCATGAGCCAACAGACCTTCTTCAGTCACATCTAACTCTTCATGCTTGAGCTCTACTTGAATGCTATCAGTATGCACATGGGTGCTTTTGTTAATTTCGATGTCTTGAATAGCGTAGGTGTCTTTGGTAATAGTAGCCACTTGGCGAGATAGCACAATATCAATCGGTTCATCGCCAATCTCTATTTGTTTACCATTAATGGTCACTACAGCTTTGCTATCCAAAGAAGGCTCGACGTGGCGCAATATGTCTTTTTCATCGTAGTTACCAGAGAGTAAATCTTGGCTTTCTGCGTCATGATAATCAGTACGAATGGTGATATATTCTTCTACCAACTCAATTGGCACTTCAACAGTCTTAGTACGTGAATGCTTGGTGACGGTTACTTTACCCACATCTAAGCGTTCTTTGTTAATGACAGGACGCTCTTCTAATAGCTCTAAGTGTCCAACATTGACGGTATTATTCGTCTGCTTCGTTGAGATATTTTGTTCTTTATCCAAGTCATCTTGGTAAAGGCTGTTTCCATTTTCAGTAGTCATTGTTGTTCCTTTATAATTATAAAATGATGAGTTTTCAACAATCTAAAACGTTATATGCCAACTACATATATTAACTAGCTACATTTAATACTATAAACCATTCGCTCATGTTATGAATACAAAAAAGACCAGAGACATGCTCTGATCTTAATGGCCAAACATATGAGTTTAGCTGATTATTACTATCATATTTAACTGACGATATAGGAAATTTACGTCGTTAAACTATGACTTATTAGCATATTACATGCCACGAGCACGGCGTACATCTTCTGCTGTGATACCATCACGGTCTACTAAGTTACCTTCACGGTCAACCACGTTGCCGTCACCATCAACATCTAGCTCTTCGCGTTGAATGGTCTCAACCACAGTTTCAGTGTGATGATTGGTCGTCTTGCCAACATTTACTTCTTCAGAAACATAGGTTTCTTTGCTGACACGAGCACGTTCGGCCTGTAGCTCAACTTCAACTGTTTCAGTAGCATCGAGATCACCAATACGACGATCTGTTGGGCGATCTACGCTAGTACGTTGGATATTGGCATGTTCTTCTTCTAGATCTACATCGACATTGCGCTCTTCAGTAACGACATGCTTACCTACTTTTACTAAGCCAGCGACGATACGATCTTTATTCACTGTCAGACGCTCTTCTAATAGCTCTAGCGTATTTGGTGCGTCATAAGAATGATCTGCAATATCAACGCGATCTTCTACAGGGAGTGTATCAGCAGTAAATGCTTGACGATCTCTTTCATACTGCTCTTTATAGCTGTACTGGTAATCGTGATCATATACTTCCATGGCTTCTACTTGTGTTTTGGTCAAGCTATCAAAGAAGACATCATCACCAACGATACGGGCTAAACCTGCTGGTACCAGTACTTCTTTTGAACTAAACCAGCCGCCTGCATCTACGATTAAGTAACGAATACGACCAGTAGTGTCTTCTACTAAGGCACCTTCGATTTTACCGATTTTTTCTTCATTGATACCGTAAGCAGTTTTGTGCGTTGGGTCATAATAGTCATCACCAATTAAGTCTTGATGAGTAGCTTGAATATCTTTTAAACGGATTAGTTGACTCATTGTTATATTCCTTTTTTGCGAGTTTATTTTTTATAGTGTAATGGTTGATGTTGTTATTAATTTTTAGTAGAACCGTATTTATTACAGTTAATGGTAAGCCAAATGAATAGCTTCCCTATCAACTTGTAGCTATCCTAACACCGTGATTTTTGATGAGATATATAAGCAAGGTAGCAAAGTGTGCGCTTGCAGTAATTGCGTGTAATAGGCTGTAAGTGGCATAACATAGGAGGGGGTAGAAGTTAACGAGACTTTACACAGAGTAATATTCAACATTCATCGAAAGAAAGCAGACACAAAAAAACCGCATTACCATTAGCAATGCGGTTTCTCAATAAACAATAATTATCTAAGTATTATTTAGCTAACTTACTTTAAGTCAGTTAGACCTGCTTTATTTAAGCAAGTTCAATAGCAACGGCTACCGCTTCACCACCACCGATACACAACGTTGCGACGCCTTTTTTGCCGCCAGTGCGCTTTAGAGAGTTGATAAGCGTAATCAGAATACGAGCACCTGAACAGCCTACTGGATGACCAAGGGCACATGCACCGCCTTCGATATTTACTTTGGCATGGTCAAGTTTTAGCTCGTCCATTGCAGCCATAGTAACCATCGCAAAGGCTTCGTTAATTTCCCACAGATCTACATCATCTACTGACCAGCCAGCACCTGTTAATACTTTTTCAATGGCGCCGATTGGCGCAATGGTGAACTCGCTTGGGTGACGTGAGTTTGAGGCAGTAGCAACAATGCGAGCTTGATAATCAAGACCTTCAGCATTCGCTTGAGATTCTTTCATAACGACGACAGCTGCAGCACCGTCTGAGATTGAGCTAGCGTTTGCGGCAGTAATTGTACCGTCTTTAGCAAATGCTGGACGCAAAGTAGGAATGCGATCAGCGTTGGCAAGGGCAGGTTGCTCATCGGTATCAACAGTTTGCTCGCCTTTGCGAGTGGCAAACGTAACAGGCTCAATCTCATCTTTAAAGTGGTTGTCTTTGATAGCCGTCAGCGCACGGTTCAATGACTCAATAGCAAACTCATCCATTTGCTCGCGTGTATAGCCTTTTTCATCAGCCATTTCTTGAGCAAACATACCCATAAGCTTGCCAGTATCGGCATCTTCTAGGCCATCTAAGAACATATGGTCTTTAACTTCTTTATGACCCATACGATAGCCGCCACGTGAACCTGGCATGATATACGGTGCATTGGTCATTGACTCCATGCCACCTGCAACAGCGACGTTGAAGCTGCCCGCTTTGATACCATCATGCGCTTGCATGACTGCTTTTAGGCCTGAACCACAAAGCTTATTGATCGTGACAGCACCAGTCGCATCCGGTAGACCTGCTTTACGCATGGCTTGACGAGCAGGGCCTTGACCCAGACCTGCCGTCAAGATACAACCCATAATGACTTCATCGACACTGTCAGCGCTAACACCTGAGCGTTCGACAGCAGCTTTGATAGCGGCGGCGCCCAGCTCGGTAGCACTCATGTCTTTTAGTGCGCCTTGAAAGCCACCCATTGGTGTACGTGCGCCGTTTAGGATTACAATTGCATCATTTGACATCGTTATTATTCCTTGTTGTGCGTTTTGATTAAGTATCTACCAAGAAATCAGATGCCGATTGGCTAGCTTTTGCTTATATTATAAGCATCTGTCTTCTTCAGTATGTGGTTTATGCTAGCTCATCTAATCGTATACGTACCACTTTATCAGTAATGGTCTCTAACTTTTCAATTTTTTCGATAGCAAGATTCATCTGACTCTCGACCACAGGTAGCGTCAGAATAATCACTGGCACTTGACCTACTTTATGCGCAGGCTTTTGCAAGATTGCATCAATATTGATACCGGCATCACTTAGGATGCGGGTGATATCTGCCAATACGCCTGGGCTATCATAAGCATGCACACGTAAATAATATCCAGTTACCATCTGATCAGCACGCAATATAGGCGTGTCTGATAGCTGGTCAGGGATAAATGCTAAATGCGGGACATGATGTCCAGTGTTGCTCTGATCGTCGCGGTCTTTGCTACCCAGTACACGAACCAAGTCCATGACATCGGCCATCACTGCAGAAGCAGTTGCACCAGCACCAGCGCCATCGCCGCAATAGAGCGTCTGGCCAAGTGGATGTGAGTTAACCAATACTGCGTTTTTTACACCATTGACGTTCGCCAATAGCGCATCTTGTGGAATAAGTGTTGGGTGTACGCGTAATTCAACCCCTGCGTCACCATCGTTTTCGCTATCGCGGCGTACTGCAAACCCTAAATGCTTGATACGGTAGCCAAGCTCTTCGGCATAATTCACGTCTTGCAGGGTAATACCAGTAATACCTTCACAGTAGACTTTATCAAACTGTAGCGGAATACCAAAAGCGATAGAGGCGAGTAGCGCCAATTTATGAGCGGCATCAATACCTTCAACATCAAAAGTAGGATCTGCTTCTGCATAACCTAACTCTTGTGCTTCGCTCAATACGTCGGTAAAAGGACGGCCCTTATCACGCATTTCGGTCATGATAAAGTTACCAGTACCGTTGATGATACCAGCGAGCCAGTCGATTTTGTTGGCGGCCAGTGCTTCACGCATTACTTTGATAATTGGAATACCGCCTGCTACCGCTGCTTCATAAGCAACATGCACATTGTTTTCTTCAGCGAAGGCAAAAATCTCATTACCGTGTTCAGCGAGTAGAGCCTTGTTTGCCGTGACTACATGTTTGCCGTTTTTGATGGCCTGCATAATGACGTCTTTGGCTAAGGTAGTACCACCAATCACTTCGATAACAATATCGACATTATCGCTTGCGGCAATTGCCATCAGATCGCTGTTTTGCATGATATTGGTATCAATATCATCACGCTGACGACGCGTACCAACTTCGGTAATAATAATGTCGTGTCCGCTACGGCGTTTTAGCTCATTTAAATTGTCATTGATCAGATTGATCACGCCCGTTCCGACGGTGCCCAGACCAAGTATCGCTAGTTTGATGGAATTACTCACAGTATCCTCAAGAGGTTAAATACAATGAAGTCAGTATAAGCGATGACAGTGTCAAATGAGTCTGAGACATCAAACATAACGTCTGTGCGCATTGTCTAGTGCTGCCTGCCTATCTACTTCATCATAGTTGAATAAAAAAACTCAAATAAAAAGGGTGTTGCTCATTTTGCATCGCGCTTTATCGTATCATACCGACAAGGCATTGTGACGTCTATACAATCTCATAAAGAGCGATGTCATAAAGGCCAATGCTATAAAGGCCAAGTTTAGAAAGACAACATCATCAAGGTTATATCAGCTGACGATTATAAAAAAGCGGTAGCTTCAATCTTGTTTGGCATATGTATATGTCATTTATGCTTGATTGCCAATATTAGTCACTCTAATATGAGTGACTAATATTAATAACTCAAATGATTAGTTAGCGCCTACTGCTTGTGCCAATTCTGCTGCAGGCAAGTAGCCACCTACTTGTTGTCCTGTCTCAGTAAATACCGCAGGCGTACCGCGCACACCAAGTCTTGAGCCTAGAGCCATATGTTCTTGCACGGGGTTAGCACAGCTAGGGGATTGTACATTGGCACCGATTTTTGCTTGATCCATCGCAGCTTTACGATCCTGACTACACCAGATCGCTTCCATCTTTGGTACAGACTCTTGACTGCGTGGCCATGCCAAATAACGAACCTCGATACCGCGCGCATTGATATCATCCATTTCTGAATGTAGTTTGCGACAGTAGCCACAGTCTGCGTCGGTAAAGGCATAAATAACGGCTTTGGTTTCACCTTTCGCTGGATAAATCACCATGTCTTTTTTATCGACGGCTTTTAGCGCTTCTTGTGCTGTCGTAGCAACCAATGCAGCACTGATATCAACCGGAGCGGCATCACCCACAGCAATGATCTGACCTTGAATAATATGCTTGCCAGCTTTATCAGTAAAGAAAGAAGGTAGACCTTCAGCGGTCACCCAATAAATATCATCCATATCTGTCGGTACAGCTGAAACGATAGTTTCCTCGATACCAGAACTCTTTAGATTTGCCTGTAATGCCTTCACCACGGTTGCATCATTACCAGCTGAGGGCTTAGTAGCAGTGGATTTTGTCTGGGCAGCGTTTACAACGCTAGTATTGCTGGTTGCATCAGCGGCATTGTTTGAGCAGCCAGCAGCGATACCAACTAACAGCGCACTCATCATAAAACGAGATAGAACGGTACGAGAAAGAGGATTACGTAAGGTGGTATTTTTGATAGTGGGGAACGGCATACGGGTTTCCTATAGGCGTCGCGCCTAATCATGAGTTCGTTATAAAAAGCGCTATAAACTTTTCTATATAGTAATGTGTCTTGGCAGTGTTTTAAAGGTCTAACATTGAAGAAGTTTTTATAACTTATTGATAATAAAAGATAGGTAATAACATCCTTCATATTACCATATTTACGCCAAATAATAGCGAACGGAAGGCAGCCAAGAAGTATCAGTAAAGCCAACTTTAAAGAATAGCTATCAACATAAATTCAAAAAACAAGATACATTTGTGCTATTTAACATAGTTGCTTGAACTTGTAATCTATGGCTAATCGCATTGTTTCTATAAAAATCTGTATAAAGTGCATTGTATGAACCATTTGAGAACGACTTACTTTAACAAATTTGCTTTAAGGAGCACACATGGCAGGTGCCAGTTTATTAACCTTACTCGATGACATCAGTGTTTTAATGGATGATGTAAGCGTCATGACCAAAGTCGCTGCCAAAAAAACCGCGGGCTTAGTTGGTGATGATTTAGCACTCAATGCCGAGCAGGTCACAGGGGTTAAGCCAAATCGTGAGCTCCCCGTCATTTGGGCAGTTGCCAAAGGCTCTGCCGTGAACAAAGTGATTTTAGTACCAGCGGCGCTATTGATCAGTTATTTTATACCGTGGTTGATTACTCCGCTGTTGATGATCGGAGGGTTATACCTGAGTTATGAAGGGGCTGAGAAGGTCATTCACAAGTTTTGGCCGAAGTTGTTGCCTCATGATGAAGAGCAAAATGCCCGTTTAAAAGCCAACGCAGATGAGTCGGTAGATTTGGTCGCGTTTGAAAAGGACAAAATCAAAGGTGCCATACGTACCGATTTTATCTTGTCAGCTGAGATTATTGTTATCTCTTTAGGCGCAATTACAGCAGCTGGTGGCGATATTGTCCAAAAAGGCATCGTACTTTCGATAGTGGCTGCTGTCGTGACCGTCGGTATCTACGGCTTAGTTGCAGGCATCGTCAAGATTGATGATGCGGGTCTGCATTTGATTGAAAACTCACAAGCAGGTGATAGTAAGCGCAAGTTTGGCGAGTTTATGCTTGCAGCTGCGCCAAAGCTTATGAAATTTTTGTCCATAGCGGGCACGATTGCGATGTTCTTGGTGGGCGGCGGTATTATCGTTCACGGTATCGGCTTTTTGCATCACAGTGTAGAAGACATTGCCCATCTTACTGGGGTATTTGAAGGGTTAACCGCGTCATTGTTAAATGGATTAGTCGGACTGATTGTTGGCGCTATTGTAGTAGCTATTGTTACTACTATTGGCAAAATGCGTGGTAAAGATGACACAGCGTCTTCTGCGCACTAAGCTTATCTGCTTTTTATTGTCTCTCGTTTGAATTAGCAAGTAAGTTTGACTGTATTAAAATAAAAAGCCCCAAAGCTACGAATAGCTTTGGGGCTTTTACGTTTGAGCTTATATGACTAGCTGTCGCTGTCTGTATCATCAGATGCAAGCTTTTCAGCCTGCGTCGGCTTCTTATGATCCGTCTTAGGCTTACGACTGCGCGCCTTTGGTACTTTTGGCGTAGTCAGATTGAACATACCGGTCTGTGGTAGTAATTGCTCAGCCACATTTTCGATCATGTTTTTATAGCTGGCTATAGTCGTCTTAGACTTAGCTGCCTGACTGTCTTCTTTGCTAGTCTCTTTAGTAGCTTCTACTACTGCCGATTCAGTCGTCTGCTCAGTCTCTGCAGCTATGTTTTCTGCAGCATCTTCTACTTCATTGCCAGTTTGCTCTGCAGGGATTTCGACTTCTGCGTCCTTAGCTTCTGACTGAGCACGCTCGACTTCTAGCAATTGCTCACTATCAGCACTGACGTTTTCTGTCTGTGTCTGATTGGCGAGGGCAGTTGCTTCAACGTCATGCGCATCGACTTTGCTATCGGTTTGCTCAGTGATAGCTGGTTCCGCGTCACTTACTTGTTCAGCAGGTACGCTCAATACAGCGGGTTCCTGATAATCAGGATGCTGTCCGCGTGGATCGTTGCTAGCACGCTTAGTGATAGCACGTGGCTCAACGTCTGTCTTACCTTGTGCTGCTGCGAATTGACTGACAGCTTTGGTCATCGCTTCAAAGCGTGCGAGGTAGTCGGCAGCCAATGGTTGATAGCCATAGTTGCTAAAGTCAAAGCTCTGGCTAGCAGTATTAGGACTGTTATCAGTACTCTGAGATTGCTCATTATGCAAAGCAATAGTCGCGATAAAGCAGTTGATAATGCCTTCTTCTGCTAAGCGAGTTTGCGCCTCTGGTAGCGTGGTGCGAATAAACTCACCAACCGTACCACGTATTGCTGGCACATTAGTAGCAGCTGGCTTGTCCGCTTGAGCGGCTTGCTGAGCGAGTACTACACGTGGATCGTTACTCGCTTGCCCAAACTTTTCAGCAGTCACGTAACGTGTGCCAAATAGTGCTTCATGGGTTAGCTCAAGTGCTGAGTTACTCACACTACTTGTGCTTGCACTATTACTGTCAGCCTGAGTATTTTGAGCTTCATCACCCTTACTCACATTTTCAGCAGTCTTGGTTTCCTGCTGTTTTGGAGTCTCTGTAGCTTTTTCAGCATCAGCAGTTACCAACGTTGGAGCTTCCGCTTGGCTTTCGGTGTTACTCATAGAGGTGGATGGTGCCTCTACAGCTACAAGTGCTTTTTTCTCTTCAGCAGCCTGCTCATGCTTAGGTACATCGTTTTGCACCTTAGCTTGTTCGGTAGATGCACGCTTATCGTCATTTACCTGATTGGCATTTGCTTCCACCATACTTTTTTCGTTATCGCTTTTCTTATCAGCGTTCGAAGCAGTGGTTTTTTGCTTATCAGTGTTCTGCTCATTGCTACTGTGCTTATCAGTAAGTTTTTGAGCAGCTGTTTCGTTTGAATGCTCATCTTTTGCTATGTTGTTTGTCGCGCTTTGCTGCTCACTAGGCTGAGTTTTGGCCTGTGTGGATTTGCTATCATCTAAAGATAGATGCACCACTTCAGGGGCTTTTAACTCAGTTGGCGCTTCATTGACCTGTAGCACGACCTCGTTAGGGTCTTGATTGCGACGTGCACTATGCTGATTTTTGCTATTGGCAGCATCGTTGTTTCTAGCGTTCTGCTGTTTGCCCTGCTTAACGTTGTCAGCCGTTAGTGTCTCACCGCGCTCTAGCTTACCGCGTGAGCCGCGTTGGCTATGCGATTTACGCTTAGTACGAGTTTGCTCATCTGCTTTAGAGCTGTCAGCATCACTGCGCTCGCTTGCGTTACGATTGCTGTTCTGTTGACTGCTATCTTGGCGGTTATTACGATTGCGATCGTTCGTGCGTCTGTTATCGTTTTGACGCTTGTCTTGCTGTCTTTGGTCTTGAGTATCAGACGATTTGTCATCAGCATTGTTTGAGTTAGTACTTTCTGAGCTACTGTTTACGTTGCCAGTATTCTCGTCAGTTGTCTCTTTTCTTTGACGCGGCTTAGAAGATCTAGACTTACGCGGCTTACGTCTTCTTCTGTCTTCATTGCTGCTGTCATCAGTATCGCTATCATTACGACGCGCCTGTTGACGATTAGCGTTGTTATCTGACTGTTGGCTGTCGTTTTTCTGACTGTTGCTTTGTTGAATTGGCTGCTCACCAGTTGCAGCGGCATTATTCAAGGCATTGCTATCAACTTGACCAAACGAGCCTAAGCTTTGCGCGCCAGTGTTTACTAGCGCTTCGATTGCTTGAGCGGCATCTCGGCTACTGACACTAGGTGTCGTAGTGGCTTGTGGTGCTTGAGCAAATAGGTTTGATAACCATGCAACGGCTTTTGGTTGAGCAGTAGCTTCGACACTCTGTGTCTGCGGTGCTACTGGAGCGGCAACACTAGCAGTTTTATTAGCTTGCGGTGCATGTGCAGGCGACACGTCGTTGGTATTTTTATGATTACGACGATCATTGCTATGATTTACCGTATCGTTCTGCGTTTGCGTGGCTGCATTTTGCTGAATGTTTGAGCGGTTCTGCTTATCATCTGCAGTTTTACGAGGCTGGCGAGTAGGTTGCTGTTCAGGACGCTCTTTTTCAGCAGTCTGCCAGTCAACGTTGTAGCCAAGGTCACTGTGCTCTTGTTGCTGAGTATCAGTGATACGCTCATAGCTCGATGGTGCAAAGCCATCACGGTTGAAATGAAGCTTGAAGTTTGGTGATTCTAAATGCGCGTGTGGCAAAATAGTGATACGAGTGCCACTGTCTTGCTCAAGATAAACCAAGCTATCGCGCTTTTCATTTAATAAGAATGCTGCGATGTCTGTTGGGACTTCTGCTTGTACTTCACCTTGACGTTCTTTTAGAGCGATTTGCTCAATTTGACGCATGATAGATAGCGACAATGAGCGCAAGTCACGAATCATACCGTTGCCATGACAACGTGGGCAGATATAGCCTGTTGACTCTTCTAATGAAGGACGTAGACGCTGACGGCTCATTTCCATCAGACCAAATTTAGAAATATCACCAAATTGAACGCGCGCACGGTCATATTTGGTCGCGTCGATTAGACGTTTTTCTACTTCTTTTTGGTGCTTATTGTCATTCATGTCAATGAAATCAATAACGATCAAACCACCCATATCACGCAAACGAAGCTGACGAGCAATCTCATCGGCTGCTTCTAAGTTGGTATGGTAAGCGGTCTCAGCAACGTCTGAACCTTTGGTTGACTTAGCTGAGTTAATATCAATAGAGACCAGTGCTTCTGTTTGGTCAATAACGATTGAACCACCTGATGGCAAGCGTACTTCACGCTGATAAGCGGTTTCGATTTGCTTTTCGATATTGAAGCGCGAAAACATCGGCTCATAATCGGTATATTTGCGTAGCTTTTCGGCTTGTTTTGGCATTACCGCATCGATAAACCCAGCCGCTTCAATATAAGCGTTTTCGTTATCAATCCAAATCTCAGCGATATCATCACGCAGATAATCACGAACAGCACGTGTGACAACGCCCGCTTCTTGGTGAACCAAGCGCGGTGATGGGTATTTTTGGTTTTGTTCTTGAATGGCTTGCCAAATGTTGAGCAAGTGATTTAAATCGTGCTGCAAGTCTTCTTGCGTTTTACCAATACCAGCAGTACGAATGATGACACTCATGCCTTTTGGTAAATCAAGGTTGCTCAGCATACGCTTCATATCTTCACGCAGTTTGCCCGAGATTTGACGTGAGATACCACCACCGCGAGGGTTGTTTGGCATTAATACTAGGTAGCGACCTGCTAATGACACATACGTCGATAGGGCAGCGCCTTTATTGCCGCGCTCTTCTTTTTCAACTTGGACGATTAGCTCGTCGCCTTCTTTAATCAGTTTTTTGATGTTTTCGTCACGTGGGTTGCCGCTTAGGTATTCAGCAGAGATTTCACGGATTGGCAAAAATCCTTGGCGTTGAGAACCATATTCGACAAATACTGCTTCGAGCGATGGCTCGACACGGGTCACATGACCTTTGTAAATATTAGATTTTTTTTGTTCACGGGTACGGTTTTCTAGGTCGAAATCGTACAGGTGGTTGCCTTTACATAAGGCGACACGAATCTCTTCGTTTTGAGTGGCGTTGATCAAAATGCGTTTCATATTTGTATCCTATGAGTACGCATGACAACGATAAGACAGTCTTTAGGACATAGTGGCAAGTGTGGCTAATATTGTGATTAGCGTGTGTAGATGTTCATTAACGGTAGAACGTAAATCGTGGGTTTCATAAAGCACATGGGCTTTTTCAATGGCTTCTTTTTTACCTGAAATAATGAGCAGCGCTCACATTAATATCAGTAATATAGGGTGTAAAGCTACGGTACTTATATTTTATCATCAGTAAACTTGGTACATATATGAATGTGTCAGCGAGTCAAAGCGCTCTTATTCTCAGTACGTTCTATTGGTAGTGATTTCAGCGCACGTTGTAAGCGTGGGCGAGGGTCAGTTACAGTTCTAAAAAATACTGATATTAAAAAGGCGTGGTGCTGTTGCCATTCATCCATCAAAGTCTAACAATAATATCGCGGTCATGATTGCTACTATATAGTGGCATCATTCAGCGGTTGTTTATTCAGGTGAAGCAATTGGTTACTCTTTGTTTATCGTTCTTCGTATAACGTCAATAATATCTTGGGTGTCTCAAGGTTAGGTGTCGCAGCTTTTGTTATCAGCGGGGCGTACTTGGCAAACAGAGTAATGGACCAGCTTGTCAGCGTGGTATCGTATTTACATTGTTATCGTCATCTGTTTGACCACCAATACTTAGGCAGCTATCGATATACTTTTCGATCCTAACGCTAAACTACCCATACTTGCTCAACTATGCTGGCATAAAGAACCATCAGATAAATAGTCATTAAATAATGATTGGTTATCAAGTACGGTCGTTGTCATGCAATTAGTGAGTCAGTGTTGTGTTGTAATCGGTTAATAAGCTGATTTATTATCAGCGTTATTAACGCGAAGGTATTTAGTGTCACTATTTATTTTATGGTACCGAATAACATTCAGTACAGTATTTTTAATTTGTAGGGCTATATTTGGTAAGTAATACCTCTAAATAAATAACGCGCCCTAAAATTAGATGAAACGTGTCAGGTCAGCAGGATAAATAGTGTCAACCTCTTTACTGGCGAGTAGTAGAAAACTAACAAGCAATAAAATGGTGGTCAACTATTTGTAACAACAATGATTATTGCTGTCGCCTCTGCTTAATTGTCGCTCAACATGCTAAACTATAGCAAATCTTTGTGTAAATACCTAACTAAAAATGACAAACTCAAAAATGACTGACGACGCTACTACCCATGAAGCCCCTGCTATTTTTAATAGCAAAACACGCCCACAAAGCGCTGACGATGAGATTAGCAACTTCGGTAAGGTGAACTACCTCGAAGTAACGCGCCATCAACACGATCAGCGTTTGGATAACTTTTTGTTAAACCGTCTAAAAGGTTTACCAAAATCACATATTTATAAAATGATTCGCTCAGATGAGATACGCGTCAATAATAAACGCTGTAAAGCACACGATAGAGTGCAGCGTGAAGATGTGGTACGTATTGCCCCTGTAGAGCTAGCAACGCGTGAAAAACCAATTATTAGCACCGAATTTGCCAAAAGCTTGCTGGCGCGCGTGGTCTATGAAGATGACGGTTTGCTAGTGCTAAATAAACCCTCTGGTATCGCTGTGCATGGCGGTAGCGGCTTGGACTTCGGGGTTATCGAAGCCATGCGTGAAGTGACGGGTAAAAAATACCTAGAGCTGATCCATCGCATCGATAAAGACACATCAGGGCTGCTGATGATTTCCAAAAAACGCTCAACGCTTAAAGTATTGCAGCAGCATTTGGTAGACAAGACCATTCAAAAGCACTATCTATGTCTAGCCAAAGGACAACCTGCGCTTAATGAGCAGCGTATCAATGCGCCATTGCTACGTTACACGCTTGCCAGTGGTGAGCGCCGAGTGAAAGTAGATAGCCAAGATCCACAAGCGAAAGAAAGCCAGACTGATATTATTATCCATGATCGCTTTACGATTAATAGTCAGCCAGTCAGCTTGATTGAAGCCAAGCCATTGACGGGTCGCACTCATCAAATCCGTGTACATTTAGCGCATATCGGTCATGCCATTTTAGGTGATGATAAATATAACGTCCATGACAAATCAGGCGTCCATCGTCTGTGTCTACATGCATGGCGCTTAGACATTCCAGGCTACAAGACCATCACTGCGCCATTGCCAGACGATATGGCAGATTGGCTACCAGAAACAACGAAATTGCCTGAATAGTTTTCCAAAATAAACTCTTGTGCCAAACTATTTTTGTACTTTCCTAAACGTCACGATATCTTATTTTTACGAATAAGCCACCGTGACGTTTTAGTATCTGCTATTTATTACTTTTATTCATCAAGGTAAACCCATGACCAAACCAGCTACAATTTCAGAAAGCATCATAAATACTCAACCATCAGCAGAACACAATCTGTCTGATAAGACGTTGATTATTTTTGATTGGGACGGCACCCTAATGGATTCAATCGGCCTGATTGTTGATTCTATGCATGTAGCTGGCGAAGCACACGGGTTTAAAACGACTGATAAAGCCGTAAAAGATATCATTGGTCTGAGTTTAATGAATGGGATTAAGATTTTATATCCGCAGGCAAACGATGCGCAGTTGCTTGAGATTCAGCAAACCTATGCAGAGTACTATATTGCAAATAGTCACAGTACGCCGCTCTTTGAACCGATAGAGCGTATGTTGCAAATTTTGCAGCAGCAAGGCAAAACGCTCGCCGTAGCAACGGGTAAAAAAAGAAAAGGGCTAGATCGTGTATTAGATGCTTCAGATAGCCATGATTATTTTGCGATTACGCGTTGTGCTGATGAGTCAGGCTCAAAACCTGATCCGCAGATGTTAACCGATATTTTGGAGTACACGCAGCAGCAGGTTTCTGATGCTGTGTTTATCGGTGACAGTATCTATGACATTCAGATGGCAACAGCATTGGGTATGACCAGTATAGCGGTGAACTATGGTACGGCAACGAGTGCAGAGCTTGCTGCGCAAAACCCAACCTATCAAGTTGATACTCCACAGGCGCTAGTAGATTTGTTATGCGGGTAGAGCTACTTTTATAACCCTTATTATTTTTATAGCATACCGATGATAATAATGATTGAATAAACAGGCAATAAAAAAGGGTTTATCGTAATAGCGATAAACCCTTTTTATTGGAGACAACGATGTTTATTTGTTTTCTTTTTCAACGCTTTCTTTTTCAATAGCGTCTTCTAACTCAGCGCCTTCTAGCAATGCAAAAGAAGACTCGATGATTTTGTCTGCATCAAGCTGATACTCATACCAGTTGCCCATTATCCCAGCCAACTCATCGAGACCTTCTTTTCTGAGGGCCGAAAACAACTGAATGGTACAGTTTAAGCCCAGTTTTTTCAGGCGTTTACGAGTCTCAAGGAGGGCATTTTTAGAAGCACCGTACTTCAGTTTATCTGCTTTGGTCAGCAGAATATGTACTGGTAGCTCACCATCATTTGCCCAGTGCAGCATTTGCTCATCAAAAAACTTAAGCGGATGACGAATGTCTGTCATCAGTACTAGACCTGCAAGGCTTGAACGTGATACCAAGTATTCTTCTAGCTCAACCTGCCATTCTTTTTTCATCTCTAGGGGAACAGCGGCATAGCCGTAACCAGGCAAATCAACCAAACGTCTGTCAGTATCACCGATACTAAAAAAGTTAATCATCTGCGTGCGTCCAGGTGTCTTAGACGAGCGAGCCAATTGACGCTGATTGGTTAAGGCGTTGATAGCTGATGATTTGCCAGCGTTTGAACGACCTGCAAAAGCGACTTCCAATCCCATATCAGGCGGACAGAGACGAAAAGTAGGTGCTGACATCATAAACTCAGTTTGCTGAATTTTCTGACGAGATTTGGTATTGAACAAGGCATGTTCAGCGGCGACATCGTTAAACGGGGTACTCATAAATGGCTCATTAATCTTAAAAAATTGGATGCGATTATAAAATTTTAGTCAGCTGATGATTCAAGTAATTGGTCAAGCGATAGGTAAATCAAGTTAAAAGGTTATTTTTCATCGATGCAGTTATGTGCAAATCATAAAAGTAGTTATTTAATATTACTGGCTATTCTATACTATTCCGTGTCTTACTTATTGAAATAACTGCGATTAGCATCATATAAATAGTAGGATAACATTAAAGTTGGTCAGTCATTAAGACAAGTTCTCAGCTTTAACAAAGCCATATCCAAATTCTCTATGTTTATATGACATATATTGTTACAATGTTTAACGAAGGATGTTTAATAGAACGATTGATGAGACACGTGAAATATCACGAGGAGGTGCTCTATGTTTTCAATCAGTAAACTTCTTAGCACGAGTTATCGCGCTATAATTGCTAGCAGTGCTGGACTATTATTAAGTGGCATTATGATTAGCAGCGCAGGTGCGGCAGATATCGCCACTACCTATAATAACTCATGTGCAGCCTGTCACGATAGTGGGGCGTTGAATGCCATTAAAAAAGGTGATAGTGCCAAATGGCAACAGCTGATCAAACAAAAAAGTATGCCGACACTCATTAAGTCTGTCAAAGGTGGGATGCCGCAAATGCCAGCAGGTGGTCTTTGCGACAAATGTAGTGATGACGACTATCGTAAACTTATCGAATATATGAGCAAATAATCGACTTATAAATATAATTTGAACATATAAAATAAAGCGCTGGGCTAATAACCTATCTGCGCTTTTTGTTTTTGCGTCATATTGTATATTGTGTTGCCAGAAAACTGATGGATACTATGATTAAGTAGGCAAATGATACAAAGTCTTGCTATAATAATCGAAAATAAACCCTGATGTTAGTAAGTACTTTCAGACTGCTTGTGTCCAAGACCTCAAAATATACGCCATTCTCATGATTAAAGAGGCGGCTATATCAGGTATCTTACCAGTGCAATCACTCTAAATAATGCTTACGCCGAGCTAGTAGGATTTGTATCAATGAAAAAGTTAATCGCTGCTGCCAGCTTATGCGTTGCAAGTTTCAGCGTACAAGCTGCTATTATTGTTCCTGAATATGACGTCAATGCAGGTCAAAAAGTTGCAGAAACCGTTTGTGCCGCTTGTCATGGTCTTAATGGCGTCAGCATTGTTCCTGCACAGCCAAACCTTGGCGGCCAAAACGTAAAGTACCTATATAAACAGCTAGTCAACTTTAAAGCAGGCTATCGCAAAAACGGTATCATGCAATCACAAGTTGCTAATCTGTCTCAACAAGACCTAGCCAACGTAGCAGGTTATTACGCCAGTCAAGCGCCTTGGGGCGTTGGCTACGGCAACCCTGCAACCAACCAAGAAGCGACTAAGCTATTCTTGGGCGGCGACAAGTCGCGCGGTGTTATTGGTTGTGCCGGCTGTCATGGTCCAGACGCCGCAGGTAACACTTGGGCTGCATTTCCAAAACTAGGTGGACAGCATGCTCAGTATATTGCTACTCAGCTAAAACTATTCCGTGCCGCTGGACGTGTTGATGATATCGATAGCGATGATCAAAAACGAGTCAATGATGCAGCCAAAGAAGGCGAGATGGGTATGATGCAAACGGTTGCATCGAAACTATCAGATCGTGACATTCGTATCTTGTCAGATTATGTAAGTGCTATTCACTAATTGAGTCGCACTGATGCGATATCTGATACATACTTTGCTTTGCATAGAAGGCCATTGAATGAAGCCACTGAGTACTGAATCGCATATTGATTATATCTGAATGACTAAACCCCGATTTCGGGGTTTTTTTATAACTGTTTGTCCCTTATATTAAGACAGTATTTAGATGAATTCATTTACAGAGGCCAGTCGTTGCTCTGTATAATTATAAGTTATTGTTATTCACTTTATACCGATTTTCAAAATACGATTAGCCTTGTCAAACATGTTCGGTCTACCATGCGTGGTACTTGCACTTGTTTTATTTGCTACTCTAGTTTTTGTGAATGGTATTAGATCGTTTGGATTGAAATTATGATGATCCGTTATGCTTCTTATTTTATCGCGGCGCTACTACCGTTATTGCTATTTCGTTGGTTTGCACCTGCGTCAATTGGTGAGATTGATTTTTGGTTACTATGGTTATTAGCCATGGTATTGGTTGCACTGCCAGTTGTCTACGCTGAAATAGCGTTGGCCTATCGCAGTGTCGAAGGACCTCTAGCGGGTATGCAAAAGCTCACTCGTGAAGCAGATGTCAGTCCAATATGGCGCAGCTTTGGTTGGTTAGCGGCATTAGTCTCTATTCTGATTGCAGCGTTGGTTATATCTGGCGCAAGTACGGGTATATTGTCTGCATTAACTGAGCTAAATAGCGTACCCGATGTGCCTAGCTTCGCAGTGGCTGCAGGCCTGATGGTCATTGCGTTACTCTTAAGCTTGCTGGGTGTTGCACCTTTACCTATTGGTTTGGGGTTGATGGTAATAGGGTTGTTGCTAGGGTTCGCAAACGGTGTGCCAAGTGCTGGTTTTGCCATGACGGATGTCAGTTTGACGGAATGGGCACGCGCAGTCGCGCTAGCATTAGTGAGTGTCGGTGCGGGTACAGGACTATACTGGTTCGGTCAGAACTTGGTGAGTAAGCAGACAGTCACAGCGGTAGAAGCCAACAATCAGCAACCAAAAAACAGAGTGGCTACTCGTGAGTACCGTGCAACCAAGTTAGTGTTACCGATTTGGGTATTGCAACTGCTGATAGGAGTAGTGGCTTTATTTACTAGTGGTATGTCGCTACCGCCAATTGGACAGCTGTTATATTGGGGCGGGGTTTTATTTGTAGCCAGTTACTTGCTACATTACAGCACGCAACAGTTAACGCATAAATTTGGATTATTAGTTAGTTTGATAATCACTTTTGCTGTAGCGTTATTACTAGTGGTTGCGATTCCGACAGCATGGTTAGTTGGTATCTTGGTTATTATTAGTAGCATTGCTGTACTATTATTATCAGTATTTGCGGGTTGGCAGATGAAAATCAGCCATTTACGTAAGTCACTGAATTTTAGCAATGAAGCAGTTTATAACTTGTGGCGAGTTGCGATACGTTTAGTCGTACCATTAGCATTGCTGCTAGCATTGATAGGTTGGGTGATGCAGTGGTTGAGCTAACGGTCGAAGGTCGTGACAGCAGTGTGCCACAGTCTACGCAAGCCAATCTAATAACAGTATATCTGGCGTATGCTGAAGATGAGCAGCGCCAGCATTATCTAGCTTTGCAGGTTAGACAAGGTACTAGTTTATATGAAGCATTGGCGCAAGCAGGGTGGCTTGAAAAGTTTGCTGAGCTGGCAAAATGGTGTGAGCAAGTAATAGATATCACCACGCCAACTGCGAAACGTTGGCATGTAGGGATTTATGCGCAGAAACAGCCATTAAGCTATTTGCTACAGCCTTTTGACCGTATCGAGGTATATCGCAGTTTAAGCGCTGATCCAATGTCTCAGCGCAAAAATAAATCTCGCGGTTAAGTTATTATTAATTTTAACTGTTAGTCATTCGAGCTGATAAGTCGTACGGATTACGATGCTGGTAAGCTCTCGATACCTTCGATGCGAGTGACCAAACCATTATCATCAAAGTAAACGACTAAGTGTTGGCTTGCATTTTTGACATCAGCAATGCCTTTACGGCGGCCTTCGGTGCCTGCTTGGTAATCGTAAATGTAATCCCAGCGCTTAGGCTCAAGGGTATCTCTAATCGCAGGACTGCCAAGGATATAAAGTACTTGGTTCTGATTCATCCCTACTTTTAGTTTTTGTGCTTGGGTTTGAGTAATTGCTGTGCCTTGAGGCAAATCAATCTTATAAACGCTCAATAGTGAGCAGCCAGACATAGCGACAGTAGCGCTCAGCATACTGGTGATAACAATGTTACGTAGTACGCTGGCATGGCTTAACGGACGAAAATTTAATGTCTTTATCATGGTAAGATGACTCATAAGAAATGAATTAGGCGCGGCCAAAGTTAGATGGTGCGAGTCTGACCGACAATCTTGGACAAATGATACGTCATTTACTTGCAATTGCCTACCACTTACGACATTATTTACCAAACACCACCTGAATGGTTTTATTATTTATATTTTAAATTCATAGGCTTGCACTGCGGTTATTCAGGGAATTATAAAGCAGTCCTTCACCTCATCAGCACTGTTTTGAGGGTGTTAAAACCACTTATATTTAATAAAGAATAATCAGCAACGATTATTTATCTCATATTTTTTAGTTTTTCATTTGCTAAGACTGTCACAGTCAGAAGGGATATTATGGCTTCTTTTACCAATCAAGATTTACGTAGAGCAGGATTGAAGGTTACGTTACCTCGTATTAAGATTTTAGAGCTGCTAGAAAGCGCCGAGTTACACCACATGAGTGCAGAAGAAATATACAAAGCGCTCATCGAACAAGGTGAAGATGTTGGTCTTGCCACGGTCTATCGTGTACTCACACAATTTGAGCAGGCGGGCATCGTTGAGCGTCATAACTTTGAAAATAACTTGTCAGTGTTTGAAATTACCCAAGAAGAGCATCACGATCACTTGGTTTGCGATGTTTGTGGCAAAATCATTGAATTCCATAATGAGATGATCGAGGAAGAGCAGCTGAAAGTCGCAGAAAAACATGGCTTTAAACTGTCTGGGCATTCTCTCGTGCTATATGGTATCTGCGCGGATCAAGCCTGTAGAGACAGCGCGAAGTAATTGTCTAGCGTATAAGTAGAAACGCTTATTTCTATCAGCACTACGATATCGAACAATAAAAGAAGCCCTCGTTATAAATAACGAGGGTTTCTTTTATATATGTCTATTCTGTATGGGAAACTCAATAACTTAGCTCACATCTAACGATAAACTATCAGCACCTTCATCTAAATTAGCCTTGCCGTTTTTGCTACTTAGCTTAATTTTGAGGCGTAGATCATTAGGGGAGTCGGCATGTAGAATCGCTTCTTTATACGTTATCTCTCCTTGTTCGTACAAATCAAAAAGTGCCTGATCAAAGGTTTGCATGCCACTGTCTCGTGAGCGTGTCATCACATCTTTAATCTCATGAACTTCCCCTTTACGGATATAGTCACTGATCAGCTGCGAATTTAGCAAAATTTCAATAGCAGCGCGTCTTCCTTTACCATCAGGTGTGGGGATAAGTTGCTGTGCGATAATAGCTTGCAGGTTCAACGACAAATCCATAAACAACTGGTTATGGCGACTGGTTTCAAAGAAGTGAATGATACGATCAATTGCTTGGTTAGCGTTGTTTGCGTGCAACGTTGCAAACACTAGATGGCCAGTTTCTGCGTACTGAATAGCATAGCTCATGACTTCACGGTTACGAATCTCGCCGATTAAGATGACATCGGGTGCTTGGCGTAGCGTGTTTTTTAGGCCCGCTTCAAATGAATGGGTATCGATACCAACTTCACGCTGGGTAATAATACAGCCGCGATGCTTATGAACAAACTCGATAGGGTCTTCTATCGTAATAATATGACCATGAGAGTTTTGATTGCGATGTCCTATCATTGCAGCAAGGGTAGTAGATTTACCTGTACCCGTTGCGCCAACTAATAGAACAATACCGCGTTTTTTCATGGCCAATTCTTTTAAAGCTGGCGGTAAGCGTAATTCTTCGACCGTTGGAATGTTATTTTCAATTTTTCGTAAAATCATTCCTGCCATATCACGCTGTACAAATGCACTGACTCGAAAGCGAGCTTGCTGCGCTTCATCAGAGATCGCAAATTGACACTCATTGGTTTCTTCAAACTCTTTTTGCTGGCTTGGTGTCATTACACCTTTGACCAATCTCATGGTTTGCTCAGCACTCAGAGGTGTTCTACCGACAGGTAAAATTTTTCCATTCACTTTCATGGAAGGTGCTACGTCAGCAGTAATAAAAAGGTCAGAGCCATTTTTGCTGATCATTAATTGTAATAGTTTATCAATGTCCATATCGCACCTGCACCAGATGTAAGTCAATTAAAATCATATTTTAAATACGTGAGTAAAAAGTAATAAAGTAAAAACAGAGACCATAAGTTGTTTATTATTTTTAGTGGTATCTGTCAGTACTATCTATCAATACTATAAAAATGCCTCAGGTTGCTTGGCATAAGGACGTGCAACATCTTTACTAATGGTTCCCTTACTTACCAAGTTCTTTAACGTTTGATCAAGGGTGATCATGCCATCGCCTGCACCTGTTTGGATAGCAGAGTACATTTGAGCGATTTTGTTCTCACGTATCAAGTTACGGATAGCAGGGGTACCTATCATAATTTCATGGGCGGCTATACGTCCACCTGCTTGACGACGTAACAGGGTCTGTGAAATAACAGCTTGCAATGATTCTGACAACATAGCGCGGATCATATCTTTTTCAGCAGCTGGGAATACATCAATAACGCGGTCAATCGTTTTAGCCGCTGAGCTGGTATGCAAGGTACCAAACACTAAGTGACCAGTCTCTGCCGCTGTCAGTGCCAAGCGGATAGTCTCAAGGTCACGTAGCTCACCAACCAAAATAACATCGGGATCTTCACGTAAGGCAGAGCGCAATGCTGGTTCAAAACCCAAAGTATCACGGTGTACTTCACGCTGATTGATCAAGCTTTTTTTAGATTGATGCACGAATTCAATCGGATCTTCGATAGTTAAAATATGCTCTTTACGGCTTTCGTTAATATAATCAATCATCGCCGCAAGTGTTGTTGACTTACCTGAACCTGTTGGGCCCGTTACCAGTACCACACCACGCTTAAAGTCAGAAACGCGTCTAAAGACATCGCCCATACCTAAGTCTTCCATTGTTAATACTTTAGAAGGAATGGTACGAAATACAGCGCCTGCACCGCGGTTTTGATTAAAAGCGTTGACACGAAAACGTGCTAGATTAGGAATTTCGAAAGAAAAATCCGTTTCAAAAAACTCCTCAAAGTCGGCACGTTGCTTATCATTCATGATGTCATAAATAAGCTGATGCACGACCTGATGGGTCATCTCTGGCATATTGATACGGGTCATTTCACCATCGACACGTATCATGGCCGGCATACCTGCTGAAATATGTAAATCTGACGCCTTATGCTTAACCGTAAAGCGCAGTAAGTCTTCGATATTAAGATTGTTTTTTTCGGCCATAATTTGATATTCCTATCACTTAGTCTAGGTAAGACAAAACACTATAAAAGTACGTGGTAAACTATTCATCGATAGCCTTAGTATAATAAGAAATGGCAAGAAGCTCACTAGTACAGGTCTTTACCATCACTAGCATATTCAGCAGCATATGTTAAAGCATGTAACAATATCATAACAAGACTGTGAGTATTTAACCATCTACTAAATTAAGAAAAACCAGAACTGTATCGTTTTAAAATAATTCTTATAGAAGTTATTTCTGATTTACTTTAAAAATCGGATAGTTGTGTTTTTTTATAATAAAAATTGCAGAAAAAAATTTCAAAAAATCAATCAAGCAGTAAGGGCAAAATATGAAGGAAATGAATGGCAATATTGATGAAGTGACACTTATCGATAACTGGCAGCAAGTTAATACGCAGATGAAGCAAGCATGTGATCATGCTGACAGACAGGCTGACAATATTATGCTGTTGGCTGTTTCGAAAACGAAACCTGCCGATATGATTGCAACTTTAGCGAAGCAGGGACAGCGTGATTTTGGTGAAAACTATCTACAAGAAGCCATCGAAAAAATTACTGAACTTAAAGCTCAGCCTGTAGGCAAAAGTATCGTTTGGCATTATATCGGTAGTATTCAACGTAATAAGACACGTGACATTGCAGAGCACTTTGATTGGGTGCAAACGGTTGAGCGCGATATCATCGCCAAACGATTGAATGACCAACGACCAGCTGACCTGCCACCATTGAATGTGTTGATCCAATTAAATATCGATAACGAAGATAGCAAATCCGGATGTTTGCCAGCTCAGTTGCCAGAGCTGATAACAGCGATCAAAGGGTATGAGCGTTTACAGCTACGTGGTCTAATGATTATTCCTGCTAAGGCAAATACGGATGCCTTTGCTCGAACTAAGCAGTTGTTTGAAGAGGTTAAAGCCGATTGTCCAGAGCTAGATAGCTGGGATACGCTTAGTATGGGTATGAGTGGTGATATGGCAGAAGCGATAGAAAACGGCACAACAATGGTACGTGTCGGCACTGCTATCTTTGGTCAACGTGCTTGAAACAATGTGAAAAGGCTAGTTAAGCATCCTTTAACTAGCCAGTAAGTTAAATAACATCTTCTAATTTGGTGACTAGCATCTGCGTAATTTTGAGATTATCAGTCGCAATAATCTCAAATCGATAATTGGCATACTCAATCGTGTCGGTCTTTTTAGGGATTTTTCGGAGCATATACATCATAAATCCACTGATAGTCTCGTAATTTTGACTGCGTGGTAGGTCGACGATATCTAATGCACGAATTACATCTTCGATAGGGGTCATGCCATCGATTAGCCACGAGTTGTCAGTGCGCTGGACGATAGGTTGTTCCTCTAGCGTTACCAACTCACCCATCACAATGCTCATCACGTCTTTTAAGGTGATAACACCAACGACTAGGGCATATTCATTCACAATAACCGCAAAATCAGCGCCAGTAGATTTAAACATCTCTAATACTTCAAACAAAGACAACGTATCAGGCACGAAAAGTGCTGGTTTCAATAGAGTCTTGTTCGTTAAGCTAACTTCTTGTTGGTTCAAAACCAAAGCTAAAAAGCTACGAGATTCCACATAGCCAACGATATGTTCTAAATCATCATCATGGCAGACCAAAAATTTATTGTGTGGCTGCTCAATCATGATATTAACGACTTCTTCGGTACTTGTCTTGGTATCAAAGTAAACGATATTTTCGCGAGGGTTCATTACTGAAGTAACGGTACGCTCTTGCATATCAAAGATATTTTCGATCAAGTGATGCTCTTGCTTCTTTAATACACCTGCTTCAGCACCTGCATCCATCACTGCATAAATATCTTCTGGTGTCATATCATCTTGACGGATGGTTGAGATGCCAAAAAGCTTAAACAGGATATTTGCAGCCCCATCGAACACCCATATAATGGGCTTTAGTATAAATATTAACAACATCATCGGGCGCACAAGCCGTACCGCTATCGTCTCTGCATTTGACATGGCCAAACGCCTAGGCATTAGATCAGCAAGTAGTGAAAACAAACTCGTAATAAGTACAAACGATATAACCGATGCTATCGTTTCACTATTCAATAACTGCTCGAGATAAGGACTAATGGCCGACTCACCCACGGCACCAGCTGAAATAGCGACCGCATTTAGCACTATTTGTACGACGGTGATAAAGCTACCAGGATGCTCTTGCATATTGAGCACATCAAGTGCGCGAACATCGCCTTCTTTTGCCATAATTTGGAGCTTGATTTTGCGGCCTGCAGCAATGGCAATCTCAGCAGCAGAGACAAAGGTACTTAAGGCAAGCAGTAAAAGAAGAAAAACACTAGCGGTTAGCAAACTCATGACGTACTCGAAAAAGAAATAAAGATAATTGAGGCAAAATAGTTAGTGAAACTGTGTGGAAAAGAATATGGTTAGGTGTAAAAATTTTTGATGGATAAAAACCAAAAAAGCTGGGCAAGCACCCAGCTAATAGTAAAAATTCGATATCTTGTAAAACTGGCTAACTAGTACCTCTCAACTTATAGATAGTAGAAGTTGAGAGGTGTGTAGTAATTAACCTTTGATTGACCACTTATTAACTAATGGATAACGGCGCTCACGCCCAAAAGCTTTGTGGCTAATCTTGGTACCGATAGGAGATTGCAGGCGCTTATATTCGCTGTTGTCTACCATTTTGATGACTTTAGCGACCATCTCAGCATCAAAGCCTTTATCAATAATCTCTTGATAGCCCATATCTTCATCGATATATGACGTCAAGATACCATCTAATACATCGTAGTCGGGCAAGCTGTCTTGATCTTTTTGATCTGGACGTAATTCAGCTGATGGCGGACGAGTAATAACGCGCTCAGGAATCACAGGCGTATCTTCTAAACGATTACGATAGCTCGCCAATTTATAAACTTGAGACTTATATACGTCTTTTAGTACGTCAAAGCCGCCAGCCATGTCGCCATATAGCGTTGAATAACCCACTGCCAATTCTGACTTGTTACCAGTCGTAATAACTAAATGACCGAATTTATTAGACAATGCCATCAAAATAACACCACGAGCACGCGCTTGGATGTTTTCTTCGGTCGTGTCCGCTGGCGACTTATTGAATAACGGTGCTAGCGTATGACGAATGCCTTCGACAGCATCAAAGATAGGGCAGACGGTGTAAGAAACATTTAAGCGACGTGCCTGTGCTTGAGCGTCTTCTAGACTGATTTGAGAGGTATACTCGTATGGCATCATGACCGCATATACCTTATCAGCGCCTAGAGCGTCAACAGCAATACAAAGCGTCAATGCCGAGTCAATACCACCTGACAACCCGACAATAATGCCAGAGAACCCTGAATGGTTAACATAGTCGCGTAGACCGACGACTAACGCTTGATACATTTCAGATTCACGGCTCAAGGTTAGAGGCGCTTTGGTCTGCTCGTTGAATTTAGCAGTTTTGACGTCTAACGTAGCCAGTAGCAACTGGTTCATAAAGCGTGGCGCTTCATGAGCAATGCTGCCGTCAGCTTGTACAGCCATAGAGCCGCCATCAAACACTAGATCGTCTTGCCCGCCCACTGCGTTGACATAGACGATAGGTAGCTTGTTTTCACGGCTACGCTTGGCCAGCATGGTTTTGCGATTGTCTTGTTTTTCAATCTCAAAAGGTGAGGCATTTAAGCTTACGATTAAATCAGCACCTTGTTTTTTAAGCTCAGAGATAGGACCTTTTTCCCACAAGTCTTCACAGATAAGCAGACCAATGGTAATGCCTTTATAGTCAAATAAAACTTGATTGCGACCTTTATCGAAGTAGCGACGCTCATCAAACACGCCATAATTTGGCAAAATTTGCTTATGGTAAAAGCCTTTTTGATGACCATTATGTAGGATGGCAGCAGAGTTAAAAGTACCGTGATGGTCGACATGCGGATAGCCGACGATCATGACGATATCATCAATATCACTCAAAGTAGATAAAGCGCTTTTCACACGGCCTGATAAGCTTGGGCGTAGCAATAAATCTTGTGGAGGATAGCCTAGTAGCGCTAACTCTGGGAATACGATTACGTCAGCACCCTGTTCGCGTGCTTGTAATGCTAGGGTACGCATTTTTTCGACGTTGGTTGAGATATCGCCGACCAAAAAATGTGATTGAGCTAAGGCAAAAGTGACAGTATCTTGTGGTTTATTGGTCTTACTGGCTTCGTTTGAGGTGTTAGAGTTGGGGTTATCAGTGTCTTTTGACATTGTTATTGTTCCTATCGATATATTATTAAAATTTGGTGTGTCTGCATTGATTTCAAATAAAATCAAAGTAAATCCGAAATTAACTCAAAACTGCGCTCTGGCATACCAAGCTCAAATATTGAGCTGATATGCTGAGTCTAAATCTTATATAAGCCTTTATAAAAGACTTATGATTTTGCTCAAGTAACTCACTCTAAGTGATAGCGACACCCTAAAATTAGAACTTATGATAGTCTAAAAGAAGACGATATAAGCGGGTGTTGAAATCTGGCTCAGAGGATTCGCTGTCTGTACGACGATGTAAATAAATATGTGCAAATAAACTTAACTACACTGAAAAGCTTAAAATAATTGCTTTAGTATAACATCAATTGTCGCGACAAATAGAACGCACCAGTGGATTCCCTTATAAGATAACAGTTTAAAAGCTGAACATAAAAGCAGTTTTCAATACATCATTTTTACACACTAAATTCATGCATTATGCGCTAGTCATTATCGTCGTCATCTAGTAAGCTTGCATAGACAAAGTTGTAAGTAAAGATTACAACAACGCGTTATATAATTCACATGCTTTATTGCATAATAAGGTGTGTTAACCGCATTTTTATTGTGTTATCCACAATAATAAATGGCTATGAATTTGTAGTATGGAACTGAACACAGTCACACTATTTAATCGTCATACTATTTAGCAGTCATATTACTTAATCGTCATGTGATTCCATAAGTTCGACCCAATGCTTTTTTGTATGATTCGCAACTCTCGCTAATGGATATGGCTTACAGACAATGTCTAAGAGCTAATATTCATCACACATTTATAAACTCGCCAGCAAAATTATCGTTTGCTGTCCGCTTTTGGTTTATACGCTATGATTGAAAACTGGACAAAAGAATTTATTATTCAGCGCTTATTGGCAATTACGTTGCTAGTGGTGCTATTCGTATTGTGTTTTCAAGTGGTGCAGTTTTTTATTGTACCAGCGCTGTGGGCAGCGATTTTGGCCTATGTGACTTTTCCTATTTATAATTTCTTCCATGAAAAGGTGAAGCTAAGCCCAGATTTTAGTGCCGCTATTATGACGGTGAGCATTTCACTGATAATTGGCGTGCCAGTGGTCATCGGTGTGTTTATCTTGCAGCAAGAAGCTTTGAGTTTAATTAGTAACTTGATTTACCGTATTAAGGTAGGCTACTTAGATGTGCCTGACTCCCTCAAAGATTTGCCTATCATCGGTCAGCAAGTCAAAGACGTACTGTGGCGTATCAATAAAAACCCAGAAGGAACGCTAGAAGCTTTTCGCATTTGGGTTCAGTCGCATTTATATTATGGCAAAATAGCCTTTGATGTGGTGTTCAGTAGTTTGGCCAAACTCGGTATGGCGTTAATGACGCTCTTCTTTTTTTATCGTGATGGCACTAGTCTGGTTCGGCAGATTCGTCAAGCGCTGCGTAACATCATCGGCAATCGTATCGACGGTTACATCGATTCTGTGGGTACAACTACGCGTGCCGTGGTATACGGCATCGGGCTGACGGCATTGGCTCAGGCTTTATTGTCTGGTATCGGCTATTACTTCGCTGGTGCGCCAAGTCCTATCTTATTGACCATTGTCACATTTATTATTGCCTTGATTCCCTTTGGTACGCCGTTCGTTTGGGGCGGTGTATCGATTTGGCTATTGAGTCAAGGGCATACTGCAGAAGGCATTGGCTTGGCACTATGGGGTGTACTGGTGATTAGCTGGGTGGATAATTTGATTCGTCCTATCGTCATTAGCGGCGCGACCAAAATTCCTTTTATCATTATTTTTATTGGGGTATTAGGTGGTCTTACAGCATTTGGTTTTGTTGGTTTGTTTATTGGGCCTGTCGTGCTGGCTATCGGGCTTGCAGTATGGCGCGAGTGGATATCGCAGCATAAGAATGAGATATTTGCCCAACAGGAGGTGATGCTTTCTGACCCTCGTGCGATAGATCCTGTGCATGGACCAGAATAACGAGTCATTAGGGCGTGTCTTCAATTCACCCGATGGCCATCTAAATGGGCTAAAAATGGCTAAATTTTGCCAAACATCGTCAAATAGCTATTTAATATCCTGATATTATCTACGCTATTTTTCTTGTTTGACGGCAATTTATCTCATTTTTATCTCCATTTTTGAAATGAAGACACGCCCTAGAAAATACGATGTAAAAAATTATCGATAGAGATGATGGCAAATGATAAATAAGAATATGACAGAATCGACGAATAATAAGATCGCTAAATTAAGTACAATTAAAAATATCACTATTTTAGCGGACAGCAACATCGCCAGTCTGAATGATTTTTTTAATGACTCTACGCTTGGTCAGCTGACTGAGTATACGGTTGATATTATCACTATCGCTGGTCGAGATATCGATGCCGCGCTACTTGCCGAAGTACAGCCAGATGTGCTGCTGATACGCTCTGTGACGAAAGTAAACGAAGCGCTATTGGCTGACAATAACAGTGTGCAGTTTGTCGGGTCTGCGACTATTGGGACCGACCATGTAGATCAAGATTATCTAGCATCTCGCAATATCACTTTCGCCAATGCAGCTGGTTGTAGTAAGCATTCTGTAGCTCAATATGTATTGACGGCTATTTCCACTTTGCGTCCGCAGTATTGGCAGCAGTCGGCGTCATTAACCTTAGGTATCATTGGCCTTGGTAATATCGGTAATACGCTTGCTCAATATGCCTATGATTTGGGTTGGCAGGTGCTAGGTTATGATCCCTTGTTACCAGCCTCTAAAACTAATAATGCTAGCTTGGAGCAGGTACTTAGCCAAAGTGACGTGGTGAGTCTGCATGTGCCTTTGACCAATGAAAAGAATGCGACGAATCCTAAAGGTAGTGGTTATCCAACACGTCACCTTATCAATGCAGCTGCATTAGCAATGATGCCTGCCGATACGATGTTAATTAATAGTGCGCGCGGACCTGTAATCGAGGAAAGTGCGCTTGAAGCCGACATTGAGCGTACTGGACGTCAAGTGGTGCTAGACGTGTTTGAGCATGAGCCAGAGATTGAAGAAAGCTTACTATCCAAACTCGCTATTGCCACACCGCATATCGCTGGCTATACGCTAGAAGGTAAGCTGCGTGGCACACAAATCATTTATGATGCCTTGTGTGAAAAATTAACGATACCTCCAACTCAGTCTATGTCCAATCTGCTACCGCTAAATATGTTCTTATGGTCTGAACTGAAATCATATCCAGACAGACTGCCAAAGTTTTATGACGTCATGCAAGATGATACCTCATTGCGCAATAAAGCAGTTGATAGGCAGGTAAACGGTGCTGACTTCGACGGTCTGAGACGTGATTATAACTTGCGCCGTGAGTGGCAGTTTTAATTAAACAAGATACTGAGCAACCAATTATTCATCAGTCGCAGTAGAGCCCAATGACTCAAGCAAATAACATTTCTTCGCAGCTTATTACTTCTAAGCCTAGCTACGCACCAACCATGACACTTGCAATGGCACAACAGCGTGCGCAATTTATCAGCAATATTCGTCAGTTTTTTACCAGTCGACAAGTGCTGGAAGTGCAGACACCGCTATTATCCCAAGCAGGCAATACAGACACTTTTTTGCAGTCTGTAGCAGCTCATGTGACCTATCAAGACCGTCCGCGCACTTATTATCTGCATACCTCGCCTGAGTTTGCAATGAAGCGTTTATTAGCCAGCTGGCAAGTACCTATTTATCAGATTTGTCCTGTCTTTCGTGATAATGAAATAGGTACGCGTCATAATATTGAATTTACGATGCTTGAATGGTATCAACCGAATTATAGTCTGGACGAGATGGCAACTGAACTTAATGAGTTGTTAGAAGCGCTTTATGGTCATTCTGTTGTGATGAGTCATTATCGCTATGTCGATGCCTTTATGGACTTTGTGGGCATCCATCCGTTGACAGCGAGTTTAAGTGCATTGCAAGCCGTGGCAGAAGATATGGGTTTGACAAGATTTGATTTTAATAATACTGATGATAGCGAAGAAAATCGTCGCCAGAGCTGGTTGGATTTGTTATTCAGTCATGCCGTAGAGCCAAACCTAGGTCATGATTTGCCAACATTGATTATAGAGTATCCACCTGCGACCGCTGCGTTAGCGAAGACAGCTAGGGATAAAGACGGTAATAAAATTGCGAAACGTTTTGAGCTATACATTAACGGCGTTGAGATTGCCAATGCTTATGATGAGCTAGCAGATGGTCAAGCATTGCGTGACCGTTTTGAACAAGACAATCAATTACGTGCGCGTCATAATCTACCTCAAATGCCAATCGATGAACATCTATTAGCCGCATCCAATGATTTGATGCCATGTAGCGGTATTGCAGTCGGTATGGATAGATTGCTAATGGTTTTAACAGGTGCAAGCAGCTTGGAAGAAGTTATTTCTTTCCCCAGTGGGCAAGCATGATTGAAAGAGCTTTTTTCGATTAGTTGTAATCTAAATATATAATAAAAAGGTCGTTGCCGATTTACCAATTAGATATTGGCGAATCGATAACGACCTTTTGTATTGGCTGCTTCTGAAATTTAGCAGACACAACCAATTTTGCTAATACTAAATTTATTTATACCGTAGCGACTGCTTCATTGATATCGATATCACCATTGTGTAGATTGAAGACTTTGCCTATCGTGTTATCTGCGGTTAATACTGCTGCTAACGTTGTCGCTACATCTTCGATGGCATTCTCACCAGAGCTGGTATCGTCGATAGTGATTTTGCCTGTACCAGCGCGTTCTTTTAGTGCACCTGGCTGTACGATAGTGTAATCAAGCGAGCTGTTATTCACTAACCAGTGATCTGCGTAGTGCTTAGAGATATAGTATTCTTTTAGATCTGCAATACCAGGGTTTTCGTCCCATTTGTCAGTTTCTAATGAAAAGACCGAACTCAGCATAATATAACGTTTAATGCCTTTATCTTGTGCAGCCTGCATCGTTTTTACAGCACCGTGCAAGTCAACTTCTAAAACGTTTTTGCCACCAGATCCTGCTACAAAGTAAACAGCCTCAATATCCTGATCTAGTTGTTTTTCAATAGACTCTTTACTGGCTGTAATGTCTAAATCTAGCTGGGTATAGTTGTCATTACCAAATAGCTTTTCTTTCTGACGAGTCGTGCCAATAACTTGATGGTCATCAGCCAATAACTGCTTAACCAAATCACCGCCCACTCGACCACTTGCACCAACGACTAAAATTTTCATAATCATTCCTATTTTTATTTAAATTCTATTGTTTGAGTTATTCAGTAAGTTTATTTATCTTAAAAACCGAATATAGAGTAACAAAAATAGGTAGCACGCTTCGTTATAAAGCGTGCTGATTGAATAGCGTTTGGTTATAGAGTGTATACCGTTTGCAAGGAAGCAAACGTTGATCAGATGACATCATGTAATAGATGAAAGGGCGGCTGACCGTCAGATAGAGCGATAAAAAGTATCAACGAACCAAGCGATTAAGGCCATCGGCAAAGGCTTTTTTATCTCGATCACCGTAGGGCTTTTGCCCGCTCATTTCCTGCAACTCTAGGACACCAGTACCGCGCATAGTATCCATAAAGTCGCGCATATTGAGCTTCTGCTTGATGTTGTTCTTATCGTAGACCACGCCGCGCGTCGTCAATACCATACCACCTTTGTCCAAAATATCATTGGCTAAGGGGATATCGCTAGTAATAGCCAAGTCACCAGCCTGTATCTGCTCGACGATATAATCATCCGCTTTGTCGAACCCTGAGGGTACGACAGTCATGACAAGTAGGGGCGACTTGCGTAACTTAATCGGCTGATTGGCCACAAATATAGCCATGGTCTTGGTACGTTCAGCCGTTTTAATAATCAAATCTTTAGCAATCAATGGTACCGAGTCTGCGTCCACCCAAATCTGCATTATTTCTTGGCCTTCTCAGGTTTTGCTGAAGGAGTAGACAGGCTATCTGCTTGGCTGTCTTTATTGTCTAGTTCATCAGCTATGGCATCATTTTGAACACTGTTCTGAACACTGTTCTGAGCACTGTTTTTAGCATTACTCTTAGCATCGACGTCTACTTTACTAGGCTGAGTATCTACGTTTGCATACTCTTTATCCAGACCAACCTTGTTTGGCAATATAGCGACCAGTTTTGCCATAGCAGGCTCTAAATCTGTCACGTCATTAGGCATCAAGGTGATATGAGCAATCTTACGATCGTCACGCTCAGCCTTATGATAGCTATGATAATGAGCGCCATCGATATTTAACACTGCACTGATATCAGGATATTGACCCAGTACATTCACCATAATTGCAGGATGTACGTTGTCTGTATCGCCTAATGGCAAATTGACCACGGCACGGATATGGTTCTCAAACTGACTGGTAATAGCGCCTTCGATACTCCAGTGCCCAGAGTTGTGTACACGTGGTGCGATTTCATTCGCCAATATCGCATTATGACCGCGAGCATCCTTGGTGACGAATAATTCAAGCGCCATAACGCCGACATAGTCCAAATGGTTCATGACTTTGGTAATGGCGTCTGTTGCTTGTTGAAACAGATGACTCGTGCCAACAGCAGGCGCTTGAGTTTTGGCCAAAATACCGTTGTGATGATGATTTTCGACCAAATCGTAACAGCGTACCTGACCATTTTGCGCTCTTGCTGCAATGATAGATACTTCACGGCTAAAGTTAATAAAACCTTCAGCGATTAATGGCGCAGGTGTTGGCGTTAGTGAGCCTTTACCACTGACAGCGTCTTTTAGATCTAGCCAAGCAGCTTTAATATCACTGTCTTGCTTGATGACGAACTGTCCTTTGCCATCATAACCACCTCGGCTGGTTTTCAGAACGATAGGCAGTCCTAATTCTTTACAAGCGTGCTTGAGCTCAGCTTCAGAGTTAACTTCCATAAATGGCACGGTTGCAATATCAAGCGTGTTAAACATCTGCTTTTCTTTTAGACGATCTTGAGCGATATCAAGCGCGATCAGCGGTGGGAACATGCCTTGCTTGCTGCCAGATTTTGACAAACTAACCAGTTGCTCGACTGTAGACGTTGGCGTGTTTTCAAACTCTAAGGTAAATACGTCCGCTGCTGCGATAAAGTCTTCTAATTGATCGCTATGAAAGACACGACCGTATAGGCTGGCAGGGCATTCTGCATTGTCTTCTAAGAATACGCATTGGTAACCCAATGGCATGGCGGCTTCGGCAAGCATCATACCAAGCTGACCACCGCCTAAAATACCGATGGTATGAATGGTTTGGGTAACAGGATAAGCGTTTGCTGTAGTCATGGCAGGCTCTTTGAATAAAGGTGAATAAGATGTTTGGTCTATTAAAATCTAAAATTCAATGGGTGAAAATAGGAAAAGGTGCACTGTATGCACCTTATCTCTACTCGAAATTACTTAAAAATATACAGTGATAGCTTCAATCGTTAAGCTATAAATATAAAAGACTCTGCTATAAAAGCCGATCGACTTATATCTACCTAAGGATTGATAATACCTGGTGTTGGGCTAGCGAGAATGGTCTCAGTCTGAGACTGGCGCATCTGATCGAGCTTAGTAGCAATCGTATCATCATGCAATGCCAATACTTGAATTGCAAGTAGGGCAGCGTTATAAGCACCAGCAGCACCAATCGCCAAAGTACCAACAGCGACGCCTTTTGGCATTTGTACGATAGACAGTAGACTATCCCAACCGCTCAGCATAGATGACTTTACAGGTACGCCAAAAACAGGTAGCGGCGTTTGACTGGCACACATACCTGGCAGATGAGCGGCACCGCCTGCACCAGCGATGATCACTTGTAGACCATTATCTTTTGCGCTTTTGGCATAATCAAATAATCTGTCAGGCGTACGGTGTGCAGAGACAACTTCACAATCAAAAGCAATGTCAAAGTCTGCAAGCAATTGCGCAGCAGCACTCATAGTTGCCCAGTCAGACTGCGAACCCATGATAATGCCGACTTTTGGCTGACCAGCAGGAGAGGTAATTGGACCGTTCTGGTTAGCAGCAGTATTCGTGGTGCTCATGATTGGATATCCTCAAAAAGACCATCATACAAAAATTTTGCTACACTCGTAAAGCCAAGTTTGACTTTTAATACTGGTATGGCGTTAATTGCAGTGATATCACGATTTTATGTTTGCTTTTCATCGTGATAATGCTGAACAAAATGCTTGGCCGTCAATGGTAATGGTTGTTCGGTATCTAACTGGTAGCAGGTCAAATAACCGCTATCCACTGCTGCAGAGTAGTCGGTACAGGCAACTTGTGGACTGAGTGGCTCAGGTGTGCCAGTGAGCCAATAGTGCCCGACAAACACAGGTTTATGAGTTTTTAGCGCAAATTCAATATTTTCAGCCAACGCATCAGGCGGTATCTGTGCCAATGCGGACGATGGAGCACGAGACACTTCACGAAGTGTGCGTGTATTTAACTCATCTAGCCACCAGCGTACTCGTACTCGTGTACGCTCAGTACCTTCTTTATCTACCATCACAATGCCATCAGGTAAGCTTGTTTCAACCCCTTTTAGTACTCGCTCTAAAGCGTCAAAGGCGATGGTATCTTCTTTAGCCGTCGCGATTAAACCTGCTGGAGTCAGACAGTTATCGTCAGTCAGAAGGGGTTTTAGTATTGCCATGCTATCTGTATCCCAGCAAGCATGTACAAAACAGGCGTAGTCGGTCTCAATCCATAATGGGATTTCATATAAACGCTGCAACCAGTACTCATGTTGCTCTGAGCCAAATGGTATCTCTGCTAAAAACGCCTCGTGTTGGCGTCTGTGGATGTCGTTGTGCGAGCGTAAATACTGGCTAGTATTATCGGGATCGCGCGTGGCATATGCCAATGCATTATATTCATGGTTGCCCATCACTGCATCGGCTACATCGGCATCTAGCATTGCAAAGACAATCTCCAGTGTAGCTAGTTGCTGTGAACCACGATCGATCAAATCACCGATGAACAATGCCCTGTGACCTGTCGGTGGCACGAAATACTGACCGTTATGCTCATAGCCCAACTGATGCAGCAGACCGACCAGTTTGTCTGCATAACCATGTATATCACCGATAATATCTATAATCATAATGTATTACTAAATCTCAAATGTAGAAATATAATGTGCGCAAAATAGTATTTATAAAGTACAGCTGCCTTTAAAATGCTAGCTTTACTATACGTAAAAATGTCTAAAATCCCGGTGATAGCAACGCATTGATAAAGTGCGGTAGTACTTTTGGTTCCAAAACAATCGTGGCGATAACGCCGAATGCGCCGCCCCACATATGAGCCATGTGATTGATGTTTGAACCACCGCGTCGATCCGCATAGATACTATAAAATATATAGGCCACGGCAAATAGTATCGCAGGAATAGGAACTACGGCAAAGAGGTAAATTCTCTCCCATGGTGCTAGCAGGATAAAAGCAAATAGCACAGCCGATACACCGCCTGATGCGCCTAGACTCAAATAACTGGCGTTGTTCTTATTCTTCACGTAACTTGGAATCATGGCAACGATAATTGCCAAAACATAAAAAACCACAAAACCGTAGCCGAATAAAAACGGCTGATATAGTCCTTCGATAGCACGCCCAAAGAAATACAAAGTAAACATATTAAAGAGCAAATGCATACTATCAGCATGAATAAAGCCGTGGGTCACAAAACGATCCCATTGCCCATTGTTGACTGCTGGCGGGTAAAAGATCAGTCGATTAAATAGCGTCTTGTTTTGCCAAGCCAATAAGCTGACAATAACGGTAATAATGATAATAAGCGTCGTATGGTTTAACAAAGGAAAATCCTTAGGCCGTGCCTGATATGTGACAATGTTACAAATGACAAGCTACAAATGACAGTATTCAAAGCCTAAGCGTTACGGCTGATTAAAAAGTAAGTTTGACGTCTGATCCGTATTAAGTACTAACCATTAGCAATAGACTAATACTAACAGCAGTTGCGATAACGCGAATACCTATTGTGTGACAAAACGATGCTTTTTTATGCGGTTATAGTGAATAATGTAGCAGTGTACCATGCAACATAAGTGAGACTTTTAAAGCAAGGTTAAAGACGAGAGTAGTGTTCATTCATCCGCGCTGCAATGAGTCTTTTAGACAAAGAAGCAAAATACACAAGTGACATGGACAAAAATAAAATAAGTGCTTAATTTTGCACATTCCAATAAGGCTGATAGAGGCAGTGAAATATGAACATTATTGACCAGCTAGAACAAACGGTAACCCCAGCTGTAATGGATAATGATGACAGCAATAATGTCGCCTATGTCAGTCTACTTGAGCAATTTTATGCTGTTTTGGCTGCGCGTCTAGCTGTGCCACAAATTTACTCACAGTTGCTGCGTACTGATCAAGTAATGACTAGCACTAATAATGAAAGCCCTTTATTTGAACAAATATGGCAAGATAAAAGTCTGCAAGAGACTATCATCCAAGAGTTGTCAGCCACTCATCACATTGATGAGCAGACAACTGAGCAATTACTAATTAGTGCCGCGCCGTTGGCATATCGTGAACTAAAAGTATTGGCCAATGGGCAGTTTTTGCCAGCATTTTTACAAGAAAAGCAGGCTGCTTTACGTCCATATTTACCTATCTGGGCAGCCGCTGTGATTACGGCTACTCAAGGTGTGGATCAGCAAATACAAACAAGCTTCAATTCAGATGATAATGATGTGCAAGTACATGTGCCAGTAAGTGACGACATATCGAATAGACTTGACGACGCTACTTTAGATACTGGCATAGCTGGCATAGACACACCAACAACGAATAATGATGCAGAAAGTATAGAGCAAATATCAACTGCTGAGCGCGCAAACACTGAAGCGTTAGATAACGATACGATTGCCAATAGTGATGCTATTCATGCCAATCCAGCAGCCTACCATTTGGCAGAAAACAGTAATTTAAAGCGTGCACAGGTGCGTACTCGTAATCAACGAAACGATCTACTAATACGCGTATTTTTATTAATAGTAGCCCTAGCTGCGCTTGCACTAGCAGCATGGGCATTATTAGTGAAACCCAATAATGAAATACCAGTAGAACCCGTGGCCACAGTACCTGTTGAACCACCGCCAGCACCCGTGCCTCCTGTACCAACAACGACTCCTGTTGAGATTATTGTCGGTGTAGATAACGGCGGTAACTTGTACACTTGTAGTGCGACCGTTGGCGATGCTGCACTGCAAAGCACGTTGCAACAGGCGCTTAATACAAGCTTTGGTGAGCAGGCAAGTATTTGTGAGTTGAACATACAGGATGGGGTAGCAACCACAATCGTTAATATGCCTGCGGAGATACTACCCAATGTATTGACGATGCTTAGATCAACACCATTTGCACGTTTGCATGTGCAAAACGATCGTCTCATACTGGAGGCGCCAGACAATATGCTACTGCAAAAACTGGTCACAGAAGTACGCAACTTAGCACCAACGATGGTAGTCGAGAGTACAGCACCACTGCCATTGCCTGATAATAGTAATATTGGTGATGCTACGAACAATATGGCAAACGCAAATAACCAGTTTGTAGATGATGGGGCGGGGATTAATAATCAACTCAATAATAATGGGGTAAATAGTAACTCTGGCGAATACCAAGCATCAGATGATGATACTGGAGATCGTGTGATACCAACTCCTTTGCCTAACAATAATAACAGTTTTAATAATGCGCCCAACAATCTGCCTACCAATGGCGCGAGTAATATTCCCAACAACTTTCCTTCAAATAATCAAACGACCAGACCGCCAGGCCCTTTTTCACCTTCAGAAGTGGATGAGATGGCAAACACGATTATCGTTGCTGAACCAGCTCAAGTTAGGTAGTTTTTATAAGGCACGCTGTTTTATAGGGCGTGTCTTTTTATATGGCCTATCTTTTCATGTAGCTTGGCTACAGTTACGTGTGCCATCCGAAACATTACTTACTGTATCATTTGCACAACAACGTACAGACTGTGAATAGCAGCTTAAGAATTTTATAATAATCAAAACCAAATAAAGTAGTTTGATGGATTTATCGCCACCATGACTACTATGACGATTGAATACAAAAGAATGAAATAGCTGCTTTTTGAGCAAACGAATCATATAAATAAAAATTAAGGGGAGAGCCATATTATGGATATTATTAGCCACTTGACACGCACCGTCAGCCCAGCCGTATTGGAAGATGACCGTAGCCCAGCTAAGAAAAATCTACTAGAACAGTTTTATGCCATTTTTGCTGCTCGTCTTGCAGACAATGATACTTTTAGCCGCTTTGCCAATGAAAACATTGCCCGTGATGACAATGCTTTTTATGACCGTGTATGGACAGAAGGGGCACACCGCGACCAAATCTCTCGCGAATTGGCAGGCAAGCATAATGTCGATGCAACGGCCTCACGTGGTTTGATTGCGATGGCAGCGCCATTGGCTTTTCATGAGATCAAAAGCTTGGCTGGTACCACGCCCGTTCCGCAATTTTTGAATGACAACCTGAACAGTTATCAGCATCATATCCCTGCATGGGCGGGCACTGTTTTGCCTGCTAGTGCGGTCGCTGCCACCTCTACGGCTGGTACACCTATTTCTGATACCACCAGTACAGCACCACTACAAAAAGAAGAAGAGCCAAAAGAGAGCTTTATGAAAGCGCTGCTACCTATTATTGGTTTGATTATCTTGGGTGCACTGGCTTGGGCACTACTCAGAGGCTGTCAAGAAAACCCTGAGCCTGTAGCAACGCCAGCGGCTACAGTACAGCAAGGGGCGCAAGGTAATGAGGCATTAGCGGTTGCAGGCGCAATTGAGCCTGCATCACTAAGTATCGCAACTGGTGAAAATAGCGAGCTGTATGCTTGTCGTATGAGCGTGGGTGATGAGACACTACAAACCAATGTTATGAACGCTTTGACTGGTGCATTTGGTGATGAAGCCAATAAATGCCGTGCTGACGTTGATGATAATTTTGCAGTAGATATGCCAGCATCTGCTCAACTGGCTACGATATTACCAATTATCAAAAATGTACCGAACGCGAGCATGATTATCAAAGGCGATAACATTACTGTGAATGCTCCTGATAAAGCCGCGTTGGACAAGTTGGTTGCTGACCTACAAGCAGCTGCTCCTGCCATGACGGTGCAAGCTGAAGGCCCATTAGACTTGCAAGGCGAGATTGATGACAGTCTGGCTGCTGCAGATGTGGCGATGACCAATCTGGGTGATAACCCAGATCCACGTGATGTTGCTCGCGCTTTGAGTATTCAGGTGATTAACTTCCAAGTAGATGAAGCGGTTATACCTGAAGTCAATAAGGCGCTGCTAGACCGTGCTGCAGAAATCATCAATAACGTACCTGATATGAAGCTGATGATTGTCGGTCATACGGACAGTCAAGCCTCTGATACCTATAATATGGAGCTGTCTCAGGAGCGTGCTGAGTCAGTGAAAGCATATCTAGTGTCTAAAGGGGTTGATGCCAGTAAATTAACGACCAAAGGCATGGGCGAATCAGAACCAATCGCAGACAATTCAACCGAACAAGGTCGCTTCCGTAATCGCCGTATTGAATTTATGGTCAATGACGAGGTTGTTAGTGCAAATGATGGCATGATGATAAACGGTGATTCGCTAGATCCAGATATGAACCCATTAGATAGTAACAATGATGATTTGTTACCAGATGGCGATGACGCTACCCAAGGCACTACGGTAGACCCAACCAATTAATCTATTTGTTCTTATTTTGATTATAGTAGCCGAATGACAAAAACCGCATCTTATAAAGATGCGGTTTTTTGTATGCTACTCGATGACAATTGAACAAGCTATTATTTATACAGAGTAGGATCTGTTGATTGCTTAGCAGTCTGACCATCAGCTTGCGCATCAAAGAAAGTCTGAGTAACATTTTGCTTGGCTTGCTGCCAGTATTCAAACTGCTGGCAGGTAGATCCAAGGTCGCCTTGCCATGTTGGGATGTTGCCGCGCATGGTTTTGATACGTTGCTGATTAGGGTAAGGCAGATCTTGCGCAGCTTTAGCCGCCTCATGAGCAGCCACACGGTCGTTGCACACGAGGGCAATATCACAACCGGCATCAATGGCCGCTTTTACGCGAGCGCTGACATCACCAGCCGCCTTTGCACCTGCCATCGATAAATCATCAGAGAATAGTACCCCATCAAATTTAAGCTCATCTCGAATGATATCTTGTAGCCAAATTTTAGAGAATCCTGCTGGCTTGTCGTCTACCTGCGAAAATATCACATGCGCTGGCATAAGAGCGTCCAGACTATGTAGCGTTTGAGCAAAAGGTTGCATATCGCTATTGATGATTTCATCTAAACTACGTGTATCGATGGCTTCTGATACGTGCGAGTCAGGAGCGATGGCACCATGACCAGGAAAGTGTTTACCAGTGGTTGCCATACCAGCCGCTTTCATTCCGCGCATAAACTGTGTTGCAAGCGCAGTGATGGCTTGCGGCTCATGATGAAAGCTGCGATCACCGATGACTTGGCTAATACCATCTCTATCCAGTACGGGTGCAAAGCTCAAATCGATTCCTACAGCCAGTACTTCAGCTGCCATTAGATAACCGCAATCGTAGGCGCAGCTAAGTGCTTTACTTGGGTCTTGATTGAATAGCTCACCCAATCGACCCATAGCAGGTAGGGGCGTAAAGCCTTCACGTAGCCTCGCGACTCGTCCACCTTCTTGGTCCACACCGATAAGTATGTCTTGATTGTGATAACGTATATCGTCGCATAGTGCTCTGACTTGGGCCGCATCTGTGACGTTACGACCAAACAGTATTACTCCGCCAACCTGTGCTTGTTTAATCAAGCTGACATCTTCAGCGGTCAAAGCGGTACTATCGATATCTATCATTAAAACGCCGTACATCGCGTATTCCTTATTATTTTATATATGGTTATATTATGTGGGTGACTGATTATCTATCTATGCCTGTCTTATCACTTATCAGTCATTGTTCAGATATCTTATTATGACAGCTATTATTAACTGAGCATAATGTGGCAGATTATTGGGGTCAAATCAATTTGCTAATAGCCAGTAGATTCAGTCATCAAATCGATGTTGATAGCCCTCAATTGCTATGTATGATAAAAGTGATAGAAAGTTTGGTATGTACAGGTGTAGCGTGTAAGATTGCTTATACAGTTTGAGACAGTTCAGTATTTATGCGCGTGATAATATTGATTGATTTTTGACTATATATCAGTATTTAATGATGCATAAAATATAAGAATAAAACACAGCATTTATAGGTCATAACAGATTCGAGCATTTCTAATTCTGATGAATTACCCAATACTATTAACTTCAAATAACTAGGTACATATGATGAAAAAACAACCAGCACAGTGGTTACTCAGTGCAGCGTCAGTGGGCATCGCCGGTATTATCTTAACCCAAAGCTACGGTACTGCAGTCGCCGAGACCAATACGGGAAGTTTCGTTCAGACCCCTGAGCAAAAGGTCACCACCCGTCAAGTAGCCGCCTTGCTGGATCGCAGTCATTATCTCAATCAGCCTTTAGATAGTAAAACTGGTAGCGAAATCCTATCAATGTATATTGATAGCCTTGACCCAAACCATACGTTGTTTTTGCAATCTGATGTCGATGAGCTGAAGAAAAAACATGCTGAAGATTTTGGCGCTCGCCTAAAACAAGGTGATCTGTCTGCAGGGGTAGAGGTGTTTGATCGTTACCGCAAACGCTCAAATGAGTACTTTGCGATGGCTACCAAAATGCTCAAAACAGATATTGATTTGACAGGTAACGACACAATCATTCTTGATCGTGAAAAACTCGGTCATTTTAAAACCAAAAAAGAGCAGCGCGATTACTGGGAACGTCAGCTAAAATTCCAGTTGATGAGTATTACGCTGGGTCAAGAAGACGAAAAAGCCAAAGAGAAAGTATTTTTAAGCAATCCAGATATCACACGTGGGCAAGACTTGGTACGTAACGATGAGCGTACACCAAATGAAATTTTGCAAAATCGTTTGTCACGTCAACAAGAGCAGTTTAAGCGTCTTAAAGATGATGAAATCATGGAAACCATCTTAAATACGGCAATGCTGACCTATGATCCACACAGTAATTATTATGCACCGATTCAAGCGACTGAACTGCAAATCCAGTCGAGCCTTCAGTTAGAAGGCATAGGTGTCTCTATTCGTCCAGATCGCAAAAATCCGGACTATACTCGTATTGTGACTTTGGTCGATGGTGGTCCAGCCGCTAAGTCGGGTCAGATTAAGCCCAATGATTTGATCGTTGGTATCGCAAAAGACGGCGAAACCATGACGGATGTGGTTGGTTGGTCAACGCGTGAAATTGTCAGCTTGATTCGCGGAAAACGCGGTACATCGGTCACACTGAAACTACGTCAACCCAACACGCCAGATGCTAGCGCCCGTACGGTCACGGTAGTACGAGACATCATTCAGCAAGAAGAGTCAGGCGTCACTCAGCGAGTGGTAGAAGTGCAGCGTCCTAATATTGATAAGACGCCAAAGCGTATTGGCGTACTTGAGATACCGAGCTTTTATCTAAACTATCGGGCGCGTCGCAATGGTGAAGACTACCGTAGCGTTAGTATCGATACTGAAAAAGCACTAAAAGAGTTGAATAAACAAAATATCGATGGCCTAGTGGTTGATTTGAGAAACAACCCTGGTGGCTCATTGGATGAAGTGGCCAAGATGTTAGGGTTCTTTATCAAGAGTGGACCACTAGTACAGATTCGTGATAATCGTGGCAATATTCAAGTGTATCGCGACAACGATGGCGGCGAGCAGTTGTATGATGGCAAGATGGCGGTCATTACCAACTTAGCATCGGCCTCAGCCAGTGAAATCTTTGCCGCTGCTATTCAGGACTATGGTCGCGGATTAGTAGTTGGTAGTACGACAACTGGTAAAGGCTCTGCGCAGATTCAGCTCGATAGCTTAGCTTTAGGCTCTGCCACCTTAACTCAGCGTAAGTTTTATCGTGTCACTGGCGGTAGTACGCAAAATAAAGGTGTTGTACCAGACGTTGAGCTAGTCAATATCTATGATGATGCAACCTTCGGCGAGCGCGCTCAGAAAAAAGCATTGCCTTGGGACACTATCAGAACGGCGCCGTACAAGCCTGAAGGGAAGTTTACCAGTGATACACTGGCGACGCTCAATCAGCAGTCTAAGATTCGCCAACAGAAAGACCCGCAATTTACTTATCTGTCGACACTAAATGATATTCGTAACATGGATGATGAAAAGAAACCTGTTCGATTAGATATCAATAGCCGCAGAGCTAAAATGCAATTAATTGAAAAACGCTCATTAGAAGCAGAAAACAAGCGCCTTATCGCAACTGGCGAGCGACCGTACTCTAACTGGAACACTTATCAAGCAGCGATGGACGCAAAGTTTGAAGAACGTAGCCGCATGAAAGCAGCTGAACGTCCAGAGTTACCAGAGGATGAAGCGTTCATCAATGAGGCAGCTTACCTTATGCTTAGCGCTGAACCTAAGACGATGCTTAGCCCTGAAGAGAAGCTATAATGTGAAGTTATTATAACGTTACGTAATCTATGTAAGCATATGCTTACATAGATTGACGTTTAGACCTCTTACCAACGAAGGGTCAATCTGCGACTATAACTATACGGCACGATTGAACGAAACGGTTCATTGATACTAGGGATTGGTATCTTAAAGGTCGCACTAGGGATAAGTAGTTTGCTGATTAAGGATGATAAGGCTGGATGCCTGTCAGTTATGAGATGCCCCGGGATTAGGTATCACGTAACGCTAACATGGATGGTTGGTAATAAAAGCCGCATGACGCTTGTCGTTATGCGGCTTTGTTACGTCTGGAGACTAGTAATTTTTGTGGCGGATTTTCTAAGTAGATAGTATTTAAATTGAGCAGCACTGTATACGGAATTAGTAGTCAGTTCATAGATGAGCACATCTACATTAATTCAAAACTTACCATGAGATAAGCATAAAAAAGGCCAGTAACCTTATCGGCTACTGACCTTTTAGATTAGAGAATAAATTTAATAACTTATCATCTAACTATTTTCACTATACTCTAAAAGAGATTAGTGCTCAACGCCACCTGCACCATGTACATGGCCATGGTTTAGTTCGTCTTCAGTTGCTGCACGTACTTCTTGGATTTCAACATCAAATGTCAAACGCTTACCAGCCAATGGATGGTTTGCATCAACAGTCACTTCTTGATCGTTCACAGCAGTCACAGTAACCAACATTACTTGGCCGCCAGCTTCTGACTGGAACTGCATACCAGGCTGAATGTCATCAACGCCTTGGAAGTTGTCACGTGGTACATGCTGTACTGCTTGCTCTTGGTATTCGCCGTAGCCATCAGCAGGTTCAACGACTGCATTAACTTTTTCGCCAGCAGACTTACCTTCTAATTGTGCTTCTAGGCCTGGGATAATGTTGCTGTGACCATGTAGATAAGCAAGTGGCTGACCTTCTGGTGACTGGTCAAGGATATTGCCTTCGTCGTCTTTTAGTGTGTAATTGAATTTGACGGCAGTGTCTTTTGCGATAGTAGTCATAAAATATCCTAAATATATCTATGTAAAAAATTAAATACGGTTGCAATAAACCTAAAAAAGCCAATCTGCAAGCCAAAAGGCCACGTCATTAGTCAATTATCATCAGTTTATTAAAGTAACTTTAGCAGTTAGCATCTTTAATTGAGATGGCTCACATAACTTTCAAGGCAAAAAACATAAAAAATGCCAATTAATGCCACAATTTACAATAATAACTGCTATTTTCTATAGTTAAGGCATAGCTATTGGCTATTCATGGTTTAGGAGTTGCTTTTTTAGAGTAGGACTTCTAGCATAATTATAAAAATAAGGACGAGAGATACGATGACTGCATTTGCCAATACCACTACCAAACAACCAGCGAGCAATGTTTCAACCAATCATGATGATACTAAGGCTAAAATGATAGCTGATATAAGCTATCATTTTGATTTTACCCGTTTTTACGAGCATTTGGTCGATGTATCCCTGAGCTTTACAGCAGTATCCGATGCGCTGCAGCTTTGGTTACCAGCGTGGATACCAGGAAGTTATCTGATGCGTGAGTTTGCTCGAAACATCACTGCGGTACATTATCAAGTACTAGAAACTCAAACAGCGGATAGTGACAAGCAACCAGAGACTTATCGCGCGCAAAAAATAGACAAAAATACATGGCAGCTGCCAACTGTGCAAGCAGGGCAGACGGTCATCGTTGAGTACGAAGTCTATTGCTATGACTTGTCTGTGCGTACAGCCTATGTCGATCAGCAACGACTTTATGGCAATTTCACTTCACTTGCGCTAGCCGTCGAAGGGCAAGAGCAAGCGCCTGTCCAAGTTAGCTTGATTGTGCCTGAGACATTTTTTGCAGACAAAGAAAGTAGCAAAGTACTGTTGGCCTGTGGTTTGGACGCTACGCACCTGCAGATTGATCAACAGCAAAAAGGCCGTCAGCAAGCGAACTGTCAGCACATTTATAAGTTACAGGCAACGAATTATCACGAGTTGATTGATTATCCATTTGAAATCGCTGAACAAGAAAAGTTTGATTTTATCATTCATGATAATGAGCATCAGACGCTACATCATAGTTTTTATCTGTCGGGTAAGCAGAATGCCAATCTAGGTCGCTTGCAGCAGGATATTACTCAGATTTGTCAGACCTACGTAGATTGGTTAGGCGATGCGCCATTTAACGATTATACCTTTATGACCTTTGCCAGCGGTCAAGACTATGGTGGGCTTGAGCATATCAACTCTACTAGCCTTATTACCCCGCGCAATGACTTGCCAAATGCCAATGAACCAAAGTTACCAAGTACAGATTATCAGCGGTTTTTAGGCTTATGCAGTCATGAGTATTTTCATTCATGGTGGGTTAAGACGGTACGTCCTGATGTCATGATTGATGTCGATTTGCGCCGTGAGGCATTTACACCATTACTTTGGGTATTCGAAGGTTTTACGTCTTATATCGATGATTTTATGTTGCAAGCGTCAGGTGTGATTGATAAAGCCAATTATCTGCGACTGCTAGCCGAGCAAATCAATCGCTACTACCAGACTCCAGGGCGTGGTAATCAAAGCGTGGCAGAGTCGAGTTTTGATGCTTGGATTAAACTGTATCGCACCGATGAAAATACAGGCAATGCGGGTATCAGTTACTATAATAAAGGCGCGTTGGTCGCTCTATGTTTGGACCTAATCTTACTCAAAAATAGTGACGGTCGTTATCGTTTGTTCGATGTGGTCAAAGCTTTTTATACTCAGGCCAAGCAGAACGACAGTAAGCGAATTGGTATCAGTAGTGCTGACATGGGCTCCGTCATTGAGCAGTTTATGCCGCTAGCAGAATGGGAAGATTTTGAGCGCCGTTATGTCAACGGGGTAGAAGAGCTGCCAATTGAAGCGTTGCTCATTGCAAATGGTGTCAAAATACAGGCGAATACTAAAGAAACGGCAGACAAGCATGTGCCTTGGGGTATGCGATGTAATGAGACGCCAACTGGGATCAAGGTAAATCGTGTGATGCGAGGTAGTATTGCCGCTAGGGCTGGTATTTCAGCACATGACGTTATTATCGCGATTGACGGCATCAAAGCAGATACGAAACAACTTACCACCTTGGTTAATACAGCGCATCCTGTTGAATGTTATTTGTTCCGCCGTGATGAGCTGATATGTGTTCAGGTTCAACCCGAAACGATAACTAAAGTGAAGCCGCGAGATGAGACAACTGGCATGACTGGAGCAGTACCTCCTCATAAAGTAAGCCTATGCTTAGCAAAAGGAGATAAGACGCTAGAGAATGATAATGAGCAATTAAAAGGTGAGGCAGGTTGGGAGACATGGCTTAATGTTATGAAACGATAGCCTCGATGCTATATAAAATACCTTTCCATACAAAAAACCCTCTTCCGAGCAATACTGCTTAGAAGAGGGTTTTTTAAATCACTTTTAATATTTTAGATATATCCAAGCAACTTAAATGCTCGATAGGTCAGAGGTTGGAGAGATATACATTTACTGCTCTTTAGCTCTGTTATCTAGATTATCTGAGTTATCTGGATTCTTATTATCGGTAGTTTCATGCTCAATGTTTTCATCTACAGAGCTATCGTCTTCGTTGCTACTTGCAGCCTCAAGCGCAGCAATCCAGTTTTTCATCACATCAATTTCAGTTTGCTGGTTATCAATGACGTCTTGAGCTAACTGACGCATCTCTTCATCTGTCCCATATTCGAGCTGAACTTTTGCCATATCAACAGCGGCAATATGATGCGGTAGCATGCCGCGTGCAAATGCCATATCAGGTACGGGATCAGCCACACCCAAAGTCATTTCGCCATGCATATTTTCCATGTTTTTAGCATATGCTTGCTGCATTGCCACAGTATTTGGCTTAGGTTTGGCCGCATCAGGATGGCTAGCCAGCCACTTGTTTAAGACATCGATTTCAGCTTGCTGTGCCGTGATGACGTCTTGAGCAAGCTGGCGCATCGCTTCGTCAGTGCCATACTTGAGTTCTATTTTTGCCATCTCTACCGCGCCGCGATGATGTCCCAACATGCCTTTAGCAAAAGCGGTATCAGGATCGTTATACCCTATCCCAATCATCATCTCATCATGCATTCTAGTCATCGATCTCGTATAGTCTCTGAGCATATCGCTTATTTGAGACTCATCAATGACATTATTATCGCTGTCATTTGTTAGAGTATCGTCTGCCATATCGTCATGCTCAGCATGTGGCATATCAGTCACTGGCGGTGAGGTTTCTTCCGCAGGATTTGATTGGCTGTCCTCTGTCGTTGGCTGACAGGCACTCAATACAAGCGCCGCAGAAATGCTAGTGACCAACGAAAGAAAACGACGAGAAGCAATCATGACATATCCCTATTGTGAAAAAACCAAACGATAAATGGATAATACCTATTATACATAATCAATTACGTGCTGAATGTTAGCAGATAAACCTTACCCATTCGAGACACTATGTTTAACAGGTCGTAATATATTAGTGTCAGAGCTTTATATTAGGGGCTAAACAGCTAAATAGCCAAACAGTGTGAACTAATCAACAATATATAAACTTAAAACTATCTAAACTAGCTAGAAATACCTAGCTGACGACAGTGTTCGCTAGTTAGATGAACGCGTACAAACTCCCCAACAGCTAACTCACCTAGCTCAAATCCTGCCACTGACCAACGTATCAAACGCAGACAAGGCAGACCGACATGCGCTGTCATACGTCTAACTTGGCGATTTTTACCTTCATATATTGTCAGCATTAGCCATGAGTCCGGTACGCTTTTACGCTCACGTATTGGCGGATTGCGCTGCCAGAGTACCATCGGTAGCTCATTTTCACTGACGTGTTTGACCTCAGCAGGTAGCGTTTTACCATCTTTTAAAACCACGCCACGTTTGAGCTTATTGAGTTGCTCAGCAGTAGGGGTTCCTTCTACTTGCACTAAATAAGTTTTACCTTGTTTGCGCCCTGCATTGGCTTTTGGCGGATGAGTAATTGCTTTATTAACTCGACCATCATCGGTCAAAATCAGCAAGCCCTCTGAAGTAGCATCTAACCGACCAGCAACTCGCAAAGCCTTGTCAGTAAAGTATTGCGATAGGGTGGTGTGATCGTTATTACTGTCATCTCTAAACTGACTTTGCACCCCGTAAGGCTTATTGAATAAGATGAGACTAGAAGTAGACATAAAACGGTGTTTCCTAGTTTTTGATGGACAATGAATCATTGTAGCGTATGTTTTGTAATGCAGAGCTAGTATTAAGCGACAAGACTAAAGGCGATATATTTATATGTGCTGTATGTTACATGACCTGCTACAAAAGTAGGACAGCGCTTGTATAAATTTGCTGTTATCCTAAATCCTCACTCTGATAGTGGTATTTATATTTTCAATAGAGAAATATCCACTATCTGTAAGCGACAATCATTATTTGGGTTTTTATTTTAATTTTTTTAGCTTCGAGCTATTTTCATATCGTTCAAACCAATGTTGCAAGTATCGTACTCATCAAAGCTTTGCTTAACCGATAAGCACCCAGAGCGTTATAACTATAATAAAACGGTTATCATAACAAAGTGTCTAGTTCGCTTGCGACGTCCAACATACAACCAAGGAGTATCATCGATGTCATATGATAAGGTTATCGTGCCAAGAGACGGCGAAAAAGTAACCGTAAACGCAGATCTAACATTAAATGTTCCTAACCATCCGATTATTCCGTTTGTGGAAGGTGATGGGATCGGCATAGATATCACGCCTGTCATGATAAAAGTAGTCAATGCTGCAGTTGATAAAGCGTATCACGGCAAGAAGTCTATCATTTGGATGGAGACTTATCTTGGTGAAAAAGCAGCGAAAGTATATGACGGCGACTATTTGCCAAGCGAGACGCTAGAGATTCTAAAAGACTATGTCATTAGTATCAAGGGTCCATTGACCACGCCAGTGGGTGGTGGCTTTAGCTCATTAAACGTCGCGGTACGCCAAAACCTTGACCTATACGTATGTCAGCGCCCCGTGCGCTGGTTTGAGGGCGTACCAAGCCCAGTACAGCATCCAGAGCTGACGGATATGGTTATCTTCCGTGAAAATACAGAAGACATCTACACGGGTATCGAGTGGAAAGCGGGCAGTGATGATGCCAAAAAAGTTATCAATTTTTTAAGAGATGAGATGGGGGTAACCAGTATTCGCTTCCCTGAAGACTGCGGCATCGGTATCAAGCCAGTTTCGAAAGAAGGCTCACAGCGCTTAGTACGTAAAGCGATTCAGCATGCCATTGATAATGATCTGCCAAATGTGACCCTAGTGCACAAAGGCAATATCATGAAGTTCACTGAAGGCGCATTTAAGGATTGGGGTTATGAGCTGGCAGCAGAGCGTTTTGGTGCAGAGTTATTAGATGGCGGTCCATGGATGACCATGAAAAATCCAAAAACGGGTAACGATATTATTATTAAAGACGTCATCGCTGATGCGTTCTTGCAGCAGATTTTGATGCGTCCAGCAGATTATTCTGTAGTAGCAACGCTTAACCTAAACGGTGACTATATCTCTGATGCCTTGGCGGCTGAAGTAGGCGGTATTGGTATCGCGCCTGGTGCAAACAAAGGCGGCGCGATTGCTGTTTATGAAGCGACGCACGGTACTGCGCCCAAGTACGCTGGTCAGAATAAAGTAAACCCAGGCTCACTGATATTGTCTGCTGAGATGATGCTTCGTGATATGGGCTGGACGGAAGCAGCTGATCTTGTCATTAGCGGTATCCAAGGTGCGATTGCCAATAAAACAGTCACGTATGATTTTGAGCGTCTGATGCCAGATGCTACCTTACTGAGTACTTCTGAGTTTGGTAAGGCGATTATTAAGCATATGGAAGCCTAAGACTATTTAAACTCTAAGCATTCTATTTTATTACTATGTATTAAAAGCCACCTATTTATATAGGCGGCTTTTATTATTTCACTCTTTATAAAGACTTTAGAAAACACAAAAAAACACCCCAACGTTCTAAGACGGTTGAGGTGTTTTTTACTAAGACTTAAACTTGCTTAATCGCTGCTAGGTATAAAAACCAAAAGAGATTAGGCTTAATTGTTTAAGAGCAGTTGCTTAAAATTATAGCGATGCCAAAGTCTCGTTAAACAAAGCGCTTGGACGCATTGCTTTCTTAGCCAATTCTTCATCAGCATAGTAGTAGCCTTTAATGTCTACTGGCTTGCCTTGAGCTTGGTTAAGTTCTTTAACGATGGCTTCTTCGTTCTCTTTTAGCTTTTGCGCGAATGGTGTAAATTGCGCTTTTAGCTCGCTATCTTTATCTTGCGCTGCAAGCTCTTCTGCCCAGTACATCGCTAGATAGAAGTGGCTACCACGGTTGTCGAGCTCGCCAGTTTTACGTGATGGCGACTTATCGTTTAGTAGCAGTTTTTCTGTTGCTGTATCTAGCGTGTCTGCCAAGATTTGAGCTTTAGCATTGTTGTCATTGTTTGCTAAATGCTCCAAAGATACCGTCAAGGCCAAGAACTCACCAAGTGAATCCCAACGTAGATGGTTTTCTTCTGTCAGCTGCTCAACATGCTTTGGTGCAGAACCACCAGCGCCAGTTTCAAACAAACCGCCGCCTTTCATTAATGGTACAACTGATAGCATCTTGGCACTGGTACCTAGCTCTAGAATAGGGAACAAGTCAGTTAGGTAATCGCGTAGGATGTTACCAGTCGCAGAGATAGTATCTAGACCACGAGCAACGCGCTCTAGGGTATAACGCATCGCACGAACCTGAGACATAATCTCGATATGTAAGCCAGTAGTATCATGATCTTTTAGATACGTTCTAACTTTTTTGATTAGCTCGTTCTCATGTGGACGGTATGGGTCTAACCAGAAGATAACAGGCGTATCTGATTCACGAGCACGGCGTACGGCAAGTTTTACCCAGTCTTGGATAGGCTCATCTTTAACCTGACACATGCGCCAGATATCACCTTTCTCAACACGTTTTTCGAGTAGCACTTCATCAGTATCAATGTCGACGATGCGTGCAATACCAGCATCGCTAGACTCAAAAGTCTTGTCGTGCGAGCCATATTCTTCAGCTTTTTGAGCCATTAGGCCAACGTTAGGAACGGTACCCATGGTCTTTGGATCAAAGTTACCATGCCATTTGCAGAAGTTGATCATTTCTTGGTAAATACGCGCAAAGGTAGACTCTGGCATGACGGCTTTACAGTCATACATTTTGCCATCAGCACCCCACATTTTACCACCTGAACGAATCATCGCTGGCATAGAAGCATCAACGATTACATCACTTGGAGAATGGAAGTTGGTGATACCTTTTGAAGAGTCAACCATGGCCAGACGTGGGCGATGCTCTTGACACGCATGCAAGTCGCGCTCAATCTCTTCACGCTGAGAGGCTGGCAAAGTGGCAATTTTGTCGTACAAGTCAGCCATACCGTTGTTGACGTTGATACCTAGCTCATCAAAGAATGCGCCATGTTTTTCAAAGGCTTCTTTATAGTAGATTCTAACTGCATGACCGAAGACGATAGGATGCGAGACCTTCATCATGGTTGCTTTCACGTGTAACGAGAACAAGATACCAGCTTCGCGGCAATCTTCCATTTCACGCTCATAAAACTCTAATAGTGCTTTTTTGCTCATGACCATCAGATCGATGACTTCTTTATCAAGCAAAGCAATTTTAGGCTTTAATACTTTTTGAGTACCGTCATCAAGTAACAACTCCATACGTACTGTACGAGCTTTATCTAATGTCATAGATTGCTCGCCATCGTAGAAGTCGCCGCCATGCATGTGTGATACGTGCGTGCTTGACCATTGCTTCCATTCACCCATAGAGTGTGGATGCTTACGTGCATAGTTTTTAACTGCTTTAGGCGCGCGGCGATCTGAGTTACCTTCACGCAGTACTGGGTTCACTGAACTGCCTAAGCTTTTGCCATAGCGCTTGCGTAGCTCTTTTTCTTCGTCAGTTTGTGGATCTTCTGGGAAGTTAGGGATGGCATAGCCTTTGCTCTGTAGCTCTTTGATAGCAGCTTTTAACTGCTGTACAGAAGCACTGATGTTTGGCAGTTTGATGATGTTAGTATTTGGATCTTGAGTCAGACGACCTAGCTCAGCTAAGTTGTCAGGAACACGTTGCTCTTCGGTCAAGTATTCAGGGAATTCGGCCAATATACGCGCTGCAACAGAGATATCGCTGGTTTCAACTTCAACGCCTGCCGTTTTAGTGAATGCTTCGACAATAGGTAAGAACGACAGAGTCGCCAGCGCTGGGGCTTCGTCAGTTTTTGTATAAATAATTTTTGACATTTTAGTTAGATCTTCCTTTAGGCTGTAGTTAATAATAAAGCTCAAATATAGTGTTGAATATGCGTCAATGATACTATGCAATAATCCATGATATGGTTAGAACAAGTACTTCATATGTAGCTTCTTAGAAATTTTTAAGACAGGTCAGACATTTTCTTTTAATAATATTCATGAAAAAAGCATTTAAAGGCAACACATTAACGGTCGGTGCAAAACTGCCTAAAAATAAATCACTGACGCTACATTATAATCAATCCACTATAAATCCGATAGGATGTCAATCGTATACCATGAACTAAGTATACTGTTTTAGCTCGTATCCTATGGTTTCGAATTATACTAAGCTAATAACAACCTTATTCTACCAGTCATCGGCTTCGATATCATCTTTTCCATACAACTACTGTTTTTTCATGACGTTTTATATTGATCTTACTGCCCATGAGCGCATTCTTACAAACCACCCGCGTTATCGTTGGTGGTTTTCTATTGGGTGCGGATAAGTTTTTGCAAATTGTGACAGCAATGACGTAAAAATTTGCTAGTCTAGGTCATCAATAGATTGGTTATCGATAAATATATCGCGATTATAATAGTGACGGTGAATATGAGTTTAGAGTATGCGCTGATTAATGATGCCAGCTGGCAGAGCCAAACAGAGTGGCAGACGCCAGATACCCCTTTTATGTCATTTGCTTTTTGGCAAGCGCTGACTGACACCGGAGCCATTGGTGAGCAGGCAGGGTGGCTACCGATATTTATTTTGGTACATCGTGTCACAGACTATGCCGATAGTGAAGATAGCACCGATACCTTAGTAGACAGCGCGGCAGAAAATGCATTGCAACCTGTGGCCGTCATGCCAGTGTTTATAAAAGGTCATCATCGTGGTGAGTTTGTATTTGATCATGCATGGGCTGAAGCTTATGCACGCTATGGCGTTGATTATTATCCGCGATTGGTCACTAGCGCACCATATACACCGATTACCGGTCAAAGAATTTGGTTGGCAAAAGGTGAAACCTTAAATGAAGATATTCTCAAAACAGCCATCGCAGGTATCGATGATATCGCTCAACAAGTGGGTGCCTCAAGCTGGCATGGACTGTTTGTGACACCTGAGCTTGCCTCTATCGTCACCACATCTATGCCAACTGAAATTGATGTAGAGCTTGCGATAGCGGCTCAAGAAAATGGCGTAGAGTCAGCTGCTATTGAGCTACCGATATTTGAGCGTCAAGGCTGCCAGTTCTTATGGCAAAACAAAGACTTACTTAATGACAGTAAGCCATTTGCAGATTTTGATGCGTTTTTGATGACCTTAAAAGCCAAAAAGCGTAAAACCATTCGGGCTGAGCGCCGTAAAGTTGCCGAGCAAGGCATTATTTGCCAGCGAAAATGCGGCGATGCTATTAGCGATGCTGATTGGAAGGCTTTTTATCACTGTTATGTGATGACCTATGCAGTACGCGGACAACAACCTTATTTGACGATAGATTTTTTTATGGCATTGGCAGTGAGCATGCCTGAGCATATAATGCTTGCACAAGCACTCGACGCCAGTGGTGAGATTATCGCGAGTAGTTTGTTCTTATATGACAGACCTGATAGCGACAAGGCTGATGGTGACAATGTTGGTGGCGATAATAATGCCACCTTATATGGTCGTTACTGGGGTGCGCTCGGTGAATATGACAGCTTGCATTTTGAGCTGTGTTATTACCAAGGTATCGAGTTTGCTATTGAGCAAGGATTGATATCTTTTGATCCTGGTACGCAAGGCGAGCATAAGCTAGTACGTGGTTTTGTCCCAACGACGACACATTCTATCCACCGTATCTATGATCCGCGTTTTGTACCGGCGATTGGCGATTTTTGTGCTAGAGATCGGATGCATATGGCGCAGTATCGTCAGCAGGCTTTTGAAGCTCTGCCTTTTAATGCTGACAATATGCCTGAATTTGATGATAGTGACTCATAGCATTGGTTCATAACGGTAATCAGCTGTGACTCACTCTGCTTTTATCTGCAAGCACCTTTTAACTATCAAACATCCTATAAAAAATACTAGCCATAAACTATGACCAGCAATTCTTTTAGTTCTACCAGTGGCCTACCTCCTACTGAACTCTTACCTTGGTTAAATGCTGAAGGCTCTCTCACTGCTATATTAGAAGAGAAGGCAGGGCAGCCGCTGCGCGTAAAACGCAGCTTTGAAGGCTATCGTTCGCTGACTCTAGGTCAAAAAAAGCAGCTGGGTATACAAGGCATGATGCTAAATCGTCCAATGCTGGCATGGATACGGGAAGTGCAGCTATATGGCAATGATGAAATGCCATGGGTGCAAGCACAGAGTATCTTTCCTTTAAACAGTTTAAAAGGTCAGTCGCGTCGTCTTCAGCATCTGAAAAACACACCTATCGGCTACGTTTTATTTAAGCGTCGCCGTACCTTGCCAAATGAGCGTTTTATCAGTCATACGAGTAACGGTTGGCAACGACAAACGCGTTATGACTGGAATGGTCGTAAGATAATGATCAGTGAAACGTTCCTACCTGCGTTTTTATCTAGCCACATTTAAAAATATTTTATGCCTAAAACAGCATAAAAGTGCAAGTAAGAGAAAAAATTCAGCGGGTAAATCCTTTATTTTATTGGCTATTTATCTGTGTTATATAGTCATTTAATTCCCTCATCTTAAGGTGAGGTTTTTTTGCGCTCACAGCACAAATTTTCATGTTACACTTAATCTTTCGCGATGATATCGATGCAAATGTACATCGATTTTATTGACGAATCAGTCAAGTTAATAACAGGTCAGTCGCCTGTATTTATTCTTATTTCAATCTTTGCTAATAGACTCCATTCACAATAAGGGTCAGACCATAAAACAGACTGCAGAAAAACAGCGTGCAGAGGTATCAAGCGTACTTCGAGCGACGTTGACGCAGTAGTTGTTTTATTGTGGGCAGGCTATAAGCTTCTTTTCAATGACGTTTTTTAATGACAGTCACTACTTAGGACATCACTATGTTTAAAGATATTTCTATCAAAGATTTTGATCCAGTACTTGCTGAAGCGATGGCCGCAGAAAGCGTTCGTCAAGAAAACCACATCGAGCTTATCGCCTCTGAAAACTACTGCTCACAAGCAGTGATGGAAGCACAAGGTACTGACCTTACCAATAAATACGCAGAAGGCTATCCTGGAAAGCGTTATTATGGTGGTTGTGAGCATGTGGACGTAGTTGAGCAATTGGCTATTGACCGCGCTAAAGAGTTGTTCGGTGCAGAGTATGTGAACGTTCAGCCGCATTCTGGTAGCCAAGCAAACTCAGCCGTATTTTTAGCATTGCTAGAAGCAAATGACACTGTACTAGGCATGAGCCTAGATGCGGGTGGTCACTTGACGCATGGCGCACATATCAACTTCTCAGGTTTGAACTACAATGCCGTACAGTACGGATTGGTAGATGGCACTGGCCTGATTGATTATGACCAAGTAGAGAGCTTGGCGCGTGAGCATAAGCCAAAAATGATCATCGCGGGTTTTTCAGCATATTCACAAGTAGTTGATTGGCAGCGTTTCCGTGACATCGCGGACGAAGTAGGCGCGTATCTATTGGTCGATATGGCTCACGTTGCAGGCTTGGTTGCTGGCGGTGTTTATCCAAACCCAGTACCTTTTGCTGATGTGGTTACGACGACGACGCACAAAACCCTACGTGGCCCACGCTCAGGTATGATTTTGGCACGTGATGAAGTACTGGCTAAAAAGCTAAACTCAGCTGTATTCCCAGGCAACCAAGGTGGCCCGTTGATGCATGTTATCGCTGCAAAAGCGGTTTGCTTTAAAGAAGCGTTAGAAGATAACTTCAAAACGTATCAGCAGCAAGTAGTGAAAAATGCGCAAGCGATGGCAAAAGTGGTTCAAGAGCGCGGCTATGAAGTCATCTCTGGTGGTACTGAAAACCATCTAATGCTGATCAGTCTCGTTAAGCAAGAAATGACGGGTAAAGAAGCAGACAAATGGCTTGGTGAAGCACACATCACTGTCAACAAAAATGCTGTACCAAACGATCCAAAATCACCATTCGTGACTTCTGGTATCCGTATCGGTACGCCAGCGATTACTACTCGCGGTTTCAACGAAGCACAAGCGGGTGAATTGGCAGGTTGGATCTGTGACGTACTAGACAGTCGCGGTGATGAAGCGGTTGCTACTGAAGTACGCGCTAAAGTAGAAGCGATTTGTGCAGAATTACCAGTCTATGCTAAAAATCAGTAAACTTTAGAATGGTAATAAAAAAACCGCTAAGCTTTTGCTTAGCGGTTTTTTTGTTATTGCTCTCTATAAATATTAGAGTATTTAACGCAAACCTATATCAGTATTGCTATTTAGCTCTTTTTAATTATATTTCAGTCTGTTATTTAACCTGAAGATTACTACCGACATTTTTCGATAAATGTAGCGAGCTTGACTGAGTTTCGCTATTAGTTTTAAAGAGCTAAGTTGATGTTTAATTAAGAAAAATGTGTAAATTTTTTTGTCTATATAAAAATATTAGTATATAGTCAGTATTGAACATTTAGTAATAATACTAATACAAATTATAATAAATAATTACACTTTGTATTAGTATCGCTGTAATTGATTGAATAATTATATAAATGTTATTTTCACTAAAGGGATTTACATGAAAAAATAATCTTTAGTCGCAACGATGCTATTACTCAGCACGACTCTTGCGCAAGCAGCAGAACAATCAGGTTTAGCAGCATTTGGAGCAGGTCTCGATGGCTTTATGGCCAATATATTTGGCTGGTTCGTCGACCTTATTTTCTTTTCAGTACCTCTTGGAGACGTCAGCTTCCCCCTCATTGTGGGTTTGTTATTAGTTGCCGCACTCGTATTCACTTTTTACTTTGGATTTATTCAGTTTCGTCAAATAGGCTTGTCTCTAGATATTGTCAGAGGCAAATATACCGATCCAAATTCCGCCAATAAAGAAGAAGGCGAGGTCAGCCATTTTCAAGCCTTAGCTACTGCTCTATCAGGTACCGTTGGTCTTGGTAACATCGCAGGCGTTGGTGCAGCGCTTGCTATTGGTGGACCTGGCGCTACCTTTTGGATGATTATGGTCGGCCTATTCGGTATGGCGACTAAGTTTGTAGAATGTACGCTAGGTGTCAAATACCGTACGGTACTACCATCTGGCGTCGTATCAGGTGGCCCTATGTACTACCTAAGCCGCGGTATGGCTGAACGTGGTATGGGCGGATTAGGTAAGTTTCTGGCTGTTGGTTTTGCCCTTAAGTGTATATTGGCGACCTTTGGTGCCGGTAACATGTTCCAGGGTAACCAAGCCTTTGCAGTCATGAGCTCTACTTTTAGCATTCCAACGGACTACAGTGTATTCTTTGGTATTGGCTTAGCGTTTTTAGTCGGTATGGTTATCATTGGTGGTATGCCGCGCATCGCAACCGTTACCGAAAAAGTCGTACCCTTTATGGCCTTGTTATACATTACTATGGCGGTAATCGTACTAATTGCTAACTTTAATCATATCGGTGCTGCATTTGGCGAGATTTTATCGGGTGCCTTCACTGGTGCTGGTGTGGCTGGTGGTTTTATTGGCGCATTGATTCAAGGTTTGAAACGTGCCACTTTCTCTAACGAAGCGGGTGTTGGTTCAGCCGCTATTGCTCACTCAGCAGTAAAAACCAAAGAGCCTGCTACTGAAGGTCTAGTAGCGCTATTAGAGCCTTTCATTGATACGGTTGTTATCTGTACGATGACGGCGCTTGTTATTACTATCTCTGGGGTAAATACTGCCGCAAACTTACAAACCCAAGCGCTTACTGGTGTGGATCTAACCCGTGCAGCCTTTATGGAAACGGCGCCTATTTTCCAGTATTTCCTAGCTGTCGCAGTATTGTTGTTTGCTTTCTCAACGATGATTTCATGGTCATATTACGGTCTAAAAGCTTGGACTTACCTCTTCGGTGAAGGTAAAGGCGGCGAGATGATATACAAACTTATCTTCTTAATCTTCGTTGTTATCGGTACCATCGTACAGTTTAGCTTCGTTATCGACTTCTCAGATGCGGCTCTGTTCGCTATGGCTATCTTTAACATCATCGGCCTATACTTCTTGATGCCAATTGTGAAAAGAGAAGTTAATTCTTTCATAGCTCGTGTGAAAAGTGGCGAAATTAAAAAGTATAAATAATAGGTTTGATTGAACATTCTATTATAACTTGATAATTAAAAAAGCCCGCCAAGATGTGTCTTGGCGGGCTTTTCGATGGTGGGCATTTGTTATTTACTAAATAGCTATTAAGTTCTGATCTGTAACAGCATCAGCCTACATAAACGGCAACTTCGTAAAAATCTGCAATATCGTGGCATTGACGATATCAACAAAGAACGCACCTACCATCGGTACGATTAGGAATGCTTTAGGTGAAGGCAAATAGCGATCAGTGACTGCCTGCATATTTGCAATTGCAGTCGGGGTCGCACCCATACCAAAACCACAATGCCCCGCTGATAATACAGCTGCGTCGTAGTCTTTACCCATAATTTTAAAGGTAATGAGGTAAACGTAGATAATCATAATGATGGTCTGTACAACCAATATAATTAGTACAGGGCCTGCCAAGTCGGTCAATTGCCAAAGTTTTAAAGACAACAATGCCATTGCTAAAAATAGACTTAAAGACGCATTACCAAGTACATCAATCGAGCGGTCAAACATATCAAAATTGAAAACCATCGTCAGCACATTTCGAATGATGACACCGCCTGCCAGTGCCCATACGAACGTAGGCAGCTCAAACCATGTACCTTCAGCAACGATGGCCATCACATCGGCAAAAGCCAAAGCACCTGCGAATAGTGCCAAGGTTTCGATAGTAGAAGAAGCGGTGATAAAGCGCATGCTATCAGGCCTTTCAAAGATATCTTTATTACTACCTGCAGACTCCTCATCGTGTTTGGTGCTATATAACGACTGCGCACCAGCAACTTTTTCGATATCGCTAGGATCAGGGTTGGCTGGCGTTGGTTTTAGGCCAAGTCGATTAATCAAGCGACGGGCAACAGGACCGCCAACGATACCACCCGCGACCAAACCATAAGTAGCAACCGCGATACCCAATGTAGTCGCACCGACTACACCGTAGTCTTGTTCTAGCGTGATTCCCCAAGCGCCTGCTGTACCATGACCACCCGTTAGAGCGATAGACCCTGTCACTAGACCGAGCAAAGGATCAAGTCCCAATGCACTTGCCATGGCCACACCAACGATGTCCTGCAATACAATAAACACTGAAACAACGATAGTAAAAATTAGTAATGGTGTGCCGCCTGCTTTTAATCGACTAAAATCAGCGCTCAGACCGATGGAGGCAAAGAACATCAACATGGTGGCGGTCTGTAGTCCTTGATGAAAGTTAAAACTATATCCCCAAACCATATTGAGAGCATAGACAACAATCGCCGCGACCAGACCACCAGCAACCGGTTCTGGAATATTAAAGTCTTCTAAAAACTTGACTCTCCGCACCAAAAACCGCCCAAGCAGCAGCACTAAGGTGGCCAATATCAGGGTGTAATAACCGTTTAAGGTAATCTCCATAGGTTAATCCTTTCTATAAAATAAATTAACCTGAATTCGGGATAAATATGGCTTTATCTCGAATTCAGGTTTCTATGATGACGAATAATTATCGGTGACTATCGGCGGTCGGGCTTGCAATATAGGCTTTCAACGACTAACTTTCTAACTTATAAGCTTCATCCTCAGATGGCACGATGATCCACAATTGTGGTTTGCCAAATTCTCTAAAGGCATCCTCAATGATGCTTTTAAAGACATTGAAGTCCTCAGTATTTATCCTTTTGACGTCTGTTAAATCAAGCCTTAAATGAACTGCCTCACTGTCTGTTAGACAATCCCATGCACTGTCCCAGTTGTGTGAAAAATAACTAGGAAAGTCACAGGCCTTGGCCAAACTCGTCAATAACTCAGTTTTCTCGAGCGTGTCACCTACGGCTATAGTAACAGCCTGCGCAGGAATGCTAGTACCCAGTGCTGTACCGTTTTGGTTAATGTGGCCTTGATTAACATGGCTTTGATTAACGTAGTGGATTGCTTGGTTCATACTTTCTCGATTCATATCGGCTTTGTCCGTATTCGCTTGTTTCATATCAGCTCGTTTCATATTAAGGCACCTGTAGCCTTTGGAAACTATCATAGTGGTTGATAGTCAAGTAATAGACAGTAGGTGGGTTACCACCTGTGACGATACGCCGTGCGCCGCGATGAGAGACACCAGGGGTGGGTACAGTATATTCGCGGTAGTAGCCTTGTGACTGGGCGGGCAGTCTGCCTTCACGGTTATAAAACGTCGTGCCATCTTTATTTGGATACGGAAAAGGGCCGCCTTGCTGAATAAGCGCAATCGTATTATCGACCTGTGCGTCACCCGTTATACCAGCAGTAGTGGTTTGGCTCGTACTATTAGTGACGTCTTGCGATACCGTTGTCGACTCGATGCTATCAGCAAACAATGTCGAATTTAAATCACCAAAAAAATAGAAAGCGACGGCGATGATAGCGATAAGGCTAAATAGCGTAGAGCCTAAGCTTCTTTTATTGGGTCTACCGTTTTGACTGCTACGATTTGAGTTACGAGTGCGTTGATTGCTATTTCTATTAGCATTAGTAGGGGTATAGCTTGGAACATCTGATGCAGTATCTTGGTCAAGGCTCAACGAAGATGAGGTCACTTCAGTGGCTCTCAATTGATTTTTGTCGTTACGGGCACTGTTAAAATAGACACTTTGTCCAACCGTTATAGGCTTCGCCAGTCTTGCTTTGCTAATATGAAAGAACACATCTTCACTTTGATTATCTACATCGATAAAGCCATAGCCTTTATCTTCATTCCAGTGCTTAATCTTGCCACTTTGCATAGTCGTACCGCTCCCTATAATTTAAATGCATTGACTAAAATATTTATGATTTAAACGAAGAAACGCCAGCATAATTGCTGACGTTTCTGATTACTCGTTTTGATAGTCGATGCTAGTATGATTAAGCACGGGTTTCGCCGTGACCATAAACAATCCATTTCTGTGAAGTCAGACCTTCGAGACCGACAGGGCCGCGCGCATGGATTTTGTCTGTCGAAATACCAATTTCAGCACCGAGACCGTATTCAAAACCATCAGCAAAACGGCTAGAGGCGTTAATCATAACGCTGGCCGAGTCCACTTCACGGATAAAGCGTTGCGACTTGGTATAGTTATCAGTGATGATGACATCGGTATGATGGCTGCCGTGCGTATTGATATGCTCAATCGCCTCATCAATACCTGAGACCACTTTTACCGCTAGGATAGGAGCTAAATATTCAGTATCCCAATCTTCAGAGGTGGCAGCTGATAGATGACCTTTAAGCTTAGCATTTTCATTTAGGATAGCTTGTGACTTGTCATCAAGGCGTAGTTGCATTGCGTCATCAGCAACGATGATGGCTTCTGCAATTTTAGGCAATAGCTCATCTGCGACTGTTTCATCGACCAGTAGCGTCTCCATCGTGTTACAAGTGCCGTAGCGATGCGTTTTGGCATTGACGCTGACCTTAATCGCAATCTCAGGATCCGCATCACTATCGATAAAGGTATGGCAATTACCGTCTAAATGCTTAATTACAGGTACTTTGGCATCGTTGCTAATACGCGCAATCAGACCTTTACCGCCACGTGGTACGATGACATCGACATATTCAGTCATGGTAATCAGCTCACCAACGGCTGCACGATCGGTCGTTTGTAGCACTTGTACACTATGTTCCGATAGATCAGTATGACTAAGTCCTTTAATGATACATTTGGCAATCGCTTGGTTAGATTCAAATGCTTCAGAACCACCGCGCAAGATAATAGCATTGCCTGATTTGAGTGCCAGTGAGGCAGCCTCTAAAGTCACATTAGGGCGCGACTCATAAATCATACCGACCACACCAAGTGGCACCCGCATTTTGCCCAAATGAATACCCGATGGCTGATAGGTCATGTCAGTGACTTCACCGATTGGATCAGGAAGGCCAGCGACGTCTTTAAGACCTTGTAGCATACCGTTAAATCGTGCTTCGTTTAGCTCCAAGCGATCGAGGAGTGCGCTATCAAGATTGTTTTTTTGACCGTTGTCCATATCGATTTTATTTGCAGCCAAGATGTCTTGTTTGGCATTGACCAGCTCATCATGAATGGCCAAAAGTGCTGAATTTTTATCGCCAGTGTTGGCAGCAGCCAGCGCGCGAGAAGCGGCTCTTGCTTGCTTGCCGACAGACTGCATATAGGTCGTAATATCCGTAGTATTCGATTGACTCATAAATTATTTTCCTTATGTGATACAGGTTTTTTATAACTAAAAGCGCCCAGTTTTATATAGGTAAAAGTACCTAAAAAGGCGAAAAATGTCGCAAAAAAAGAAGTTTTGAATGCCTACTGAAATAGCGATAGGTCATTATGCTATTTAACATAGAGCAGATTGAGACGATAGTAAAGATGATTTTGTGAACAGAATCCGCTTTGCAGCGCTCTTGTAAGGGCTTATTCAGAGTAATATTGCTCGTGCTAAGCAGTATTTATTTAAGATAATCGCGTTATCAGTACTACACTATATCTTTACGTGTTTTTAACAGAATTGCGCTGTAAATACTAAGGTAGCCGCGAGATATCCTCAGTATAGTAAGCATTAAAACAGCAAGGCTATCAGTAGATAGTACTTAATCTTATTATGATGAGTGATGGAGAACGAACATGGCTACGAAAAATACAACTTATAAAAATTGGTTAACGGTTGGCTTGGTAGCAGGTGCTCTAGCATTAGGCGCTTGTAGCAAAAAAGACGACACACCGATGGAAACTGACGCTGATACTACTGTAGACGCTCAAACCTCTGTAGAAGAAAGTGCAACAGCGAGTGACAATGACGATGTGGCCGTTGCTAGTGCCGATGATGAGGGTATGGACGTTACCAATAACGATGATGTGGCAGTGGCGACAGCAGAAGATGCGGATATGATGGACGGTACTGAAGACTCAGAGCATGTATCGACGTACTAATCGCATATTATAGAATGCACTAGCTACATATTAGATGTACTAAGCACATACTATAAATAGGCAGTTATCAGATAACACAACGTCTCGTATTCTAAAGTGATAAAATAAAGCCCAGAGCGATAAATGCAGTCTGGGCTTTTTTGTACTCCGGTTTATTAGAAGCTGATTAACCCGTTGGTTAAATACAATATTTGCCTTTTTACTGCGTAATAAGAGACAATATGGCATTTTTCTCTTTGCCTCATCAGGCATATTACGATAATGCCTCTAGATGCTTGTACTATATATAGATATAGCTCTTATTTTATTCGTGTTTTCACTCATATTTATTGGAAGTCTGCTGAACCATGCTTGATACTGCAAAAAACCCGACTCGGCCTATCGCCCTAGACTTACAAGACATCCATAAAAGCTACGGCTCATTAGAGGTATTGAAAGGGGTATCCTTGACTGCCTATGATGGCGATGTTATCTCTATTTTGGGCTCATCTGGCTCAGGTAAGTCGACGTTGCTGCGTTGTATTAATCTTCTTGAAAACCCCAATCATGGCCGTATCTTGATTGGTAATGAAGAGCTAATGCTAAAACCTGCCAAATCAGGTGAGCTACAAGCAGCAGACGTGAAGCAATTAGAAAGCTTGCGCGCACGCGTCGGGTTTGTCTTTCAGAACTTCAACCTGTGGCCGCATAAGACCATTCTGCAAAACATCATCGAAGGGCCAACGCAGGTCTTAAAGATTAAAAAAGACCAAGCAATTAGCGATGCAGAAAAGCTGCTCGATAAAGTCGGCCTGCTCGACAAAAAAGATGCTTATCCTGCCAACTTATCTGGTGGTCAGCGTCAGCGTGTCGCAATCGCCCGTGCGCTTGCTATGCAGCCACAAGTCCTATTGTTTGATGAACCAACCTCTGCGCTAGATCCTGAACTGGTCAACGAAGTGCTTGCGGTAATGCGCGAGCTAGCAGAAGAGGGACGTACGATGCTTATCGTTACTCACGAAATGCGCTTTGCCCGTGAAGTATCAAGCAAAGTCGTCTTTTTACATCAAGGTGTGGTTGAAGAAATTGGCACACCTGAGCAAGTCTTTGATAACCCTACCTCTGAGCGCGTTAAAGACTTTATGGCATCACATCGTCCTACTTAGTTATTAATTATTAGTTTTTTGCTTAATATCATGTCTAATACAGATGGTGGCAACACGTTTGCCACCATTTGCCCTGCCAAATGTAAAATCACTGTAACGTAACCATTGTTGACTGTTTATTGCCCAATGATAACTATGAGTATGCAAAACGTTTGTTTTTGATATTTTACTCAGGTATTATCAAAAGGTTTATAGGCCGTCACGTCTCGCGGCTGTCTGTTATTCTGCTATCTATATTGCTTGTCTGGCAGGGACGTCAGAGAACAAAATATCAGAACCCTAAGTCAGAAAATCCTGTCGAAAACTTATGTAAAACCCATCAGAATTTAAGGAACGTATGATGTCGAATTCTCGCCTATTGTGGTCATCGATGACCGTTACTGCTGCATTGATGTTGAGCGCTTGTAGCCAACCTGCCGATGAAACTACCGATACCAACGCTGACGCCCCTGCAGCAGAAACCACTGGTAAAACCATTCGTATCGCTACCGAAGGCGCTTACCCTCCATTCAACTACACCAACGCCGACGGCAGCTTGGCAGGTTTTGATATCGATGTTGCCAATGCCTTGTGTGATCAAATGCAAGCCAAGTGTGAAATCGTTGCACAGGATTGGGACGGTATTATCCCAGGTCTATTGGCACAGAAATATGATGCTGTGATCGCAGGTATGTCTATCACTGCTGAGCGTCAAGAAAAAGTTGATTTCAGCGAGCCATACTTTGCCAATACGATGGTATGGTTGACCAATACGGATGGTAGTTTTGATCCTATGACGATTAAAGACGCAACGCTTGGTGGTCAACGTTCTACTACACCAGGTGCTTATCTACAGGATAACTACGAAGGCAAAGAAGGCAACACAGTTCAGTTGTATGATAACTATGACAATGCCTATCTAGATCTAAAATCTGGTCGTAGCGATGCCGTATTGGCCGAAAAAGTTTCTGCCAAATCATGGTTAGCAGAAAACGCAGCGGGCTTCGGTATCGTTGGTGATGAAATTGATAACGATGACAATATTGCCATTGCTGTACGTAAAGGTGACTCACTCAAAGCTGACTTTGACAAAGCATTAAGCGAAATCCGTAGTAACGGTGAGCTTGCACGTCTTGAGCAAATGAACTTTGGTCAATAATGACTCACTGAAGATCTATGCTTAGAACAAGTGACGTTTGATGCGAGTAATGCTTAAAACCAAGCATGTTTCAAATAAACGGTGTTTATAAGCATAAATCAGCAAGCAGTGATTGACGATACAGCTGGTAAATATATTAAGGGATAAAACTTATGACAATTTCAATGACATCATCAATGAGCAAAAAAGCATTGTGGCTAGCACCGCTTAGCGCAGCAATGCTAATGCTGGCAGGTTGTAACAATAGCTCAGCACCAGCAGAAAATGCTGAAGCTGATACCGCTACTGAAGCGCCTTTAAATATCAAAATCGCGACAGAATCAAGCTACAAGCCTTTTAGTTATACCGATGCAGATGGCAAACTGATTGGTTACGAGATTGAGCTGGTTGACGCACTATGTGCGCAAATGAAAGCTGAGTGTGAAGTCATCTCTCAAGATTGGGATGGTTTGATTCCAGGGCTTAACGCACAGAAATTTGATGCAGCTATCGCAGGTATGTCGATCACGCCTGAGCGTAAAGAAGTGGTTGATTTCAGTGATCCTTACTTCCATAGCGGTATCATCTTGATCGGCAAAAAAGGTGATGACTTAAGCGTTGAGTCGCTAACAGGTCTACCAATTGCCTCACAGCGCTCAACTGTTGCCTCGCAATACCTACAAGACGAGCATGCAGATGCTGATATCAAACTATATGATACGCAAGACAATGCTTATCTAGATCTAACCTCAGGTCGCGTGCGCGGTATGATGTCTGACAAAGTCACAGGTATTGACTGGTTAAAAACAGACGCAGGCAAAGGCTACGAAGTTAAAGGTGAAGAAATCAGCACCAATGATGACGCAATGGGTATTGCTTTCCGTAAAGGCGATCCTTTAATTGCTAAGTTCAATGCAGCATTGGCTGAGCTAAAAGACAACGGCACCTATGATCAAATCACGGGTAGCTATTTTGGTACTAGCTCAACGGCTGCTGCGCAAAAAGCTGTGGCAACAACTGATAGTGTCGAAGAAGTAGTGGTCGCTGAAGAAGAAGCACCAGCTAACTAATACGATATCTAGCAGTTTTACTGCTGTTGTTTAAAGACGTGTTGTTTACTCAAGAAAAAACCAAGGATGATCATGAGCAACCATTGTGCCCCAATCTGTACCACGACTGGCAAATCTAACATTACTGTAGCCAGTCGTCTGTCTATGTCATTGCTCGCACTAGCGACGGCCTTTACCGTTGCTGGCTGTAGCAATAGCCAAGAGAGTGCAGCTGATACCAATCCAGAGGCTACCAAAACAACGGCAGCGTCTACAGGTGATGTATTACGCATCGGTACAGAAGGGGCCTATGCACCTTTTAACTATACCAATGCCGATGGGACACTGGGTGGTTTTGATGTTGAGATAGCAAATGCACTTTGTGCGGATATGCAGGTAACTTGTGAGATTGTGGCGCAGGACTGGGACGGTATTATCCCTGGTCTAAAAGCGGGTAAGTACGATGCAATCGTGGCCGCGATGTCCGTTACTCCAGAGCGTTCGCAGCAGGTGAGCTTTACCGATCCGTACTTTAGCAATGCCTTGGTCTTTTTGGCCAAAAAAGACAGCAGCTTTGACCCTAGTAACAACAGCGATATCGACTCGCATTCTATTGCTGCACAGCGTTCAACAATTTCATCGCAGTGGCTAGAAGATACGTATCCAAAAGCCGATATGAAGCTTTATGATACGTTGAGCAATGCGTTTTTGGATCTCGGTTCAAACCGTGTCGATGCGATGATTTCTGATAAGCTGCCTGCCATAGAATGGCTGAGCTCAAATGCTGGTAGCAAATATGCGCTAAAAGGTGATGAAATTGATATCAATGATAACTTTGCGATAGCAGTACGCCCAGGCGATCCGCTACAAGCAAAGATCAATCAGTCTCTTGCAAATATAAAAGCTAATGGTACTTACGATAAGATCAATCAAAAGTACTTTGCGATACCAGCGTCTGCAACGAGTACAGTTGATGAAGGCGCAAATACAGGTGCGGAAACAGATACAGATATTAGCGAGCAACCAGCGACAGAAAACGCTAGTTAATAGCTAACAGTAGTCAAAGATAGCAGTCAAAAAATATTGTTTTGATCAATAAAAGGATATCGCCTTCATGGTGATGTCCTTTTTTATTTATCGTTATAGCAACGAATATAGATAATAGCCGCCTATCAATTTTGCTCAAATTTAGTCGGCTTATTGTATGTCTCTAGAGGCAAGTGTCTGTTTAAGTACGGTTTAGGCGCAGCTTTTACGCGTCAGTATTAACATCACGGCGAGTGAATATGATAAAATCAGCGCTCATTTCTACTGTGTCAATTATCGCAGCGTTAATCGTATTCTTCTGACGTCATTTTTTGACGCCGACCATCCCTATTGATTTGGTATAAAATACGGTGTTTCGCCGCGTTCAGCTATTGATGCTGATTCTTTTAACTCATATTTTGCTAGGGCGTGTCTTCATTTTAAAAATGGTAATAAAAATGAGATAAATTGCAGTCAAACAAGGAAAATAGCGCAAATAATATCGAGATATTAGTCAGCTATTTGACGCCGTTTGGCAAGATTTAGCCGTTTTTAAACCATTTAGATGTCTATCAATTGAATTGAAGACATGCCCTAATTGCTAATATAAAGAGACTGAGTGGATAATCGTGTTTGACTTACAAGGATTTGGCGCGCTTTTATTAAGCGGCGCTACCGTCACCATACAGCTAGCTGTGACCAGTTTGATCATTGGTCTGGCTTTAGGCTTGCTCGGCGCAACCGCAAAGATGTCCAATATCTGGTTGCTGCGTAAACTTGCGACTGTCTATACTGCGACGATGCGCGGTATTCCTGAGCTGCTATTGGTGCTCTTTATCTATTATGGCGGCTCTATCTTATTGATGAGCATCCTCAAAAAGTTTGGCTATAACGACTATGTCGAGATTAGCGCTTTTTGGGGTGGTGTCATGGCACTGTCTATTGCTTTTGGTGCGTATGCGACTGAAATTTTTCGCATGTCCATTCAAGAGATTCCAGTAGGGCAGCGAGAGGCTGCGCAAGCGATTGGTATGCGTCCTTTTCAGACTTTTTATCGCATCACTTTGCCGCAAGTGTGGCAGATTGCTTTACCAGGTTTGGGTAATCTGTTTCTGGTACTGCTCAAAGATACCGCATTGGTATCGGTCGTAGGTCTCAAAGACATCATGTATCAGTCATCGCGTGCGGCACAGTCTACACAGCAGCCATTTACCTTTTATATGGCAGCAGCGATTATTTATTTGGGTCTGACCATGTTGATTACTGGCTTTATGATGTGGCTTGAGTGGCGCGCTAATCCTGCGGCACGCTATGCCAAAAAGATAAGCCGTCAATCCACTCACAGTCAATCGACCATAGGGTAGAGGAGAGATACTATGGATTGGAATTGGCAGGTCATTTTTGACCATATCCCTGATTTACTAGGCGGCGCGGTATTGACCGTACAGTTGGTCTTGTTTTCAGGTGTGATTGGATTGCTGTTTGGTTTGGTTTTGGCGTTATTACGACTGTCTAAGAACTGGGTGGTACAGATACTACCATTCCTGTATATCTTCTTTTTTCGTGGTACGCCGCTGCTGGTACAGATATTCCTGATTTATTATGGTTTGGGTCAGTTCGAGGCCGTACGCGAGTCGTTCTTATGGGAGCCAGTACTTAGCCAAGCATATTGGTGCGCCATCATCGCCTTTACCCTGAATACCAGTGCTTATCTAGCCGAGATTATACGCGGTGCGATTCAGACGATTCCTATTGGAGAGCTTGAAGCGGCTGATGCGCTTGGCATGTCTAAATGGCAAAAGCTAACACGCGTTACGCTGCCGCGCGCATTTGGTATTGTGATTCCAGCATACAGTAACGAAGTTATCTTTATGCTAAAAGGTAGTGCGCTAGCTTCAACTATTGCATTGATGGATATCACAGGTGTTGCTCGTACGATTAGTGCGCGTACCTATACCTTGATGGAGCTATTCTTTGCCGCTGGTATCGTCTATTTATTGCTGTCGTGGGTTATCTTGTTTAGCTTTAGAATGTTTGAAAAACGTATGAACCGCCACGCCAGTTATGTACCACCGGATGTCGTGACCAACACGATTCCATAGTTAGCAGTTAGCAAATAAAAATCGTCAAAGTCACTGTAGACAATATAGTATGGACTGCTGATAAAATAGCCATCATTTACAGGGAGAGTTTAGTATGAGCCAATCGCCACACGAGTCATTAGCGAACGCCATTGCAGCTGGTGTCAATGCCGAACAGGGCGCTATCAATCATAATGAAAGATTGCGTGCTTCTATTGGTAAAGTTGTCTGTGTTGGTCGCAACTATGCGGCACATGCTGCAGAGTTGGGCAATGAAGTACCAACCACACCAATACTGTTTATGAAGCCTGCGTCTTCAGTGGTTTCTATCCGTGGTGATGTGGTTCGCCCAAGTCCAGAGTTATTTGGCGAGACTCACTACGAGGCCGAGCTATGTATTCAGTTATCAGCTGACTTATCTATGGCGACAATTGAGCAGGCTCAGCAAGCGATTGGTGGCGTGACATTGGGGCTAGATCTGACCTTGCGTGATCTGCAAAGCAAGCTAAAAGAAAAAGGTCATCCGTGGGAGCGTGCTAAGTGTTTTGACGGAGCTTGTGTACTTGCTGATTGGCTCGACCCGCAAGCGTTTGGTAATCTGCAGAGTGTACAGTATCAGCTATTTATCAATGATAAATTAACGCAAGATGGTGATAGTGCTTTAATGCTATTTCCTGTCTATGAATTGCTGGTCAATATCAGTCACGCCTTTAGCTTGCAAGCAAAGGATGTAATTATGACTGGTACGCCAAGCGGCGTTGGTGTGTTGCAAGCAGGCGATCAGCTTAAACTAAAACTGGGTGCTCATGAGTGGGTGTCGCAAGTACAGTAAGCTTGATTGCAATAACAAACGCATATTAAAAACCCCGAGCAATTGCTTGGGGTTTTTGCTTTTAAGCCTTTATATTTACTTTTTGACTTTGCTAACTGCCAAACAACTCTAACTATCTAACCATTCTATTTTTCAATAATCGTCAGTACAGTCGATTGTCATCAGTTTGTCACCTATTGTTCAGCGTGCTGTCATAAAGGTTGAGTAGACTTAAGCGGAATTCGTATTTTTGTGGTCGTAATTATAAAGCCGCGATCAACTCTCTGCCAATCTAGCCTAATAGCAAGGTGACTGATAATGACATTATTGAACAATGAGCGAACGCTTGCCCACGAAGTGGTTGAAGACTCAAATCCTACTAATAATACTGACTTTCAGACGATTATCAATCGTCGATTGAATCGCCGTAGTATCCTAAAAGGTGGCACAGGGTTGACGGCTGCTGCGTTTTTTGGCGCATTACCTTTGGTCGGTTGTAGTGAAGACGATGATAGCAGTATTGTTGGTAATGACGATAATGCCGCTATCCCTGCACAAGGTGATCTAAAGCGTCCTGATACCCTAAAGTTTGAGGCAGTCGCGCACTCAACTGCTGAGACGATGACGGTCGCAGACGGCTATAAAGCAGAAATAATCTTGCCGCTTGGTACACCGCTGATGCCTGGTCTAGACGACTGGCGCGATAACCGTGAAAATTCAGCCGAGTCGTTTGAATGGCGCATGGGCGACAACCATGATGGCATGTGGTTCTTTGGCAAAAAAGGCAATGCGTACGATGCCAAAGCCCCAGAGAATGGCCTACTGGTTATGAATCATGAATACGTAAATAGTGAGGAGTTAAGCCCGTTTGGGTATGATGTCACTCAAGATAACGATGCTGCGCCTATCTTTCAAAACCGTCGTCTCGCAAGCGACGTGCGCCGTGAAGTCAACTGCCATGGTGTGGCAGTGGTTGAGATGAAGCGCCGCGCAAATGGCATGGGCTATGAGATGGTGCCTGATTCAAAATACAATCGTAGGCTTACCAGCAGCACGACCGCGCAATTAGCTGGTCCTGTGGCAGGCTCAGATCTGGTCAAGACCAAGTTTGATCCAACAGGCTTTCAGACTCGCGGTATTAATAACAACTGCGGCGCAGGATTATCACCTTGGGGTACTTATCTGACCACAGAAGAAAACTTTTTAGGTGTGTTTGCGCGTGGACAAGATGCCAGTCAATTGAGTGCTGGCGATAACTATGCGCGCGAGCGCTATGGTGCGACCGAGAACTTCCCAGGTTGGGAGTATCTATGGCATACCCCAGAGGCAAAGGATGCCAAGATAGCAGACGAGTTCTCACGCTGGGATATGACCGCTGTTGGTGCCAGTGCTGCTGAAGATTATCGCTATGGCTTCAACACTTTTGGTTATATTACTGAGATTGACCCATTTGAACAAAACTCTATACCGCAAAAACGTACGGCAATGGGTCGATTTGCTCACGAAAACTGTGCCTATGCACCTGTGGAGCAAGGTAAGCCAGTGGTTTTTTATATGGGTGATGATGCCCGAGGTGAGTACATTTATAAGTTTGTTTCCAAAGCTACGTGGTCAAATGCAGATATCGGTGGCGGACTAAAAGCAGGTGACAAATATCTGAATGATGGCACGCTATACGTCGCTATATTTAACGAAGATGGTAGCGGTGAGTGGAAAGCACTCGTCCATGGTCAAAATGGATTGGATGCGTTTAACAGTGTGTTGCCGTTTAATGGTCAAGATGAAGTGTTGGTCTTTGCTCGTGCAGCTGCCGATGCTGCTGGTGCTACCAAGATGGATCGACCTGAATGGGTATCGGTCAGCCCTATGACAGGCGATGTCTATGTCACATTGACCAATAATAAATATCGCGGCGTACGTGACGACCAGCCTGTCTCAGCTTCTAATCCGCGTAGCTATCAATCAAACGGAAAAGCGCTTGGTAATGACAATGGCCATATCATTCGCTGGGCAGAAGCGGGCGGCGACCATGCTGCAACGAGCTTTGAGTGGGATATCTATCTGTTTGGTGCGCCAAGTGATCTATCAGCAGAGAACCTTTCTCAGCTAAATGACAATAATGACTTTTCTTCACCTGATGGGCTGTATTTTGACCCGCGCGGTGTCTTATGGATTCAGACAGATGACGGCGCTTACACCGATACCAGTAGCTGCATGTTGCTCGCGGCTCTACCAGGCAAAGTCAGTGATGGCTCGATGACGACCACATCGGCAGGGCAGTTAACCCGAGTCGGCACATCTGCTAGCAATGACAATATCAAACGATTCTTTGTCGGTCCTGAAGGATGCGAAGTAACAGGTATTACCATGGCACCAGATTTTAAGACGCTGTTTATCAATATTCAGCATCCCGGCAATACATGGGGCGCTGTCGCTGGCGGTAGTATTCCTCGCTCAGCGACTGTGATGATTACTCGCGAGGATGGTGATGTCATACTGGCAGAGTCATTTGATACGGCTGATAGCACGACATAGATAGATAAGCTGTAGGCGTATATTAGGCACAACCAAAATGCTCACAACCATAAAAATCCCAAGTTAAGGCTTGGGATTTTTTATTATCATATTGATTTGATGGTTAAATAGACCGTCTATCACCTATCTAGCTCTGCTAATCGTCATCCCGCTCTAAAGTCAAACCATTCACTTCTCTTTGCTGCCGTTACAGGATAATATAGACCATTACTTTTTTCGCTGAATGTGCAAATATTATGAGCAGTCCAAAGGTGTTTTATAACGACAGTGTTAGTGACAGCGACGCTCAAAACGATAGTAGCTATACTCGTACTCATCATGAGCTCGATGCGCATTTTGTCCCAGATGCGAGTGTACCGCTACACAGTCATCTATATGAGCAAATCGACCAACTCGAAGCCATCGATATGGATGAACTGGTTAAGCTACTAGCAGATTCGGATGACAGTGATGAAATCAACAAAACCCCTGTATCTTTGGCTGATTTTTTTGAAGGGTTGGCGCAGCTTGCCACCATGGGTGTGGTTGAAATTACAGAAATCGTAGAAGCCATCCACCGTGAAGTTATTTTGCGTCCGCTAGGCCGCTTCAATGACAAACATTTAAATAAATGGTCGCGCGGATTTACTGGACGTATCTATGGCACGATACGCCATGTCATGCAAATGGTCGGTAATAATCTGGCGTCTGTACTACGCATATACAAAAACCTGATGCTCCAAAAGTCAGTGCAGCCACTACCAGATTCAATAAAAAAGCTGGTCAATGTGCTCAATGGTGTCATGGGTGATCATCTTGTCAATAATCAAAATGCGCTCGCCATTCCGATGATGCTATACACTCAAGACGGCAAACCACAGAATGAAGTGCTATCAGGCCGTATCGTTATTTTGTGCCATGGTCTATGTATGAGTCATTTGAGCTGGCAAGCCCAAGCAGATAATGATTTAGGCGAGGCCATTCATGTCAGCCAGCCTGATACCACGGTGTTATATTTGGATTACAACACAGGTCGCCGTATCTCGCGTAGCGGCCGTAAGTTCTCTCAATTGCTACAAGCGCTGGTCGCTGACAACCCAAATATCAGTCAGATAGATCTGGTCGGACATAGTATGGGCGGTTTGGTTGCTCGCAGTGCACTGTTTTATGGTGAGCAAGATCGCCTAGACTGGATAAAACGCGTGGGCAACCTTATCACGCTAGGTTCGCCGCATCATGGGGCAGTCCTTGAGCGTATCGGTAATTATGTGCAAGACGTCATTGCCAAGCTACCGTTTGCAGGCTCACTGGCCAAGCTCGGTGATATGCGCAGTGCCGGTATTATCGATCTGCGTCATGGCAGTATTCGTGATGCGGATTGGAAAGCATTAGAAGGACGTAGCGTGTTGCCACAAGATTTCCGCCATCCTGCACGGCTGCCAAGTGGTATCAAAACTTATTTTGTTGCCAGTGCGTTGCTTGAGACGCATTATGATTCTAAGGTAACGGATCTGCTAGGAGACAGTTTGGTATCAGTGGCTTCAGCGTTGGGTGAAGATGACGCTGAGCATGCTTTGTTTGTGCCAGATGGTCATAAAGCAGTGTTTTATGGCGTCAATCACATGAACTTAATCCATAGTAGACGGGTGCGTGAGCAAGTCGTTGAGTGGCTGGTTGATAATGGTCTAAGTGACTACGCCGGACGTCCGCGCATACACTCTTATCCTAGAAGTTTAGATGTGGCGATGTAGTGATTTAATGTGAAAAACAAAAAACCCTCAAGCATGACGCTTGAGGGTTTTTTTATAAACAATAATTTATAGGAAGTAAGAAAACTTACTCAGCAAATATCGCTGCTACATCATCTTTATTAAATTTATAGACTTCACCGCAGAATCCGCAGTCCATCTCAAATGTACCGCCTTGCTCTTCGACGATATCTAACGCTTCTGCTTCGCCGATTTGTTCGATTGCCATTTCACACTTCTCGCGTGAGCAAGTGCAACCAAATGATAGAGGGGCAGGCTCAGGGGCAACGATGTTTTCTTCGTGATACAAGCGATAAAGGATTTCATTAGCATCCAGTGTCGTTAGCTCTTCTGGTTTGACCGTGCGCGTCAATACAGACAAGCGCGTCCATAAATCATCGTCGATACCCGCGTCTTGGTTTTGCTCAACTTCAGACGTTTCTTCAGCAGTACGCGGTAGCATTTGTACCAAGATACCACCGGCTTGCAGGCCATCAGATGCCAAGTTAATCAACGTTGGAATCTGAGCTGATTGCTTTTGATAATGCGCTAAGCAGTCCGCTAGATTGTCATGGCTACGCTCAACGATACCTTGGTATGGCTCACCGCCATCAGGCTGAATATTGATAAACAATACGCCTTGTCCCATCGCACCAAGTTCAGCAAACGCTTCTTTGGCATGGGTCATATTGTCCCACGCTTGTACTTGCTCATCCGTTTCGCCTTTCCAGCTAGCAAGCGCACGAATGATACCGTCTTGATCGCATTCTGCCATTGCCCAGTTTAGTAAGCTGTCACTGTCTGATGACTGCAACTGAATAGACAGGCGACCGTTGATTTTGACTGTACTGATTAGCAAACTCGCTGCGGTCAGCATCTCACCCAATAAGCGTTTGATGGCTTCAGGGTAGGGCTTTTGTGCAATCGTACTCGCATAGCTACGTGATAGGCGTACCACATCACCGCGCACGGGAGAGTCTTCAACAAAGAAACGTTGGCGAATGTCGTTGCTGCTATGGTTGCCAATAGTTTGGCTGTCCGTATTTGGGACTTGGATATCTTGAGTCATAAGTCATTTGTAGTATAGAGAAGTTGTTTGCTTTATGGGGATTACTGCCGATTTATCAATCTTACTTAGTAGACTGTTTTGATGATTATAAGCAGCAAAGGTTAATAACGAGCTTAAAAAACCAAGCAGCTGTTTGTATAAAACTCTGAGTAGATAGCCCCTATGAGCCAACATTTTATAGTTAGGATATAAATATATTCATAAATATGAACTCTCTCAAAAAAAATTCACCCTCTACTGCAAATTTGTTGTACAGTAACATTAAGTTGCATTGTGATAAACAACAGCAACAACCGTACGGATGCGGGGCAGTCTGGTCAATCAGACCTATGTCGTCCAAGCACTCACTCAATCTTGCGATAAAAGGATGTATTTCATGAAATACTCATTTTCCAAACCGTTGACTTTAGCTGCTGTTATGGCATTAGGCTTAGCGGGATGTAACAACAGTAGCCAAACCAGCACTGATGCGCCAGCAGATGATGCAGCGACGACAGAAACCACTACCAACGGTACGCTACAGAAAATAAAAGACTCTGGCACTATTGTCGTCGGCCACCGTGATTCCTCTATTCCTTTTTCTTATATCGCTGATGATCCTAATCAGCCGATTGGTTATGCGCACGACTTGGAAATGAAAGTGGTTGAAGCCGTTAAGCAAAAGCTAAACATGCCAGACCTTAACGTTCGCTATAACCTAATCACTTCGCAGACTCGTATCCCATTGGTACAAAACGGCACGGTAGATTTTGAGTGTGGCTCAACCACCAATAATGAAGAACGTCAAAAGCAAGTCGCATTCTCTAATGGCTTCTTTGAAATCGGTACGCGTCTGTTGACCAAAAAAGATTCTGGTATTCAAGATTTTGAAGACCTAAAAGGCAAAACTCTGGTAACGACAGCAGGCACGACTTCAGAGCGTTATATCCGTCAGTACAACGATGATAATAAAATGGATACCAACATCATCTCAGCAAAAGATCATGGCGAAGGCTTCCTAATGCTAGAAAATGGTCGCGCTGATGCCTTTATGATGGATGATGTGCTGCTTGCTGGCGAAAAAGCCAAAGCAAAAAATCCTGATGAGTGGGTCATCGTCGGTACGCCGCAATCGTTTGAAATCTATGGTTGTATGATGCGTAAAGATGATCCTGAATTCAAAGCTGTGGTCGATGAAGCACTTGCTAATGTCTTTAGTTCAGGCGAAATCAATAGCATTTATGACAAGTGGTTCTTGAACCCAATCCCGCCAAAGAACGTCAATCTAAACTTTGAGATGTCAGACAACTTAAAGGCCTTGGTTGCCAATCCGCATGACAGCGCTCAGCCTAAAGAAGCAGCAGCGCAGTAACGCTCATTGTCCCTCAACATAGCTTGCCTATACGTTCAGATAGTCAGTAATTTTATTTGACGTATAGGCTTATCAATCGTTGCTCGGAGAGACAACCATGAATTATAGCTGGAACTGGGGTGTGCTCTTTGAGCAGACTGGTATTGGCAACGAGCTCTATATCCACTGGATGATCACTGGTCTTGGCTGGCTGCTATTGATTGGTAGTATCGCATGGGCCATTGCGATGGTCGTGGGTACCATCTTCGGTATCATGCGTACCTTGCCCAACAAGACCGCTCGTGCAATCGGTACGGCTTATGTGACATTTTTTCGTAATATTCCATTACTTGTTCAACTGTTCTTTTGGTTTTATATTGCTCCTGGCTGGCTCACGCCGACGATACAAGAATGGTGGTATAAGGATTTGTCTCCGAATACCTCAGCCATGCTATCAGCCAGTATTGGTTTGGGCTTATTTACTGCTGCTCGTATCGTTGAGCAGGTACGGACAGGTATTGAGTCATTGCCAGATGGACAGATTAACGCGGCCTACGCGTTAGGGTTTAGCATTCCACAAGTCTATAAAGAAGTGCTGCTACCGCAAGCATTCCGTATTATCTTGCCACCGCTCAGCTCTGAGCTAACGAACTGCTTTAAAAACGCCTCTGTGGCCTCGCTTGTGGGGGTAATGGAGCTGATTAGCCAAACCAAAACCATCAGCGAATACACTCAAAATAGTATCGAGATATATACTTACGCGACGATTATTTATTTGGTTTTCAACTTATCCTTAATCGTTATTATGGGATTGATTGAACGTAAATTGCGTGTGCCTGGGCTTATTGCGGGAGGTCAGAAATGAATATGACCGAATTGGCAACAGCCTATCCAGGTTTGATGGGTGGCATGCTTACCACTTTAAAAGTGCTGTTTTTGGCTATTTTGGGCGGTATCAGTTTAGGAACTGTACTGGCATTGATGCGTTTGTCAGGTATCAAAGCGCTTGAGATTCCAGCCAAACTATACGTCAATTACTTCCGCTCTGTACCACTGCTATTAGTACTGCTATGGTTTTATTTTGCCGTACCGATGATTTATCTTTGGGTAGCGGGTAAGTATCTGCAACTCGATGCTGCGTTTGCCTCCTGTGTGGTCGCATTTATGATGTTTGAGGCGGCTTACTTCTCAGAAGTGGTGCGTGCTGGTATTCAATCGATTGGTAGCGGGCAGGTCAATGCGGCAAAAGCGCTCGGTATGACTTATGGGCAGACCATGCGTCTGGTCATCTTGCCACAAGCCTTTCGTAAGATGCTGCCACTGATTTTGCAGCAGTGTATTATTTTATTCCAAGATACGACGCTGGTATTTGCCATTGGTTTGACCGACTTTTTCCGCGCAGCCTACGTACGCGGTGAGCTAATGGGCTTACTCACGCCGTATATCTTAGGTGCTGGTGCTGTCTATTTTGTGATTAGCTTAAGTGCCTCTGTTGGTGTGCAACAATTACAAAAGCGTTTGCGGTTTTAAAATAGTTATTTTTATACGGCTTTCGCTTGTGAGTGTTAATAGCTTGAATTGAGCGTTTGATTTACCTTTTTTAAATAATGATTATCGAAAATAATGTGGTTAGGAGCCAGTGATGAGCAATGCTGATACGTACTTAAATGCCTTTGGCGGGCTGGTTACCAATAGTGGTCATGCTAGTGATGAGATGGTCATTGAGATATCTAATGTCAGTAAATGGTATGGAGACTTTCAAGTACTGACTGACTGTACGGCGCATGTACATAAAGGTGATGTCGTTGTTGTTTGTGGTCCATCGGGCAGTGGTAAATCAACTTTGATTAAGACAGTGAATGGACTTGAGCCTTTTCAAAAAGGTGACATCATGGTTAATGGTATCTCTGTCGGTGATCCGAAGACTAATTTACCTAAGTTACGCAGCCGTGTCGGCATGGTGTTTCAGCATTTTGAGTTGTTTCCACATTTGACTATTATTGATAATTTGACCGTGGCACAAATCAAAGTGTTGGGTCGTAAAGAGTCTGAGGCCAAACAAAAAGCGATGGCCTATCTAGATCGTGTTGGTCTGACAGTACAAGCGGCGAAATATCCAGCGGAGCTCTCTGGTGGTCAGCAGCAGCGTGTTGCGATTGCACGAGCGTTGGCAATGGATCCCGTCGCAATGCTATTTGATGAGCCAACCTCTGCGCTTGATCCTGAGATGATTCAAGAGGTGCTAGATGTGATGGTCGAGCTGACTCGTGATGGTATGACCATGATGTGTGTGACACATGAAATGGGCTTTGCCAGTCAGGTGGCCAATCGTATTATCTTTATGGATGAAGGGCATATCGTAGAAAACTGTAGTAAAGATGAGTTTTTTGAAGGCGCGAAAAGTGACCGTGCGCAGATGTTCTTATCTAAAATTCTCAATCACTAACGATGTTATTAGAAAAACCTTTAGATTTACATGATGAGAAGCGTCTATTTATAGGCGCTTTTTTGTGCCAGTAGCACATTTGACTATTCCATAAACCCTAGTCGATTCACACGGTCAACCATGATAGTGATTTGAGTAATTACATTGTGAGCTGTATGGCAGAATAGGTGAGTGAATGGCTGTTTACTGATACAATGGCAGTTAATAGGCTAAAAATTAAAAGCAATCGTAAACGACAGTGGAGCTAATATGAGTGTGGAAAATCAATCTGTAGTGCCTGAAGTATCCTCTCATGGTATCGTGATTATTGGTGCTGGGCTGGCAGGCTGGCATGTCATTGATGCCATTCGTGCCAAAGACACAGAGATTCCAATCACATTAATCACGGCTGATAGTGGCGACCGTTATCACAAGCCGATGTTGACAATGGCAATCAGCCAAAACAAACGAGCATCAGATTTGGTACGGGCGTCTGGTAGCGAAGCGGCGAAGACAGCAGAAGTGACGTTGCTAGCCAACACACAAGTGACAGATATTGATCCAGTGAGCCAAACCGTACAGGTGTGCTCTACTGCGCAGTCAGATGACACACTGACGACTATCGGCTATGAGAAAATGGTACTAGCGATGGGCGCGCATCCTATCTTCCCTAAAAGTCTGCCGCAAGATTTGGTCTGGCATGTCAATCACATTGAGCGTTTTAGTCAGCTACAAGAAAAGCTAGCAGCAGGTAGTCAGCATGTTGCGATCGTTGGTGCTGGTATGGTGGGTACAGAAATCGCAGAAGATCTACTTAAAGCTGGTCATAAAGTAACGCTTATTGATTTAAATGATGCACCGCTTTCACAGATGCTACCAGCCAAAGCGACCGCACGTATAGCCAAAGCAATCGAGTCGCAAGGTATTCAATTCTTAGGTGGTTATCAAGTATCAGCTGTTACTCGCGTCAATGACGATGACAATAATAATGACAGCGAAGATGGCGAGAAACTACAAGTAGACTATGCACCGTTATCACCGGATTCAGACAATGCTGATCTTCAGACGCTTGAACCACTGATTGTAGATCATGTGATTGCCAGCACAGGTCTGACAGTCGATGAGCAATTACCTGCTGCGGCTGGTGTGGAATTCGATCGCCGTACGGGTATTGTGGTTGATGCAGCGACGTTGCGCACTAATGCAGTGAATATCTATGCCATCGGCGACTGTATGTCTATCAATGGGGTTGCTTGTCGTTATGTTGCGCCATTGCGAGCGCAGGCTGCGACTATCGCTGATGATATCTTAGGTCACGAGCATAGTGGCTATGATCACAAGCCGCCAATGATTCGCCTAAAAAATAAAGCCATCTCTGTGATGGTGACGGGTGTACCGCAAGCAGCAGGTAATTGGCAAGTGAAGACTGAGAGTGATAATGAGCTAATCATGGATTTGCTCGATGATAATGAAGTCGTTAGCGCAACGGTAACGATTAAGGCGCCTGCAGTTCCTAAAGCATGATGATTGCAATACCGTTTTTCGAAAAACTAATAAAGGACATCATTTATAAATAATGTCCTTTATTAGATGCTTTCCAGACAATTCAGTTGAAAGACAATATTGATGATCGAGCCAGCCCATTCTTTATGATGTGGCTGGCTTTTTTGTGTCAAAAACTTGCCATGATTCTATGCTACCTTTTACTAAGTAGAAAGGCAGACTATCTAATTAAATGATACATACTGTATTGATATTGTTGACAGGCTTTCATTGATGGCGTTATAGTAGCTGAATGCTATATAAGACCTGCCCAAGGAAGAAGGTTTGCACGCAGGCTATTAATAAGTGCTATTTATAAATAATATAAAAAGTAAAACGAAAGGACTCGTTATGACTCAAACTCCTGATTTCGATTCGACTCGCGTTGACTTCGATACTATTTTAAACAACATTCCTAGTATCAATATGGGCGCACGCTCAGCCAATGCACCTCTTACCAAAAGCTATGACAAAGGTCCTGATGTACCGCTGATTGAAGCGACCATCGGTGACTTTTTTGATGCTATTGTTTCTAAATATCCTGAGCGCGAAGCACTGGTCGTCCGCCATCAAAATATCCGCTGGACATATCGTGAGCTACAGCAGCAAGTGAATCAGCTAGCCAGTAGCATGATTGAAATGGGATTAGAGATTGGCGATCGTATCGGTATCTGGTCACACAACAATGCTGAATGGTTGCTCATGCAATTGGCCACGGCAAAAGTCGGCGTTATCCTCGTTAATATCAATCCTGCCTATCGTACTTTTGAGTTGCAATATGCCCTAAATAAACTGGGCTGCTCAGCGCTGGTACTAATGCGTCATTTCAAAACAAGTGACTATGCCAGTTTAATCCGTGAGCTATGTCCTGAGATTTACCACAAAGATTACACTCAGCTTGATTTGGTCGAGATTCCGACGATTGAACGTATCATCTGGATTGATGAGCCAGAGTCGGACGAGACATTCGGCTTTATGCAAAAATTCTCTGCGTGGATGAGCGAGGGCGATGCCAACGATCCGCGTGTTGCTGAGCGTCAAGCCCAGCTTAAAAACACCGATGCTATCAATGTACAGTTTACCAGTGGTACGACAGGTACACCAAAAGGCGCTACCTTAAGCCATCGTAACATCCTTAACAACGGCTACTTCATCGGTGAGGCCATGAACCTTACTGAAGAGGACAAACTGTGTATTCCAGTACCCTTGTATCATTGTTTTGGTATGGTGCTTGGTAACCTAGCGATTCTCACGCATGGTGGCTGTATCGTATATCCAAACGACGGCTTTGAGCCATTGACCGTATTGCAGGCAGTCGAAGAAGAAAAGTGTACAGGTCTGCACGGCGTGCCAACGATGTTTATCGCTGAGCTTGACCATCCTGAATTTGAAAACTTTGATTTGTCTACCCTGCGCACGGGTATCATGGCTGGCTCTAGCTGTCCGATTGAGGTCATGCGCCGTGTCATTGATAAGATGCATATGAGCGAAGTCACCATTGCCTATGGCATGACAGAGACCAGTCCTGTATCTTGCCAGACCAATGAGCACACGCCACTTGATAAACAAGTCTCGACGGTAGGACTGGTACAGCCTGCGCTTGAGGTGAAAGTCGTTGATACAGAAACAGGTGAAATTGTCCCGCTGGGTGAGACAGGTGAGCTGCTTACACGAGGCTATTCAGTGATGAAAGGCTATTGGGGCAGCCGTTTTAAAACACGTGAGGCGATCCAAGATGGTTGGATGCATACGGGTGATTTGGCCACAATGGATGAAGACGGCTACGTAAAAATCGTCGGTCGTAGTAAAGATATGGTGATTCGCGGCGGCGAAAATATCTATCCAGTAGAAATTGAAAATTACCTCTATCGTCACCCAAAGATTCGTGATGTACAAATCGTGGGTATACCAGATGAACGTTATGGTGAAGTACTGGCGGCGTGGATTATTCCGAAAGAGCCTGGCTGCTTGACTGAACAAGAAGTGCGCGAGTTCTGTAGCGAGCATATCGCTCATTATAAAGTGCCGACTTACTATCGCTTTGTGACTGAATATCCAATGACCATCACTGGAAAAATTCAAAAATATAAAATCATTGAGCAAATGAAAGAAGAGTTGGGTTTGTAGTAAGCTTACTTATCTGCTCTAAAAAACAAAAGACTAACCATATTCATTTCACTATAAAAGTATTACAGCGTTAACCTCGCTTGAAGTATCACACATACCTCTGCACTCGGTTGCCTTGTACTACTTTTAAATTGAATCGACTATATGTGAGCAACGCTTAAAAATAGCAGTTAGTATCATTTATATAAAAAGCTACTCACATCTACGTATCTATCTATGTATAAGAAAAAAAGGGATATCATGAGCGCTATCATAACCAGTAAACTGAGTCCAAACTCAAGCGATTTTCAGCAAAACAGTGCCGCGATGCAAGAGATAGTCGATGACCTGTATGTACACTTGCGTAAAGTTGCCCAAGGTGGCTCAGAGCGCGCACGTGCCAAGCATCTAGCGCGTGGTAAGCTGTTACCACGTGAACGCGTCGAGCGTTTGTTGGATGTAGGTACGCCGTTCCTAGAAGTGGCACCGATGGCTGCACATGATATGTATGGCGAAGAGATTCCGGCGGCTGGCGTGATTGCGGGTATCGGCCGTATCAATGGCATCGAGTGTATGATTGTCTGTAATGATGCCACGGTAAAAGGCGGCACGTACTACCCAATGACGGTCAAAAAGCACCTGCGAGCACAAGAAATTGCGCAAGAAAATCATCTGCCGTGCGTTTATCTGGTTGATTCAGGTGGGGCTAATTTACCGAACCAAGATGATGTGTTCCCTGATAAAGAACATTTCGGCCGTATCTTCTTTAATCAAGCCAATCTCAGTGCGGCAGGTATTCCACAGATTGCTGTGGTTATGGGCAGCTGTACGGCTGGCGGTGCCTATGTGCCTGCCATGAGCGATGAGTCTATTATTGTAAAAGAGCAAGGTACGATATTTTTGGGTGGTCCACCACTAGTCAAAGCAGCAACGGGTGAAGAGGTCACGGCAGAAGACTTGGGTGGCGGTGATGTACATACTAGACTATCAGGTGTGGTTGATCATCTAGCGCAAAACGATACGCACGCACTATCGATTGCCCGTAATATCGTCAGTCACCTAAATCGCCCTACAAAAAATATTCCTAATCAAATCACATCGCGTCCGCCACGTTACGATGCCAAAGAGCTCTATGGTGTTATTCCAACAGACAAGCGCAAGCCATTTGATATCAGAGAAATCATCGCGCGTATCGTTGATGACAGTGCCTTTGATGAGTTTAAATCGCGCTTTGGTACGACGTTGGTTTGTGGGTTCGCTCATATCGAAGGGATGCCTGTTGGTATTATTGCCAATAACGGTATCTTATTCAGTGAATCAGCGCAAAAAGGTACGCACTTCATCGAACTGTGCTGTAAACGCAAAATCCCATTAGTATTCCTACAGAATATCACTGGCTTTATGGTTGGCCGCAAATACGAGAACGAAGGTATCGCTCGTCATGGTGCCAAGATGGTAATGGCAGTGGCCAATGCAAAAGTGCCAAAGTTCACAGTTATCGTTGGTGGTTCGTTCGGCGCTGGTAATTACGGTATGTGTGGCCGCGCTTACAGCCCGCGTTTCTTATGGATGTGGCCAAATGCGCGTATCTCTGTCATGGGCGGCGAGCAAGCTGCATCGGTACTGGCAACGGTCAAACGTGATAACTTTGATCGCAAAGGTGAAGCGTGGAGCGATGAGGACGAAGCCGCATTTAAAGCGCCAATTCGTGAAATGTATGAAGAGCAAGGTCATCCGTATTATGCTACCGCACGTATGTGGGATGACGGCGTGATTGATCCTGCTGATACCCGTAATGTATTGGCGTTAGGACTAAGCGCGGCATATAATGCGCCGATTGAAGAAACGACATTTGGTGTCTTTAGAATGTAAGCGTTCTAAGGTCTCCCCATAATAAGCGACTACTGCATTAACCTCATTTGAAGTACGATTTGTACATTTACGCTTAGTCTTTGCACTTGGTTTCCTTGTATTAATATTATTATGGATTGACCAAGAGTTTGTTTAAGTATTTACACAAAAAATATAGAGAAAGTTATGCAAAAAGACAGTAATAAAAATTATAAAAGCCTATTGGTTAACGTTGAGCAGCACGTGGCGACAGTGACGTTAAATCGTCCCGAGATACGTAATGCTTTTAACGATGAAATGATTGCTGAGCTAACCGATGCTTTTAGTACGCTTGGTGCTGATGATGAGGTACGTGTCATTGTGCTAGCGGCTGCTGGCAAGGCATTTTGTGCAGGCGCTGACCTCAATTGGATGCGTGCCATGGCGGATTATAGCTATGAAGAGAATCTAGCGGATGCTGATAAGTTGGCGCAAATGCTTAAGACTATTTATGAATGTCCTAAGCCAACAGTCGCGGCTATTCAAGGCGATGTATACGCAGGTGGCATGGGTCTAGTCGCTGCTTGCGACGTAGCCATTGCGGTCAAAATTGCTAATTTCTGCCTCAGTGAAGTGCGGTTAGGGTTGGCACCTGCCACTATCAGTCCTTATGTTATCCGAGCGCTAGGCGCTAGAGCCTCGCAGCGTTATTTCTTAAGTGCTGAAGTATTTGATGCCAAAAAGGCACGTCAGCTTGGATTTATCCATGAGCGTGTTAGCGAAGAATGGCTGGCCGATGAAGTGGCTGCATTCTGTAATAAGGTCGTCAAAAACAGCCCTGACGCGGTAAAAACCTGCAAACAGCTATTACACAATATCGCTGGTGCACCTATTACTGATGAGCTGATCGCTGACACGGTCAAAGGTATTGCTGATATCCGCTCATCAACACAAGGTAAAGAGGGTGTACAAGCGTTTTTGCAAAAGCGTAAACCTGATTGGCTAATGGCAGACTAACTAGTAGTAGAACAATGATAGGCAAATGGGCAAATAGACAAGACGTCAAATAATAACGACAAGACACAGGGATAGTTATGTTTTCTAAAATTCTAATCGCCAACCGTGGTGAAATTGCTTGCCGAGTGGCCGCGACTGCTAAGCGTCTTGGCGTCAGTACCGTTGCTGTTTATTCTGATGCGGATCGTGAGGCCAAACATGTGGCTGTCTGTGATGAGGCTATCTATTTGGGTGGTTCGGCACCGAAAGACAGTTATCTCAAAGGCGATGCTATTATTGCGATAGCGCTTGAGACTGGCGCCCAAGCAATCCATCCAGGATATGGGTTTTTGAGCGAAAATGCAGACTTTGCACAGGCTTGCCAAGATGCTGGTCTAGTATTTATCGGCCCATCGGCGGATGCTATCCGTGCTATGGGCGGCAAGTCTGAGTCTAAGCGCTTGATGGAGTCGGCTGGCGTGCCGCTGATACCGGGTTATCATGGTGACAATCAAGAAGCTCAGTTTTTGCAGCAGCAGGCAGATAATATTGGCTATCCTGTCTTGATTAAAGCCAGTGCAGGGGGCGGCGGTAAAGGCATGCGTATCGTTGAGCAAAGCAGCGACTTTATTGATTTATTAGACTCGTGCCGTCGCGAAGCGATTACCAGTTTTGGCAATGATCAAGTGTTGGTCGAAAAATATGCGCTAAAACCACGTCATATAGAAATCCAAGTATTCGGTGATACGCATGGTAATTATGTGCATCTATTTGAGCGTGATTGCTCAGTACAGCGTCGCCACCAAAAAGTATTAGAAGAAGCGCCAGCACCGGGTGTCGATACTGCGATGCGTGAAGCGATGGGCACAGCGGCAATCGAAGCAGCACGTGCGGTCGATTACGTGGGTGCAGGTACGGTTGAGTTTATTGTGGAGCAGCGTGAAGACTCTATGAATTTTTATTTCATGGAAATGAATACGCGTTTGCAAGTTGAGCATCCTGTTAGTGAAGCGATTACGGGTGTCGATTTGGTCGAGTGGCAGCTGTTGGTTGCTGCAGGTCAGCCATTGCCAAAAACACAAGATGATCTGGCTATCAACGGTCATGCAATTGAGGCGCGTATCTGTGCTGAAAACCCTGACAATAATTTCTTGCCAGCGACAGGAACTTTATTCACTTATCAAAAGCCTGAGCATAGTACTTTTAACATTACCGATGTGCGTATCGATGATGGCATACGTGAGGGTGATGTGATCAGTCCTTTTTACGATTCTATGATTGCCAAGCTTATCGTGCATGCTCCTACGCGCGAGCAAGCGTTGGCGAGACTAGATCGTGCATTGGCACAGACGCGTATCGTTGGTCTGCCAAACAACGTGGCATTTTTGCGTTATATTTTAAATACCGATTCATTTAGCAAAGCCAATCTCGATACCGCATTGATAGAGCGTGAGCAGGATAAGCTTTTTGACCAGCATCCGCTTGAGTTATCGACGCTTGTGGTGACGGCTATTGCGCAGCAGCTTGCAAGCGAAGCGACTACTCAGGGCTTAGATCCATTTAGCAAGCCGACGGGTTTTCGTGCTTATAGCGATTATACTCGTTCATTTAGCTTGGTTTATGATGAGCAGGCTTATAGCGCTCGCATCAGTAATTGGCATAATGCAAGTTGTGCTGATAGCAAAAAAGGCGGTGATAATCTCAGTAGTTTTACGCTTGTCATTGGTAAAGAAATCGCGAATACGCAGGATGATAGCAATATCAATGTGGCTGCTCAGACCAAAACGGTTTATGAAGGTCAGATCAGCTACGATAGCAGTGACGCGCACAATCATACTTTATGGTTAGATGGTGCACGTATCAGTGCCCAAAGCTGGGTAAATAACGAGACGGTCTACGTATTCACAGATAGCGGACGTGATGAAATTACGCTTGTCGACGTAATGGCACATGTGGGCGAAGACACAGCAGCGGTTGGCAGTTTGAAGTCGCCAATGCCAGGACAAGTGGTTGCATTCAAAGTAGCTGTTGGCGATACTGTGAAAAAAGGCGAGCCACTTGCCGTCATCGAAGCCATGAAAATTGAACACACGATTACCGCACCGACAGATGGTGTGGTAGCAGAGCTATTATTTGCAGCAGGTGATTTGGTCGCTGATGGTGATGAGCTATTGCGCATTGATGCTGAAGGTTAATAAAGGCTGACAATTAGCAGCCGAGTAATAAGAAGGATGACAAGTATGAGCCATTCGTATCCAAAGTATTCGTACCCTGAACAGGTCACCATCGTTGATGTCAGTCCACGTGATGGCTTGCAAAACGAGTCAACGACGGTACCGACTGAGGTTAAGCAAACGCTTATCAATGACTTGATTGCGGCGGGTATCAAAAAATTGGAAGCGACCAGTTTTGTCTCACCAAAGTGGGTGCCACAAATGGGCGATAATAGCGTGTTGCTTGACGCGCTAGCGCCTATGCGGCAGAAGGACGTTTGCTACTCCGTACTGGTACCCAATATGCGCGGCTTTGAAAATGCTATCTTGCATCGTCCTGATGAAATCGTTATCTTTGGCTCAGCCAGTGAAACCTTTAGCCAAAAAAACATCAATTGTAGTATTGATGAGAGTATTGAACGTTTTGCACCAGTGGCTGCTGCAGCAAAAGCACAAGGCATCAAAGTACGCGGCGTGATCTCTTGTACGGTTGGTTGTCCCTATGAAGGCGAGATTGACCCTAGCCAAGTAGCTTATGTCACCAAGCGATTGATTGAGATCGGTGCAGAGCAGATTGGTATTGCCGATACGATCGGTGTGGGTACACCGCTCAAAGTACAGCGAGCGTTGCAAGCTGCACTCGAGTATGCTGATATCTCTATGCTATCGGGTCATTTTCATGATACTTATGGTCAAGCACTGAGCAATACTCTGGCTGCATTACAAATGGGTGTTAGTGAGTTTGATACCTCCGTCGCTGGCCTAGGTGGTTGTCCTTATGCTAAAGGCGCAACGGGCAATGTCGCCACCGAAGATGTAGTATATATGCTGCATGGTATGGGTATCAGCACGGGTATCGATTTGGATAAATTAGTCGTGGCAGGTGAACGTATCAGCGAGTTCTTAAAGCGTCCGAATGGTTCAAATGTGGCACGTGCCATCATTAATAAACGTCAGTCTTAATTAGTATAGTCAATCCACTGTGAAGGTATGACAGCGTTAACCTCGTTTGAAGTATTCGATATACATCTACACTCGGTTGCCTTGCCATACTTTCGCATTGAATGGACTATGACATCAAAGATGACATCGAAAATAATATGGCTTTAAAAAACAGATCAAAATTCGAAAACTAAATATTAAAATACAAGGAATGGTTATGAGTTTACCTGGATTAAATTTTCAACTTGGCGAAGATATTGACGCGCTACGTGATGTCGTACAGCAGTTTGCGGCAAACGAGATCGCTCCACGTGCTGCTGAGATTGATAGCAGTGATGAGTTTCCAATGGATCTGTGGCAAAAGATGGGTGATATTGGCCTACATGGCATTACCGTTCCTGAAGAGTACGGCGGCTCCAACATGGGCTACGTCGCACACATGGTCGCGATGGAAGAGATTAGCCGAGCTTCGGCATCGGTAGCACTGAGCTATGGCGCACACTCTAATCTATGTATTAACCAAATCAAACGTAACGGCTCTGAAGAACAAAAGCAGAAATATCTGCCAAAGCTAATCAGCGGCGAGTTCATCGGTGCTTTGGCAATGAGTGAGACAGGCGCTGGCTCAGATGTCGTCAGTATGAAGCTAAAAGCCGAAGAAAAAGACGGTAGCTATATTTTGAACGGTAGCAAAATGTGGATCACCAATGGTCCTGATGCGGACGTAATGGTGGTTTATGCCAAGACCAATCCTGAATTGGGTGCAAAAGGCATGACGGCCTTTATCGTTGAAAAAGGTATGGAAGGTTTTGGTACCGCACAAAAGCTAGATAAGCTCGGCATGCGTGGTAGCCATACTGGCGAGATGACTTTTAATAATGTAAAAGTACCAAGCAAAAATATCTTGGGCGGTCTTAATGAAGGCGTCAAGGTCTTGATGAGCGGCCTAGATTACGAGCGTGCTGTATTGGCCGCAGGTCCTATCGGTATCATGCAAGCAGTGATGGACAACGTTGTGCCTTATATCCATGATCGTAAACAGTTTGGTCAAGCCATCGGTGAGTTCCAGCTTATTCAAGGCAAAGTTGCAGACATGTATACGATACTGCAAGCAGGTCGTAGCTTCTTATACACCGTGGGTAAAAACCTCGATATGTTGGACGCGCGCGGTGCGGGTCATAGTCGAGAAGTGCGTAAAGATTGCGCCAGTGTGATTTTATGGTGTGCCGAAAAAGCTACGTGGATGGCAGGCGAGGGCATTCAAATATTTGGCGGCAACGGTTATACCAATGAGTATCCACTTGGTCGCTACTGGCGCGATGCTAAGCTATATGAAATTGGCGCAGGCACTAGTGAAATCCGCCGTATGCTAGTCGGTCGTGAGCTATTTAACGAGACCAAATAAGAAAGTATTGTGGCAATAACTAGAAACACGTTAGCTATTTTCTAATAGTAAAATAAAAAAGCAGCACGTTCAAAACGTGCTGCTTTTTTTATGTCGACGTCGAACCGAATTATCTATAAGCGGTTAAGACTTATTCCGATAATCAAAATACCTTGCCAAACCGTTTAATAATAAATCATCACGCAAGCGTACTGGGCGATTAACATGCTGGGAGATTATAGCTGCATCTCCACCTGTCATAATCAATTCAAAATTAGGATGGCGATGGCTAATCTCATTGATCGCGCCGACGATAGAAAGCAAAATACCGCGATGGACCGCGTCTTGAGTGGTCAAGCCTTGGTTGACGCTATCAAAAGTACCGTTCGAGATGGTGATTTGCTTAGTACCAGAGAACAGTGATTCACGTTGCAGGTAGATACTGGGGAAAATATAACCGCCCAAATGCTCAGCATGATCAATCAAATCAATGGTCACCGCTGTGCCACAACCAATCACACACTGGCGTTTTTTCTTATCGACCGCACCGAGCATCTGTAGCCAGCGATCACAGCCGAGCTGCTGATCATTGTAAGCACTTTTCATCAGCGAGTGCGCCGCATCGACATGGACAAATTCAAACGGAATATTCAAACGACTGAGTGTCTCTGATACTTTGGCATTGAGATTGTCACCCAATACTGATGAGATACCAATAAAGTCAGGCGCATAACGCTCAAAGCGATCCGTCAGACCCATAAGTAGTTCGGCAGGTGCTTGCAAATGCTGCTTAGCATCATGCGCGACTATTTGTCCGATATCATCAGTTAGCCAGTATTTTAGGCGGGTATTTCCAAGATCAAGCCAGAGCATAAAAGTCCCTTTATATAGTGCTCGTTAATGATGGTGTTCATCAATATAGTTGTCTAAGCCTAATAAATAACGTCGATGCGTCCAGTAAAAAGCGTAGAAATCTTACCGCTATCTTGGCGCAATTGCAAACAGCCATGTGTGTCGACACCGCAAGCGATTCCCGTTATGACTTTTTCTTCGTTATTATAATCTTGCGTGACGCGCAAATGTAGACCTGATAGCGCATCCATCGTCGCAAACTGCTCCAAAAAACTATCCAAATAATAAGTATGACCCGTTGGCTGCTCTATGCCCAAATGCTCAAAGCGTGTCATCGCCGCCATCAATGCTTTGCACATCTGCTGATAGAGCATTGGTAGGTCTGGTAGGCTCGCAGGTTGTGTCTCTAAAGACAGCATCTCATTAATATCTTGTAAGCTAATCGCTTGGTAACTCATGCCCTCAGACGTTTTTGTGGTGAGCTTTGGTGCTGCCTGTACGTTTAGGCCGATACCTAGTACTACACCGACCAACCTACCAGCCTTCGTCACTGGCTCTATCAAAATTCCAGCCAGTTTATTAAAGGGTAGGGTACGCTGATCTGCTACATCACTATCCAATACTGAGTCTAATACTGAGCTGTCCGTTATAGATTGCACTTTAGATAGCTCTTTAGATTGGCTCTGAGCTGGCTGATAAAAGCCCAAATCATTTGCCCATTTCACACCAATTGGCGTCAGTCCCTGCGCTTGTAACTGCTCGTTCAGTGTTTGAATGACGGCCATTTTTGCCAGTTCAAGGCCAATGATGAGCGATAATAAGCCACTGATTGGCATATGCACAGGATGATATAGCGACAGATAGACATTGCCGCGCGGTGATTGCCACGAGCGCCCGTGCTGACCACGACCTGCGCTTTGGGTTTCCGCCGTCAAAACGTGTACGGTGGCGACATCTAACGACCCGTTTTGCAAGGCTTCTATCAGCTCGCTATTGGTCGAGGCGCTACTAGCCACATGACGGTGATTGAGCTCGGATAAATAGGTAGAAAAACTAGTGAGTGGCGGCATAAGTTTAGTCGATGTGGTTAAAGGAAACTTTGATATACTGAGCGATTGTTGCGGTCAGACAGTACCGAGTAAACAGCATAAAGGTCACGTTGAGATTTGGCAAATACAATTAAGCATGCCTAAGCGCTAGTGAGTACTATAGTGCCAGTCAGTATTATAAAAGGTTCGTTCTATGATGTTATATGTGTGGTTTGTGATTGCAGGCGCGTTTGCAGGTGTCAGCGCGGGACTGTTTGGCGTCGGCGGTGGTATGATTATCGTGCCCGCATTGGTATGGATTTTTACCGCATATGACTTTTCGCCAGAAGTAATCACCCATCTGGCCATCGGGACGTCGTTGGCGACCATCGTTGTAACTTCAATCAGCTCACTGACGGCACATAACAAGCGCGGCGGCGTGCGCTGGGAAGTATGGGGCAAGATGGCGCTTGGATTGGTCATCGGTAGTTTGGTCGGTGCGGGTATCGCGGATATGATTGATGGACAAGCACTACAGGCTATCATTGGTTTCGGTGCGCTATTGGTCGCCTTAAAAATGCTGTTCTTTTCAAATAAAGAACAAGTGGGTAAACCGCTACCATCGGCCGGTGTCCAGTTTGGTGCAGGTACTGGCATTGGGATGGCGTCCTCTATTTTTGGCATTGGCGGCGGCAGCTTGACCGTACCGTTTTTGAACTGGGCAGGGCTTCCGATGAAACAGTCGGTCGGCACATCAGCAGCATGCGGTCTACCAATTGCCTTGGCTGGGGCAGCAGGGTTTGCTTGGTTCGGTCAAGACGTGGTCAACCTGCCTGAGGGTACGATAGGGTTTGTCCATGTCACAGGATTTTTGTTTATTTCAGTCGCCAGCTTTGCGATGGCAAAAGTTGGCGCCAAGCTTGCCCATGTCTTACCTGCACTGATGCTTAAGCGCGCGTTTGGCATATTATTGATATTTGCTGGAGGGCAGTTGTTATTGAGTGGATTGGGTGTTTTATAGCAATAATGAGTTTTTATAAAATTAGTATGTAAACCGTGAGACATTATTAGTATGAAAGCTGCAGAAAAATACCGCCGTGTTTTCGGCTCAATGAATCATCTAAAAGACCAGTTATCATGGACGACGGGTCTCTCTAATATGGTAGAGTTTTTGGCATGGGAGCCGCAGCGTATTTTAGGTATTACTAAAAAGCAATACGTACGCCAAATCATTGAATGGGCGGCCCACCCAGAGTTAAAGGACAAAAATATAGAGGAGATTGAGCAATCAGTCATCAAAAAGCTCAATACAAAAATGAATGAAACTGAGCAGCTAGAGACGTATTCAACGCAAACGATGGGTATCTGTAATGCGAGAGAAGCCGTGCGCCGCGTAACGTTCTTTTCTGAAGACTATCTCAATAAAGAATTCGATATCTTTTTGAGTTTGTGCAGTGATGTTTATCTGAACTTATTTTATCAGCAATTTATCAGCTTTGAGCCGAGTGGATCATGGTCGACACATGGTAATAGCGGTATGTTTGAAAACAGTACAGAGCTAAAAGCCATGTATATGGACAACCTAGCCTATAACCATCAGGCGAATGTGCTGATAGCGAATGAGTTAAAGCTCGCTGGTCGGAAAAACCCAGACCCAATCCTAAAGTATTGTTTGATGTACGAGCATTTATTAGAAAAAGGCTTTATCGAGAAAGGGGCAAAGTTTTTGTTGTTATTTATCGGTGGTGACGCGCTAAAGCAAAACAAGCAAACGCTCGTAGATCGGGAGCTGGCTCTATGTCATAAACGGCCAAGAAAGTATCAGCATTTGCTAAGACTAGAGCTGTTAGACATAGTCGATCATTTAGAAGTGGCAAGTATCTCTTGGTCAGCCTTTATCGAGTTTAATAATTGCTATTTAGCAGAAAATAGCGTCTGCCAAGTGGAGCAAAAACTGTTACGAGGGTTCCATCAAAGCCTTGAATCAAAATCGTTTATGCACTTAACCGTTTAACCCTAAAAACCCACTACAATTTCAGGTAGAATAGCCGCCTGTTTTTGCTAAGTTTATTGACTCTTCATGCGTTTAAAATCTCTAAAGCTGGCAGGCTTCAAATCCTTTGCCAATCCAACCACTTTTACTTTTCGTCATGGTATCACCGCCATCGTCGGACCGAACGGCTGTGGCAAATCCAATGTGATTGATGCCATCCGTTGGGTGCTAGGCGAAACCTCCGCCAAGCAGTTACGCGGCGGGGCGATGAGTGATATTATCTTTGCTGGTACGCAGGACAAGACAGCAAAAAGCGTCGCCAGTGTCGAGCTAACCTTTGAGCATACTCAAGATGAGCAGACTGGTATTCGCCACGAGTTTAACTTGTACCAAGAGCTATCGGTTCGCCGTCAGGTAAATAAGGATGGCCGCTCAGATTATTTTATCAATGGTACGCGTTGTCGTCGCCGCGATGTGGTCGATGTGTTTTTAGGTACCGGGCTGGGTGCGCGTAGCTATGCGGTGATTGAGCAAGGCATGATTGGGCGCATCGTTGAGTCTAGTCCCGTGCAGCTGCGTGAGTTTATTGAAGAGGCGGCAGGTGTCTCACGCTATCAGGCTCGCCGTGAAGAAACGCAAAAGAAGTTAGAGAAAACAAAAGACAATTTAGCGCGCCTGCACGATATGCAAAGCGAATTACTACGCCAGCAGAAAACACTGTCTAAGCAGGCGGCTAGTGCGCAGCGTTACGAAGAATTGGCATTAACACTAGCTGATATCGAGCAGCAGCTCGCTATTCAGCAGCTGTATCAAGCTAAGCAAACACATCAACAGCAAAAAATAGCGCATGAACGCAGTGCTAATGAGGTGTCGACACTACAAGCTGACTACGATACGCTCAAAGCTCAGCAAGACAAGCTTACTGCGCGTATCAATCAAGAGCAATGGCTCAAAGACGATGCCCAAAGCGCTCATTATCAACAGCAGCTCGGCTATCAACAAGCAGAACATAAGCTAAGTGATGCTAAGGCACAGCTGACTACTATCGAGCAGCAACTTTCTGGCTTGGCTCAGCAGCGTGCGCAATCACTCGCTGATATCGAACGGCTCAATGCTGAACAAGCTGAGCAGAATCAAGCGTTAGAAGCGTTACGCCCGCAGCTTATTGAGCTAACTGATAAACGCGATAACTATAAGCGCAATGAGCAGCCACTACAGCGCGCGTGGCATGAAGCGCAAAACAATCTGTCACGCTTACAAGATAAAGCCCGTTCGCTTGAGCAGCAGCAAGCTATTAATGCTCAAGCGCAAAAGCGCCATCAGCAAAGCTATGATAAATGGCAACGCCGCGAGCAAAACTGGCAAAACCTGTGGCTGCAATTACAGCAGTCTATAGCGCCATCTGCATTTGACAGTACTGATATGAGTAAGACGAATAAGGTGCAAGATATAAGTCAACTGCTAGAACAGCAAGTCACTGAGCTAAGTACGCAGTTGCAGCAGGTTGAGCGTCAATACGAAGCCGTCGATGAACGATTATCCGAGATACAACCGCAAGTGCATAGCTTGCAGCAGAGACTAAACGCACAACAGAGTGAGTTGAGCGATAATGAAAAGCGTCATGCGCTACTGGCAGGCGAATACGATACCCTGCATCAAATACTGCATCCGAAACCTACACAACAGCAATCAGCAAAGTCGAAAGTTACCACGACAGATAATGTAGATAACGATGGCATACATCATCAGCCGTTAGCCATTGCAACGCTACGTGAGCAGATTGAGCTAAGTGCCAAAGGGCAGGAGTATGCGCCGCTACTCGATAGTATCCTAGCATTATGGCTAGACAGCCATGTGCTGGTTGCTAACCAACAAGCGAATCAACAAACTAACCAAACCAAGCAATCAGACGTTAATAACGCTAATAGTATTTCTCAACAAGCGAATAGCTTATGGCGAGCGCTTGAGCATGACGTTGCAGACTTACTGACTTATCAAACGGCAAAAAATACACCTGCCACTGTAAAGAATAAAGCCTTAGTAGAGACGGGTCATAGTCTATGGTTGCCTACTGCGCAAAGTGCTATTAGTGACCATAAATTTGTCAGCGAATTGCCAGATAGTTTGATTGATAAAGTGTTGCCATTATCGCAGTTGATTAAACAGCCTACATTAGCGCTTTGGCAGCAATGTTATATATATACAGCGCAGTTTGAAACCAGTGAGCAGAATGAGGTTGATACACTTACTGATGTACTAAAGTCATTACCGGCGTCCGCTATTGTGCTTACCGCAGATGGTTGGCTGATCAGTCGTTATGGAACGATTAATTTAAGCAAATTCGCTGGTGCACAGGATGAGCAAAACGATAGCAATAGCCAATTCCTCACGCAGCGCCTGCAACAGCGTACGCGTTTGCAAGTATTAGAAGACTCGCTTGATGAGTTTGAAAGCAAAATACAAGATCAGCAAAAATCTATTGCAAAAGACCAGCGCGATTATGATGCGTTGATGGTTAGCTTGGAAGAAACGCGTGCGCAAGCTGAGCAGTTAACCCGTGATAAGCATCAATACCAACAGCAGCTGACGACCGAGCGAGCCAATGCCGAGCGGTTGCAAGCGGATAGCCAACGCCTGAACGCTGATAAAGCATCGCTTGAGCAAGAAAAGCAAGAACTGGCGCAAGAGCAACAAACCCTTGAGCAAGAACAACAGCACATTGAAAGCGAGATCGCTACGCTAACGCCGCAAATAGCAGAGGCACGAGCGACAACTCAGCAACTGCAAGCTGAGCGCAGCGAGCTAAACCGCGCGCGTCAAGCTGATGATGATGCTTGGCAAGCATTGCAGCTGCGTATTCAGCAATATGAGATGCGCTTAGAACATAGTATTAGCAGTCTGGCTCGTACGACTGAGCAACATGATAAGTCGTTAGAGAATGAGCAAAGTCTACAGACGCATCACGATCAGCAGCAGGCCAAGTTGCCAGAGCTACAAGCAGCGCTACAGTCTGCCCAGGTAACGCGCGATGAGCAGCAAGTGCTATTGAACGAGCGTGATACTGCGCTAACAGCACTAAAACAAACGTATGCTGAGCAGCAGACAGCATTTGATACATTGCAAAATACATTGCAAACGCAGCAAAGTGAGCTTGCCCGTCATGCTACTGAATTGGCACTGAGTGCAGCGCGCTTGGAAGATGCTAGCGCACACACACAGAACGCTTTAGATGCTTATTATCGTGTAAGTCATAAATATAAAGCGCAAGCTGAGCAACCACAACAAAGCATGAGCGTCTCAAACTTGCTAGCAGATTTTATCGCTCATGATCGCCGCGTCCGTCCAGACAAAATCGCTGAGCTAGAGTCCGAGCGAGCCAAGTTGACCCAGCAGTTGAGTAAGATTGGGCCAGTGAATTTAGCCGCGGTCGCAGAGTTGGCCGAAGTGAACGAACGCCTAGATCCACTCGCACAGCAGACGGCAGATATCGCGGCCAGTATGCAGACATTGACTGAAGCGATTGCCTCTATTGATGAGACGACTAAAACGCTGTTTATGCAGACGCTTGATGCGGTCAATAATGAGCTGGCCAATTTATTTGCCAAAGTCTTTGGCGGTGGGCAGGCTAGCCTGACGTTGAACACTGACGAGATGCCAGCCAATACGCCAAAGTCGGAACAATGGCGGGCAGGGCTTACCTTAATGGCGCAGCCGAAGGGCAAACGTAATAGTCGCTTAGCGGTACTATCGGGCGGTGAAAAAACCCTTACCGCGCTGAGCTTGATTTTTGCGATATTTAAGCAGCATCCTGCACCGTTCTGTGTGCTTGATGAGGTCGATGCACCTCTTGATGATGCCAACGTTGCGCGCTTTACCAGTCTCATTCATGAGCTAGCAGATGACTTGCAGTTTATCTTTATCAGTCATAATAAACTGACGATGCAAATTGCTGATGAGCTAAAAGGTATTACCATGCCAAGTGCAGGCATTTCTACACTAGTCAGTGTGTCACTCGATGAAGCTGCGCGTTACGTAGAGAGCTAAGTGTGAAATAGCCGACATTAAAAGTGCTATGAGAATCAGCGCGATGCAAATATAATCAATCAATTGGCATAAATGCAAATAAGCTTGACCTCAGTCCAGCATACTGGTTATAAAGTACACAATGTGGTGACGATATAGGTCAGCCATGCTAGAATATTGCCATTTATGCTCGTTTGTGTATTCCCTTTTGTTATATATACTAGGATGTATTTATCATGACCGTTATTCAGTTTATATTGATTGCCATTGCCGCGTTTATCGTGCTCGCAGGGCTGTTTATGGTCATTCGTAGCTTTAAGCGCCGCGGTGCTACCGAAGCTGCTGCGGTCAATTATGATAAAAATGGTATTCCGATCATACCGCGTCACGAGCGCAACATCGTCGATCAGCCAGATCTCGATGATACAGTCGCAGGCGAGACGAGCATCGGTCCAGATCGTAGTTACTTAGATGCTGTGGTTGAAGAAGAGCCATTGACGCAAGCGCATACCAACGTTGACGCTCAACTAACGGCTGAGCGTGACCACGTAGCAACTGATGAACATGACGTCATCGATGAAGCGGACTACGCGCGCTGGCAAGAAGAGCAGCGCCGTGCCGATAGTGCGGAGTTTGTAGAAGTCGCCGATCAGATGCATATCGAGCAAGAGCCTGATGCATTCTCTAGCCTAATGTCAGCTACTGATAGCCTGATGCCAACCATCGATACGGCAGAAGAGCCAAGCTTCGATGACAATAGCCCGATACTGGATCAGCATCTATCAGAGTCAGGTGATGATGCGCAAAACGGCCCGTTGATTAATGCCAAAGACAATATCAATATCACCATCTTGCCGCACCAGTATCGCGATCGTCCAGCGGCGATTATCCGTGGTCGTGACCTGCTAGCGTTGATTGATAAATACGGTCTACGCTATGGCGCGATGAATATGTTCCATCGCTATGAGCAAAAAGACGGCACGGGTATGTTGTGGTTTAGCATGATGGGCATCACTGATAGCGGTATCGCACCGTTTGATCCGCATAGTGTTGCGACCAACACTTATAACGGTGTCGTCGTGTTCTTATCATTGCCCCATCCACAAGCCGTGCGCAGCTTTGATAGTATGATGAGCATTGCTTATATGATGGCAAGCGATCTGGACGCGATTATGCTGGATGAAGAGAACGAACCAATCACGCCTGAATACAAGCAGCAGCTACGTAATCAAGTCCGTGATTATGAGGGCTAACAGTTTAAAAGCTACAAAAGTTAAAAGCTGCTTAATAGCAGAAATCATAAAAAGGGCAAATAGCGATTAACGTTATTTGCCTTTTTTATTGGGCTATAGTTTCCGCAAAGTGCTAACCATAGTAGACTGAGCAAGCCTGACATGGTATTTGATTTATATAGGATTGACTATACCGAGCTTCCTACAAACTTGTTATCATATCGACATCTCGAATTGCAAAAAAGACGCCGACTATGACTGACTCTACCTCATCAAATAACTCTAAAAACCTATCTGCTCAAGTAGAAAACCAAGCACCTGCCAAATCTAATGTGCCTAGTTCGACTGACAGTAGTACCAATAATAGTGCAGAGATTGTCTCAAAAATGCGTGCGCTTATTGAAGCGATTAAGACGCATAACTATGCCTATTATGTGCTCGACAATCCAATTTTAGAAGACAGCGAGTACGATCAATTACGTCGATCGTTGCTTGAGATTGAAGAAGAATATCCAGATTTGGTGCAGCCAGATAGCCCAATCAATCAAGTCGGCGATATGCCACTATCGGCCTTTACCCAAGTCACGCATGACATTCCGATGCTGTCGCTAGGCAATGTCTTTGATTATGACGAATTGCATACCTTTATGCATCGCGTCAATGATCGTCTCAGCGACTCGCAGCAAAACCCTGAATACGAGATGGAGCTAAAGCTTGATGGGCTAGCTGTCTCACTGAAATATGAGCACGGTAAATTTGTCCAAGCGGTCACGCGCGGTGATGGGCAGACAGGTGAAGATATTACCCAAAATGCTAAAACCATCCGTAATTTGCCACTATGGATAGCCGATGCTGCTGATATCGAATTGCTAGAAGTGCGCGGTGAAGTATTGATGCCAAAGGCAGGCTTTGAGCGTCTCAATCGACTGGCAGAAGAAAACGAAGGTAAAACCTTTGCTAATCCGCGCAATGCTGCTGCTGGTAGCTTACGTCAACTAGATCCAGCGATAGCAGCAAGTCGTCCATTAGCTTTCTATGGATATTCGGTCAATCAAGGACTGCCAGATACTATCGACACTCAGTCAGGGGCGTTGGCATGGCTTACCGAGCTTGGATTTACGGTCAGCGCCGTAGAAGTGGTGGCAAATCCACGCGCCGCGCAGACCTATTATGAGTCAGTGATAGAAGGGCGTAGCGATCTGCCATTTGAAATCGATGGCATGGTGATTAAGGTAAACAGCCTTGCGTTACAGCAGCAGCTTGGGTTTTTATCTCGCGAGCCGCGCTGGGCGACTGCCTATAAATTCCCTGCCGAAACGGTGATGACGCGTCTCAACGATATCGAATGGCAAGTCGGCCGTACGGGTCAAATCACACCAGTTGGTAAGCTTGAGCCTGTCAAAGTCGGCGGCGTCACTGTCAGTAATGTCACTTTGCACAACTTTGGCGAAATTCAGCGTTTAGATGTGCGCGCAGGCGACACGGTCAGCGTTCACCGTGCAGGTGATGTCATCCCAAAAGTCACTCGTGTCTGGCACGATCAGCGCCCAGCCGATAGCGAGCTGGTCACGCTACCTTCGACTTGTCCTGTCTGTGACTCTCCTGTCGTCTTGCCAGAAGACGAAGCATTGGCACGCTGTACGGGCGGACTGTTTTGCCCAGCGCAGCAGCAAGAAGCGCTTATTCACTTTGTCTCACGTCGTGCGATGGATATTGATGGGCTTGGCGCAAGTTGGCTGATTAGCTTCTTTGAGCATGGTCTGGTCAAAACCGTCGCTGATATCTATCAGTTGCACAATCATGCAGATGAGATGGTCACCTTTGAAAAACTGGGTGAAAAATCGGTACAAAATATCATTAACGCTATCGAAGCCAGCAAGCATACGACATTGGCTCGCTTTATCTATGCACTCGGTATACGCGGTGTCGGTGAAGGTACGGCGCAGAACTTTGCCCAGCAATTTGGTGATTTAGATAGTCTGATGGCAGCCAGTATTGAGACTTTGATAAAAACCCCAGATGTTGGAGAAATCACCGCCGAGCTGACATATAAGTTCTTCCGTGCGCCGCATAATATCGAAGTCATTACTGCACTACGTGAAGCTGGCGTCTATTGGGATAAGGTCGAGCAGGTCGCCTCAGAAGGGCTACCACTCGATGGGCAAACGTGGGTCATCACAGGTGCGCTCGATAGCATGGCGCGTGATGAGGCTAAAGCCAAACTACAAGCATTAGGTGCCAAAGTCTCAGGCAGCATCTCGGCAAAAACCACTGCGCTACTGGCAGGGGATAAGGCTGGCTCTAAGCTGACCAAAGCGGAAAAACTGGGCGTCAAAATTGTAGCTGAGGAAGAGTTTTTGACGATGTTGACAGAGGTGTAAAAGTGTAGAGTTTGAATGATGGGGTGGGTTGGTAAGAGTGAAACCCACCGATATTGGTTTCTAACGAATAACTATTCTAGCTATTGAAAACTTGCTTTAAGAAACTAATTTTGTCCTTTTTCATTTTACTCCAGTAATCTTTCAAATCATTAGCTGGTAGAACCTCATAGTAGTATAGCCAATAATCATCTTCGTTATTACTGTAAAGATGTTTAGCTACGACTTTATGCTGTTTAACCGCTTTGCTGCGGACTCCATATTTCTTTTTATCATATAAATAGGCAAGTAATAATGTCAAGCAGTCATCTAGACTGCCAGTTTTTTCTAAAAGAGTTGAGTTTATATCGAATTCAAAGTCGTATTTCAATGAAAAGTATATTGAGTACGCCACAAGTTCATAACTATTACGCTCAGTACCATAATGAAGAAGATTCTCAGATATATTTTTGATTGTAGAGATATTTATTTCGTATCTCTCAAATAACTGATTCTCAAGTAAACCAACAAGGTATGGATAAATCATAACCAAATGATGAACCGTATCAATCAGGTACTCAACAGCATTAGTAGAAGCTCTTTTTCCAGTTATAACCTTTATACCATAATTTAATATAGTGGCATCATCGTCATTTTTCTTAAGTAAACTCAATAGAAAGTCTAAATAATTAACCATGACATTATAATTGAGGTAACTTATTAAACTTACTGGATGGTTAGAAATATCAACAATCCAACTTGAATTTTTTGTCGCCGGTAAATCTTCTATAGAAACTTTCTTACCATTAAGAATTAGACCAAATTTCCGTAATTCATGAGAAAGGTCTGCTAAAAAATTTTCTGCCGTTTCATAGTTCTTTGTTAAACAAACATAGTCATCAATATGTCTTATAAATTTATAACCTTTTTTAACTAATTGATGGTCAATTACTACTAATATAATTTCAGACACTAAATTATATGCATGTGCACCTATTAGAATACCGTGTGTTTCGCCATTATTCGTATTCATCAAAAGTGTATCTAGTTCATTAAACCACAATCCGCTACGTTTGACTTTTGCATTAGCTTTGCCAGCAACTGCCCAAGTTAAAGAGTGAGTATATATGCTGCCAAAACAGTTAGATATATCTGCATGTGCTTGAAATCTTGATTTAATTTTAAACTTTAATAATGGATCATCGTCTTCCCTATAGTCTGAAAAACCCATATCGAATAGTTGTTCTTTATCTATCTGGCGATTTACAACTCTTAATAGACCTCTTGCAAAAGTAGTTTCAAGACTCAAAGACTATAACTGAACCCTAAATATTTAAAAGATATGCCAAATATAGCCAAACTACTTGAACAGAGCGATGCAGGTTTTAAACGTTATACTGGCATCCACAAAGCCACTTTTGAGAAAATGCTAGAAGCCATGCAAGAGCATGAAGCTTCCAAGACCAAATCAGGTCGTCCAAGTGAACTTAGCTTAGAGACGCAGATTTTACTCGCACTGACCTATTGGCGTGAATACCGAACCCTTTATCATATTGGTGTGGACTTCAACGTTCATGAGTCCTCTGCCAGTCGCATTGTCAGAAGAGTAGAAGACATCCTTATCCACTCAGGCAGATTTGATTTGCCACGAAAACTGCCACACGGTAAGCCTGAGGATATCAATTGGTCAGCAGTCATCATTGATGCCACCGAAACGCCCATTGAACGGCCAAAAAAAACCAAAAACAGTACTACAGTGGAAAAAAGAAACAACATACCTTAAAAGCGCAAGTCATCGTACATTGGCAAACAGGATTGATATTGGATGTGCAAACCTGCAACGGTTCAGTACATGACTTTAGTCTTTATAAACAAACTTGTCCTGATTGGCTGCCTAAAAACACCAGCTATCTAGCAGACAGCGGTTATCAAGGTATAGCCAAGCTACACGATCAGACCTTTATCCCCTTTAAGAAACCAAAAGGCGGTGAGTTGCTAGCGCTTTGCAAACAGGCCAATCAATATTTGGCAAAATGTCGTATTCTGGTTGAGCATAAAATAGGGCTGATTAAGCTATTCAAAATTGTGGCTGAACGCTACCGTAATCGACGTCAACGTTATGATTTAAGAATGAAGCTGTTCGCAGGACTGGTAAATCTTGAGCTTAATATCTGACTTTTGCAAGAGGTCTAATGTGTCATATTTTCCTAAGACTAAGATTTTCTTATTTTTTTTAGTTTTCCTTATATGAATTCTACTTACTTTCCAGTCTTGGTTATCTGTATAGGTTTGAAAATGTAATAGGATATCATCCCAGTTATTTTTCAAATTTAAACAGAGGTTTCTATATGCTATAGGATTTGGAATTGTAATAAGTCTGGGTATATTTACATTTCTGATGCTTTCATAATAGACAGGAGTCGTTTCTTTTTTCTGAAAGGTAGAGTCCTTTTGTTCTTTGCACCAAGCAAAAAAATCAGCAGATTGTAAGAAAGACGGTAAATTGTCGCTAAACATTCCATAACTTAATAAACCCTCATAAACTTCCTGTGGGCTAAGTGAATGATAGTGTTGATAATATGATTTAAACATCGACTTCCTTGTCTATAAAATCTATATGGTTTTTTTAGTGGAATTACTATTAGCTTAGAGAAGTAAAACTCAACTTCTACTCCACCATTTCTCCATGCGCCTTCGCATCACCTTTTTTACCATCTGGCTGAATCACGATAGGTAGTACCAGCCCTTTGGCAAAGTCATCAGACAGCACATAATCATAGCGACTGGCAGCGACATCAGGCGTGGTATGGATGATAAGCGTCATCTCATTGCCATCGGTTAGCTCGTGTGAGACATAGGTTTCGCTGAGTTGATCTAATGCTTTCGATAGTGCTTCGTTGCTTGCCATGCTCACCGTCAGATTATGCTGAGCAGTCGCAGCGTCCACTTTGAAGTAATCTGCATAGTCTCGGACGTTTTGACTATCGATGGCAAACGGATACTTATAGTTGGTAGGGTCAGCAGGCTTTTCACCACTATCTACCAGTGACCAATCGATGGTGTCGGCTGCTGGTTTGCCTTCTGGTGTTGAAGAGTCTGCTGCTGTCTCAGACGTTTGCTCAGCGGCATCGATAGAATCGGTAGCGTTATCGCAGCCTGTCAGCGCCCACATGCTTGCCGTTGCAATTACCATCATACTTATCAGACGCTTTGCCATCGAGTTACCCTTTTGATTGTTGGTCATGATTGATTTGCTCTACCTGCTATTTTGACAGCTTTCTTGGTGCTTCTCTAGCGAAATACATTAGATGGTAAGTTTTGATATAGTCCAATCCTCTATAAAAGAATGACAGCGTTAACCTCGCTTGAAGTATCACAGTTACAACTGCGCTCGGCTGCCTTGTACTACTTTTAAATTGAATCAACTATATAGTCAAGTCTATATAAATCCGCTACATCGTCATCCTCGCTAAGCATACTGATGTATAACTTGCACTCGGTTTCCTTGCATCGAAATTATATTGAACTGACTATACAACTATCTATCTGATACTGATTTTTATAGCCACCTTTATACACGTATCAAACGAACACGCATAAAAAAGCAGCCACTATTTAATGACTGCTTTTTGTCTATTACGACTACTTGTCTATTACGATATGAGCGTATCTTTAACTGATTAGATTTGGCAGTTTACTTGGTATTCTTTACCATCAGCCCACTTCATCGCAAAAATACCTTTGTCACCTTTCATGTGCCATGCATAGACGACCTCTGGGTTTGAGTCGTTTACATAGCTTGCGACTTCGCCTTTCACTTTACCGTTTAGGATGATTGGCTGCTCGGCCCATTTTACTTTTGGTAAGGTAGCGTTGAGCATCACTTGTTCTTTGTTGATAGATTGCTTTGCCATGATTTTGCTGTCATCGGTACAGGTGTATGGTGCTGGTGCCATACGATCATAGGCAGCGGTTACTTTTTCTGGAACTGGCGTATCAGTTGCATCTGGGGTAGTGGGTGCGGTAGTCGCACAAGCGCTCAATAAGGCAAGGACTGGTAGGGTGGTCGCAATTTTAGTTATCATTTTCATAGTGCTCTCCAAAGCTTTTCGCTGATGTCATTTACTTGTTCTTAATGATGCGTTTAGCATATGAGGGTTATAGTAGCGAAAACGAACTATTTCAATGTTAGAAATTGTTCATTACCTGTTAGCTTCGTTACCCAACCGCTGTCTAATGTAACTTGCAATTTGCGACATGGTGAAAAGTAAGCCGTGTTAGCTATGAAGTGCGCGTCTATAAAATTAGCGCATAAAAAAGCGTCTATCAACGAGTGGCCGATAGGCGCTTTTTTTACTTAACACGCTCTAGATTGAGCATGCATTTCTATACTATGAACACTACTTAGTTTTACGCGGTGGCAGACCAGTATGCTGAGTCTGGAAATTGCCTTTGCTGACTTTCTTCTTACTGTTTTTACCGACAGCATTTTTACCCGCTGCACCTTTAGCTGACACACTGTTGTTTGACGAGCCATTACTACGCTTCACTGAGTCATTGCCAACACGGCTATTCTTTTTGCGCGCTGATTGGTAAGTATCTTGCGCGGCATCACGCCCTTCTAAACTGGCGTTAAATGGTGGAATCAAGCAACCACGGTTTTTACCAATCAAGTCACTACGACCCATGTCTTGTAAGGCTTTACGTAATAATACCCAGTTTTTTGGATCATGGTAGCGTAAGAACGCTTTATGCAATTTGCGCTGCTTGCCAGACTTGACGATATCCATGTCACCTTCATCACGGCTGACCTTATGTAGCGGATCTTTGTGCGTGTGATACATGGTAGTCGCGGTCGCCATTGGGCTTGGATAAAACGCCTGTACTTGGTCAGCACGGTAGCCATTACTTTTGAGCCAAAGCGCAAGGTTCATCATATCTTCATCTTTGGTACCCGGATGGGCGGCGATGAAGTAAGGAATCAGATATTGCTCTTTGCCTGCTTCTTGGCTGAACTGCTCAAACATGGCTTTGAACTGATCATAGCTGCCCATGCCAGGTTTCATCATCTTCGATAGCACACCTTCTTCAGAGTGCTCAGGCGCAATCTTGAGGTAACCACCGACGTGATGACTGACCAATTCTTTCACATATTCAGGATCTTTTACTGCCAAGTCATAACGTAAGCCTGAAGCAATCAGGATTTTTTTCACGCCTTTGATATCACGTGCCTTGCGATATAGCTTGGTCAAATTACTATGATCGGTAATCAGGTTTTCGCAGACGTCAGGATAGACACAAGATGGCTTACGGCAGTTCTTCTCAATGGTCTCGTCTTTACAGCTGAGGCGATACATATTAGCAGTCGGGCCACCAAGATCAGATATCACACCAGTAAAGTTCGGTGCGGTATCTCGAATCGCTTCTACTTCGCGCAAGATCGAATCTTCTGAACGGCTCTGGATAATACGGCCTTCGTGCTCAGTGATCGAGCAGAAGGTACAACCACCAAAACAGCCGCGCATGATATTGACCGAAAATTTAATCATGTCATAAGCAGGGATACGCGCATCGCCATAGCTTGGATGCGGCAGGCGTGCATACGGCAAGTCAAACACATAATCCATCTCTTCTGTCGAGAGTGGCACTGGTGGCGGATTGAGCCAAACGTCGATAGAGGTATGCGAGTTACCAGCACCGCTACTATGACGTTGCACGAGCGCACGGGCGTTACCTGGATTGGTCTCTAAATGCAGAATACGACTTGCATGAGCATAAAGCACAGGGTCCGATTTGACATGCTCATAATCAGGCAGACGAATCACCGTTTCCTCACGGGGCGGCATCTTGATCTTGTGCTTGCGTGCGGTCTTTGGCTTATCAAAGCCGCGCATTTGCACTACTTGCGTGTCGGTGTCTACTTGATTGGCGTTGATGACTTTATTGGCAACTGGCTCAGCGACGAAGCCCTGATATTGCGATGACATAGATGACGGCATGGCTTGGCCAACAGGCGAGTCCGATGGTTTGTTCTGCTCAATTGAACAGCTATCAACGTCTTCGGTCATCACATAAGGGTTGATGATTGGATCGACACGGCCAACGGTATCAACATCATTACTGGCGACTTCTGTCATGTCCGATTGCCAATGACGGCGAGTCGGTGTCAACAGATAAGAGGTGCCACGCAGTTTACTCATTTGCTCAAAGCTATAGCCTTTAGACAGACCATGTACCACATCGACGATCGCACGCTCAGCATTACCATATAGTAAGACATCAGCACGCGCATCCAGCAAGATACTACGGCGGACTTTGTCTGACCAATAATCATAATGAGCGATACGGCGTAGACTGCCCTCAATACCGCCCAAGATAATTGGCACATCAGGATAGGCTTCACGGCAGCGCTGGCTATAGACGATAGCTGCGCGGTCAGGGCGTTTGTTTGCTACATTGCCAGGAGAGTAAGCATCATCGCTACGGATTTTACGATCTGCGGTATAGCGGTTGATCATGCTGTCCATGTTGCCCGCGGTCACGCCATACGCATAGACGGGTTTGCCCAATTCCATAAAGGCGTCTTTGCTCTTCCAATCTGGCTGCGCGATGATACCAACACGAAAGCCTTGCGACTCAAGCAAGCGACCGATAATCGCCATACCAAAGCTTGGATGATCGACATAGGCATCACCTGAGATGATGATGACGTCACAAGCATCCCAGCCTAGATCGTCCATCTCTTTGCGGCTCATCGGCAGATAAGGCGCTGGCTCGTAGCAGCTCGCCCAGTGTTTGTCATAATCGTAAAGTGGCTTGGTGCCTTGTTTAAAGGCAGTGCGGGCGATGGTATCGGCAGACATGGGCGGACCTGTTAATTAGAAAAATGGCACTAAAAATACAGCCCTTATTACCCAATGATAATAAAGGCGAATTTAAAAGCGCTCATTTTAACATGAATCGCCTTCACTATGCGACCTATTCTATGAGTGGCGATTGCCGATAAGTTATTGATAGCGTGAGATAAACTGCTCATGCAAAGTAAGCTGCCAGCACCACGAGATAATAGTAAAAATAGCTTAGCTATAACTGTCACGCTGTTATTTTCATCACTAATTCTATAAAGGTCATTATCAGCTTCATAAAACTTATTGTTAACGAGCATTCTCTGTCCTAGTTCAATTTATGCTCATATCGTTGCAAGCATCATTATCAAAATACTGTTTTTTCTGAAACTGGTCATTTGTTCTCTTGCATTTTTAACTTGCTTTAATTGCTAATAATAGATTTTGGCACAGGTTTTGCTCCAACCCTGTTAGGGCTTATTTGTGTGCATCAATGAGTAAAAATAGTGCATCGATAACATTTGAATAGCTGGATAAGTGTTTGGAGATAAAATGAGAACATCATCTGTTGGACTGGACACGATAAAGACATTATTAAAACTATTACAACCATTAAAACTATCGCTAAGTAATAGGCTGGTGCTAAGTACAGTATTGTTTGCAGCAATGGGTAGCGCCCAAGCTGCTGAGGCCGACACATTGACCGTGGCACAGCTGCTCGAATATCAAAATATCGCTTGGATTATCTGGGGCGGGGTATTGGTGTTCTTTATGCAGGCAGGTTTTGCTCTACTTGAGAGCGGATCAGTACGAGCGAAAAACGCGGTAAACGTGATGATGAAAAATTACACTGACATGTGTATCGGCGGTCTAGCGTTCTACTTGGTGGGTTTTGGGCTGATGATGGGTACCAATCACTCCGGATTTGTCGGCACGGATCACTTTATGCCAGTCGCGTTATCCAATATGGACTGGGCATTGATGTTTTTTCAGATGATGTTTGCAGCGACAGCAGTGACCATTGCTAGTGGTGCGATGGCAGAGCGCGTCTCTTTTATTGGTTATGCGGTGGCAGCATGTTTGATCTGCTTGTTTATCTATCCTGTATTTGCCAGTTGGGTGTGGGGTGGTTATTTCGGCGGTACTGGTTGGCTAACTGAGCTTGGTTTTATTGATTTTGCTGGGTCTACTGTCGTGCACTCTATCGGTGGCTGGTTGGCATTGGCAGGCATCTTGGTTATCGGTCCAAGGCTAGGCCGCTTTGCCCCTGATGGTACGCCAAGACTCATCGCAGGGCATAACATGACGTTGCTGGCGCTTGGCGGATTTATCTTATGGTTTGGCTGGTTCGGGTTCAATGCTGGGTCGACATTATCTATCACGGGCAATATTGGTTTAATCGCAGTCAATACTTTTGTCGCAGCAGTCAGTGCGGTGGTGAGCTATATGCTTATCTCCCGATCGCTCAACAAAGCCATTTTACTGAGCGATAGTGTCAATGCCAGTTTGATTGGTCTGGTATCGATTACTGCAGGTTGTGCGACGACGACGCCTGTCTTTGCCATTATTATCGGTGGCATTGCTGCTGTCGTATATATTTTATCATCGCAAGCGCTATTAAAATTTAAGGTAGATGATGTGGTCTCGGCAGTGGCAGTACATGGTTTTGGCGGGGCATGGGGTACGCTCGCAGCAGGATTGTTTTATACAGGAGATTTGTTTAACTTATCACGGCTTGGCGTACAAGCGCTGGGTGTTGGCGTGGCGTTATGTTGGGGGCTGGGATTGGGGCTAGTGATGTATAAGCTGATTGATCTAAGCTTCGGGTTAAAAGCAAGCCGATTACATGAGCAGCGTGGCCTTGATTATACCGAGCATGCTGAGCTTGGTTACCCTGAATTTCAGAAGCAAATGTTTGATTCCAAGAGTTTAACTGAGCGGCATTTATAGGAGAGAGCTGATGAACATTGATACTCAATCCGTAGACCAAGCTGTGACTGCGATGGCAGAAGTACTTGCCGATTATCTACATCCTGAAGAGGTGCGGCTGCTTAAATCACAGTGGCAGCGATACTCGACTGTCTCTGTAAAAATGATGCAACAGTGCGTCTTGGATGCGACAAGGCGCTATCCTGAGCTGCAAGCTCATAAGTCTGATATTAGGAAAGGCTTTTGGGCTACGTTGCAAGCGGACAGTCAGCAGACAATTGAGTCTGATAGTCACAATAGCCATAATGGTCATAATAAAGCAATCAAAGCGCCAATCCCTGTATCTGAGCTAGTTTTGGCGTTTTATACTGTCATAGAAGCGCTGCGTAGCCAGCTATCAGAAACAGAAAGTCGCAATCTATTTCTGACCATGCACCAAACTGTTTCGCAAGAGCGCACCTTCAAAGGGCATAGTCTTAACATCAGTCAGTTTTTGGAAGGCAATCGCCCGTCTGTACCTGATAATGAGCACCTGTTAAATAATTTGATGCAGCTGGCTTATGTATGCTTATGCGATGTTGCAGGCCCTGTCGAAGCAGATGAGATGATGTTTCGAGCGGCAGAGAAGGCAAAACAAAATTACCCGAAAACATTGGTCGAAAAGTTATTCTAAGATATTAAGCAGGCACGTTACGAGCAAGTACGGATATCGCCTCGTAACGTACCTCATGGTTTCAGTTGAGCCAGTGCGTTGGCTGATAGATTTTAATTATCTAATAGCTGAAGTGGGAAAGTCACTACATCAAATGCAAGGGCAAAGGGCAGCAGCACCAGTTTTTGTGCGCTATTTGGTCCATGACGGTTTGTGTTTTTTTGCTGCGTTTGAGTATAAAAGCTTACCGTATAAGGCTTGGTTAGAGCGCGATAATTTGACTGAATCAAGCTTAAATTACTGACCTGCGGGTAGATAGCGCCTTTTACAGGAACATTAAAACAAAAACGCTGGGCACCAATACGTTGATCGCTCGCTGAGGTGCACTCTTTACCGTTATTTTGCAAAAAGAACTGATAATCTGAGCGTCCAAATTCATCTTTTAATTTAGCATAAGACAATTTCATCTCACCTTGGAAGTACCCATCATTATTGGGTACATGAAAGCTCATGTCGTTATCCACTTGAATATTTTTTTGCGTGAGATTACTCAGTAAGTTCACCATTTCTGTCCCACCTTGGGTGAGGACGTAGCTGTTCTTTTCTCCTACGATAACCATTGACGCGTTTGGCATTTTTGGTAACGCCTGAGCAGGACGACCAAAGGCAACAATTTGATCTTCAGACAGTATCTGCTTCGTCGTGTTCGTAGTGATATGTCCGCTATTTTCTAATAGTGAGCTGGTCGCACAGCCTGAGCTGGCTAGTACCGCAGCAAACAAAGCACCTGCTATTACCATTTTTGGATTTGATCGTTTGAGTAACGCTTGCGTGTTCTTGTTATCAGCGTTTGTATGGTCAGTCATGGTTAGGCTTCCTTGTCTAAAAAATAGGCTCATGAATCAGCTATTAGAATTTAATTTCCAGCGAACGTTTAACGATATCGTACAGGGTTTAGAGGTAACTTAGCTACTTATCATCCATCGTCATATGATAGACAACTTCAGCTTAGACGGATTAATTATAATTAATCTAGGGTAATTTTAGTTCCACTCTTAGTAAAGTTCATCACAAATTGGCTTTTAAAATTGCGCACATTATTTTCGTAAGTCAGTAAGCTGCGGGTGAACTGATGATAGTCACTCATGTTTTTTGCATTTACCATGAGCATAAAATCAAAATCACCTGATACTTCATAACAGCTCATGATTCGCGATTGCGCATCCATCAAGCGCTCAAACCGATGTTGCATTGAGGTATTAGAGCGCTCCATTTCTATCATCACTACGGCTGTCAGGCCATAACCCACTTTGTCAGGATTGACGATGGCGACTTGTTTGGTAATCACGTCACTATCTATTAGCGCTTGTATACGCCGCTGCGCTGTCGCAATGGATACATGCACTCGCTCTGCGACAGTTTTGAGCGGTAATGTCGCATCATCTTGCAGCAAGTTCAAAATAGCTTTATCAATATTATCTAAAGTATGGCTCATATCAGGACATCCTTAACAGCAGAGTTTTCTATCGATTTTTATAAATATTATCACTAAAAATTTTAATATAAGAAAATAACGATTTATATGATATCTATTTGAGATATTTATTCATCAATGAGCTTATATAGAGATAATATATCAAATCACCCTAGTAAAATAGACTATACCAATCAGAACTGCTTTAAAAAAAGAGCTAGCAATTGGTTTTTATCATCTATTAATAGCTACGGTGCTTATCATGTCTATCTCAATGCTCTCCAATGTATTCGCTAATACGCTAGCAACGACTGTTGCACGTTTGCCACTACCTGCGATTTGGACGACAGGTAGCGCACAACAACGTACATTAATATTAGGGGTGTCTTTTGCCATACTGTCCAATGTGCTATTTGGCGTACTCTATGCGTATAGCAGTTTTTTATCGCCATTATCAGGGACGCAGGTTTTTATCTGGCGCATGCTCGCGATGTGGGCAGCGTTGGTCGGATACTTAATGATAAGTGGGCGTCTAGGATTGCACATCGATAAATTGAAAGCGTTAAAAGGCGCTAAGCAGTGGGCTTGGTTGCTATTACCTACACCGATATTTCTGAGTCAATTTTGGTTGTTTATGTGGGCGCCAGTGAATGGGCAAGGTGTGCAAACTGCGATGGGATACTTCTTATTCCCGTTAATGATGGTGGTGTTTGGTTGTGTCCTCTTTGGCGAAAAACTAAGCCGTTTGCAATGGTTGGCAGTGGCCTTTGCTGCATTAGGCGTAGGTAGCGAATTTATTCGTACCCAAAGTGTCTCTTGGGCGACGCTATGGGTATGCGGTACGTATCCTATTTACTACATTTTACGCCGACTGCAGGGAATTGGAGCCGTAACTGGGTTGTTGGTTGATTTAACGATATTTGCGCCCTTTGCGCTGGCTTACTTGTTCTTCTTTGCCCCAAGCAGTTTGGTATTGGTTAGCGGCTCTGGTTTCTTTATCATGATGCTGGTAGGTTTGGGTGTGCTCAGTGTCTTGGCGATGAAGACCAATATTGATGCCAGTCAAATGCTACCAGTCAATGTCTATGGCATGATGAGCTATTTGGAGCCTGCGTTGCTATTTATTTTGGCAGTGACCGTACTAGGCAATCCGTTCGAGTCAGCGATGATTTATAGCTATGGTCTGATTTGGCTAGGTATTGGGTGTTTGATTGCTCATGGTGTTAGGCAATTACGTCAGGCTAGTAGAAAGAAAGCATTATCCTTGAAAGAGCAAATGGCATAGTAGAATGGATTGCCAAGTTCTTATATGAAATGTTATTGGTAAGCAAAGCTGTATGGTGATATATATAAATATCGTAGACGAAAAAAAAGGACGCTCAGTAAATATTGAGTCGTCCTTTTTTATATAGATTAAAAAACGCTTAATCTAAATGCTGTTTGAAACCGCGCTGCTTATCACGTTCCCAGTCACGATCTTTTAGGGTTTTACGTTTGTCATGCTGCTTTTTACCCAAGGCTAGGCCAATTTGGCATTTCACCAATGAGTTTTTCCAGTAACAAGATAGCGGTACACAAGCGTAGCCTTTCTGATTGATTGCCCCAGATAGTTTCTCGATTTCACGACGGTTCAGTAGTAGTTTACGGGTACGAATACTGTCTGGACTAACGTGTGTTGAGCTCGATAGTAATGGCTGAATGTGCGCCCCAAATAAGAAGGCTTCGTTATTGCGGAATATGACATACGCTTCAGTAATCGTCATTTTTCCTGCACGAATGGCCTTAACTTCCCAACCTTGTAACGCCAGTCCTGCCTCAAAGGTTTCTTCGATAAAATACTCATGACGCGCCTTTTTATTGGCGCAAATCTGATTATCTGGCTTTTTTGATTTTTTTGACATAATTTCTCCATAAGGATGACCTAAAACACAGGCTCCTTATTTAATCAGTTCCACTAATTCCTCATCCTAATCCAATAACTAGTCTTGTTTTTTATTTCGATTATGAGATGGATGAGTCGAACTGTCTATTGTATCAAAGCCTCTGATGAAAAGGTAAATCAGCTGTTAGGACAAATGTAGCAGATAAGTATTAAGTTTGAGCAAAATTTGCTAGCATATGGCCTAATATTACCGATTATATCAGTCATGCTATGAGCCACTCTATTTCTCCCAATTCCTCAAAGCTACATACCAAAATCCTATACCCTGGTACCTTTGATCCTATTACCAATGGTCATGTAGATTTGGTCACACGCGCCGTCAACCTATTTGATGAGGTTGTTATCGCGGTTGCCTCAGGCCATCATAAAAAACCTTTGTTCAATTTTGAAGAGCGCGTGGCTTTGGTCGAAACCGTATTTGCAGATTTACCGCAGGTATCTGTGATTGGTTTTGAAGGTCTACTTGTTGATTTCATGCGTGAAAAAAACGCCACGGCAGTTTTGCGTGGCTTGCGAGCGATGTCAGATTTTGAGTACGAGTTTCAGCTAGCCAATATGAATCGTGAGCTTGATGAAAACTTTGAGGCGGTATTCTTGACCCCCTCTCAAAATTACTCCTTTATCTCATCTACCATGATTCGCGAAATTGCCAAGCTTGGCGGTGACGTCAATAAATTCGTTCCACCCTGTGTTTTGCAAGCATTCGACAAAAAGTTAAATATTAAATAAAAAATGCTGCATCAAAGATATGCTGTTAGCACTTGCTAAAATAGTAAGGAGCAGCCATATATGACTGATATAAGCAAAAATATAAGGAACAGTTCATGGCACTATTAATCACTGATGAGTGCATCAACTGTGATGTGTGCGAGCCTGCTTGCCCCAATGAAGCCATCTCAGAAGGGGATGATATCTATGTCATCGACCCTGATCTATGTACAGAATGTGTCGGACATTTTGACGAGCCACAATGCGTTGTGATTTGCCCAGTCGACTGTATTCCTCACGATCCCAATCATGTCGAGACTGAAAGCGACCTGCTATCTAAATACAAACGTATTACGGGTCAATAGAGTATTTATAAGCGATTGATGACGCTGAGATTTACAGCGTTTTAGGGATGATACGATGACCATGGAAACAATAACCACGCAAACAACAACCACGCAATCCATCCAAGTCGTAAATGACTTCGATCAGCAACATCTTTGGCACCCTTATGCCAGCCTGCCACCCACTTATTCTAATATCGTAATCGATCGCGCTGAAGGTGTTTATATCATCACCGAAGATGGCAGGCGCCTGATCGATGGTATGTCGTCATGGTGGGCGAGCGTTCATGGTTATAACCATCCAAAACTGAATGAAGCATTGACTCAACAATTGGGTAAAATGGCGCATGTTATGTTTGGTGGGTTAACCCATCAGCCAGCGATAGATTTGGGCAAAAAACTGCTCGACATTGTACCTGCTGGACTTGATGCAATTTTTTATGCGGACAGTGGTAGTATCGCGGTAGAAGTAGCACTAAAAATGGCGTTGCAGTATCAAGTGGCTGCCAAGCGCCCAAATAAGCAACAATTTGCATCAACCCACTCAGGGTATTACGGAGATACGTGGCATGCGATGAGTGTCTGTGATCCGGTCAATGGTATGCACAGCTTATATGGCAAGCAGTTACCGATGCAGCATTTTGTTCCTGCACCGCCCATTGGCTTTAATCGCGCATTGACAGTAGATGAGCGTGAATCATTAACTCAGTTTTTTGTAGAGCATGGCGAACAGCTGGCGGGTTTTATCATTGAGCCAATTATTCAGGGCGCAGGCGGGATGCGTTTTTATAATCCTGAATATCTACAATTGCTGCGTCAACTGTGTGATGAGCATGATGTACTACTGATTGCGGATGAAATCGCTACTGGGTTTGGGCGTAGTGGTAAATTGTTTGCATGTGAACATGCAGCTATTAGCCCTGATATCATGACCATTGGCAAGGCTTTGACGGGTGGCTATATGACTTTTGCCGCCACGCTATGTACCCGCAAAATTGCCGATACCATTCATAATAGTGACTATCCAGCGCTGATGCATGGCCCAACCTTTATGGGCAATCCACTGGCTTGTGCAGTTGCGTGTGCATCGATTGATTTGATTATGTCTTATGATATTGAAGCGCGTACTGCAAACATGCAAACTATTATGGAAAAGCAGCTAGCGCTAGCTGTGTTGCTAGAAGGCGTGGCAGAAGTGCGCTGCTTAGGTGCAGTGGCTGTGATTGAGTTAAATGACGCTGTTGATATGCCAATCTTTCAGGCTTTATTGATTGAGAATGGTATTTGGGTCAGACCATTTGGCAAATTGGTGTATATCATGCCGCCTTATGTCATCACCAATGATGAGCTTGTGATTTTATGCCAATCGTTACTACATGTAGTGACAATTTATCTTGCGCAAGCATCAAACTCAGCTTCGAGTATTAAAGTTTAATCATAAAACTCCCTGCATTACAGACCAGTCAATTTATTTTATAAGGTGAGCTATGAGTGTTTTATTTGTCTCAGGTATTGATACCGATATTGGTAAAACCTACGCCACTGGTATGATTGCAAAGGCACTAATGCAGCAAGGCATCAATGTCATTACTCAAAAGCTGGTACAAACGGGCGTGGCGATGAATGCCAATACTGGCGAGATTAGCATTGCTGACGATATCATAGCGCATCGTCAATTAATGAGCATTCCTTTACAGCCATGTGATCTTGATTTTACCACTTGTGCTCATCGCTATGAAAAGCCTGCATCACCGCACTTAGCTGCTCGTTTATCAGGGGAGGTGCTAGATCCTGAACTGATTACTAATGCCACCAAACGATTGCAAGCTGAGTATGACTTGGTATTACTAGAAGGTGCGGGCGGCTTGTTAGTACCGATCACCGAGCAGCTGCTTACATTAGAATATGTCGCTGCCCAAGGATATCCAATTATTCTTGTGACCTCAGGCCGATTAGGTAGTATTAATCATACTTTGCTCAGTTTAGAGGCAATATCGTCGCGCGGATTGCAGGTTCATAGTGTGATTTATAATCATATCCATGATAATGCTGACAATACGGATACCGAGATAGCGAATAGCACCGTAGGCTTTCTACAAAATTATTTAGCTGCAAATTATCCTAAGGCGTATTGGGTACAGATACCGTCTCTAAAAAATAAAGTGTCTGTTAGTATAGAGATGCTTAATACCGAAACGCTGTCAGAAAATGATTGTTTATCTTTGCCCAAAGGTTTTATTTGACCTATTTGTGCTGATGCTAAAAATAAATCCAAAAGACGTTCGCACTCTGCCATAAGTTTGTTATACTAGCGCGCTTGGTAGGCTAGGCAATCGCCGCTGCACACTGGCAACAGATGAGCAGGGGAGGAAAGTCCGGGCTACATAGGGCAGCGTGCCAGCTAACGGCTGGGCAGGGTAACTTGACGACCAGTGCAGCAGAGAGTAGACCGCCTTTGGCTTATATGAGTATCGCAAGATGTTCATGTCATCGGTAAGGGTGAAAGGGTGCGGTAAGAGCGCACCGCGTGGCTGGCAACAGTTCACGGCATGGTAAACTCCACGCGTAGCAAGACCAAATAGGCATCGGCATGGCGCGGCCCGCGTTCGATGCGGGTAGGTTGCTTGAGCGTACGAGCGATTGTACGCCTAGAGGAATGATTGTCCACGACAGAACCCGGCTTATCGGTTTACCAAACCTTTTTTACTGTTTATTGTAGTAATAGTTGTAATTAATCTGAATTAAATTCGTTTTTTTACAAAAAATGCTTATTAGGGGTTGACGGCAGTCAACAGCTTGGGCATAATGTGCAGCCTAAAACGGCGATGTAGCTCAGCTGGTTAGAGCGCATGACTCATAATCGTGAGGTCAAGAGTTCAAGTCTCTTCATCGCCACCATATATAGCAGTACGAAAAACCAATCTATCGAGATTGGTTTTTTTTTGCCTAGAATAAATGATCTTCTCAAGATTTCCTATCAGTTCTTAATATACTAGACATTCTCTATAAGTATTAAGTTTTTTTCATTTCATCTGCAAGTCACATCTCTTCTAACAAAATCGCCTTACTTTGCAGTGGAAAACTGCTAGAATACTCTTTTATGTCTGCGCATAAGAGTTAATGTGCTTGGCTATAGGTTTTAGACGGTAGTATTAGCCCGATCGGCTTGTTATAACGGTTAACCTTCAAAGAGTACAAGCACGTTATCAATTGCATCTGACAGTATTTATTTTTTAGTTTTATTACTCTATCACCCTTAATTTAGTAGGCGCTTTGTGACTGCATTAGCCAATATTCGTAACTTTTCAATCATTGCCCACATTGATCATGGTAAGTCGACGCTTGCCGATCGTTTTATTCAGATGTGCGGTGCCTTGCAAGATCGCGAGATGCAGGCGCAGGTACTCGACTCAATGGATATTGAGCGTGAGCGCGGTATCACTATCAAAGCACAGTCAGTAACACTGTTTTATGATCATCCAAATGGTGAGCGCTATCAGCTTAACTTTATTGATACCCCTGGTCACGTTGACTTCTCATATGAAGTATCGCGTTCATTAGCAGCTTGTGAAGGTGCGCTGTTGGTTGTTGATGCCGCTCAAGGCGTGGAAGCGCAGTCAGTGGCCAATTGCTATACAGCCGTTGATCAAGGCTTAGAAGTCATGGCGGTGTTAAATAAGATTGATTTGCCGCAAGTTGAGCCTGAGCGCGTCATTCAAGAAATTGAAGATATTATCGGTATCGATGCCGTTGACGCACCGCGAGTATCAGCCAAATCTGGTCTTGGTGTTGATAAGCTGCTAGAAGCGCTAGTAGAGTTTATTCCGGCACCAACTGGTGATCGTGAAGCGCCACTCCAAGCACTAATTATTGACTCTTGGTTCGATAATTATTTGGGCGTGGTCTCATTGGTACGGGTGCGTGAAGGTACTATACGTAAAGGTGACAAATTATATATCAAATCGACTCAAGAGGCACATCTGGTTGGCTCGATTGGTGTCTTTACGCCTAAGCCTGTAGATACGGGTGTTTTAGAAGCAGGGGAAGTCGGCTTTGTAATTGCGGGTATTAAGGATATTGCCGGAGCACCAGTAGGCGACACTATCACTCATGCTAAGACCCCTGATGTGGATCGTATCCCAGGCTTTAAACAAGTCACACCACAAGTCTATTCTGGTATGTTCCCAGTGGATTCGAGTGATTTTGAAAAATTCCGTGAAGCTTTGCAAAAACTGCAAATCAACGATGCTTCGCTGTTTTTTGAGCCAGATACGTCGGATGCGCTTGGCTTTGGTTTCCGTTGTGGCTTCTTGGGTATGCTGCATATGGAGATTATCCAAGAGCGTCTAGAGCGTGAATATGATTTAGATTTGATTACTACGGCGCCTTCAGTTATTTACGAAATTGAGAAAAAGAACGGTGATGTAATCTATGTAGATAATCCATCACATCTACCTGAGCCAAACAACATAGAAGAATTCCGTGAGCCAATTGCCCGCTGTCAGATTTTAGTACCGCAAGAATTCTTAGGCAATGTAATGACGCTATGTATTGAGCGTCGCGGCGTTCAGGTTGATATGCGTTTTATGGGTCGACAAGTACAGCTGATATTTGATATCCCAATGGGCGAAGTGGTTATGGATTTCTTTGATCGCCTAAAGTCGGTTTCACGTGGTTTTGCATCGCTAGATTATAACTTTGAGCGCTATCAAGCTGATAAATTGGTGAGAGTTGATGTACTAATCAATGGCGATAAAGTCGATGCCTTAGCGATGATCGTGCACGAAACCCAATCACGTTATCGTGGTAATGCACTGGTTACGAAGATGAAAGAGCTGATTCCACGTCAAATGTTTGATGTCGCCATTCAAGCGGCTATCGGTAGCCAAATCATTGGTCGTAGTACGGTAAAAGCCATGCGTAAAGACGTATTAGCAAAATGCTATGGTGGCGATGTGTCACGTAAGAAAAAGCTACTGTCTAAGCAAAAAGCTGGTAAAAAACGTATGAAACAAGTAGGTAATGTGGAAATTCCACAAGAAGCCTTCTTAGCTGTGTTGCAAGTTGATAGCTAATCATTGAGCTTAATTTAAGATAGCCATTGTAGATAACAGTCAAATGTAGTGAGTCTTATCGTAAAGGTGTTAGATAAGCCGCTCGTTAATAGGCAATTTGGTATGGATTTTGATTTTAATTTAATTTTAGTGCCGTTAACTATAGTCCTAGGAATTGTTTGGCTGTTAGATAAGCTAGCGCTCAAACAGCGCAAAACTCGTGGTCGAGGTCAGGAAGGCTTACTGGTCCGCTGGGCTTATGACTTTTTTCCTGTGTTAGCAGTGGTATTGATAGTACGCTCATTTTTAATTGAGCCATTTAATATCCCATCATCGTCTATGGTGCCGACGCTATATACGGGTGACTTTATTGCTGTCAATAAGTATGCATATGGCGTGCGCCTGCCGTTAACCTATAATAAGGTGCTGGATACTGGTGAACCTGAGCATGGTGATGTGGCAGTGTTTCGCTATCCTGAGAACCCGAGCATTTATTATATTAAACGCGTTATCGGTTTGCCTGGTGACACCGTAAGCTATAGCCAAGGCACGCTGTCTATCAATGATGTAGCTGTTGAGACTAAGTCTGTAGATTTCGCGGCAAATGCTGAACTGACCTCACAGCTATACTTACCAGGTCAGGTTGGTCCAGGGCAAGTGTTGACCGAAGAGAGTGCTTCTGCAATGGGTCAGCAAGAAGAAGATGTGGCACAATATTTTGAAGAAGTACAAGGTGACAACAAGCATCTCGTGCGCTATTTAGACGGCATGAACAGTTCACAGTACGCGCCATTTTTGCAGCAACAATCGCCAGAAGTGGTTGAGTCAGAAGGTACTGAGTGGCGCATTGACGTACCAGAAGGTCAGTATTTTGTGATGGGTGATAACCGAGATCGCAGTGCAGACGGTAGATTTTGGGGATTCGTTCCTGATGAAAACCTAGCAGGTAAAGCTGTTTATATCTGGATGCATAAGCCACCTGGTCTTAACCTACCAACCTTTGAACGTAATGGTACTATCAATTAAGATTATGAGATTGTCTAGAGGTTGATTTGTTGATAATGGTTTTATGCTAATATCGTTGCTAAATAATTAATAGCTATTTATTATTTATACACTTATTCAAAATAGTCATTTATCTTTAGAAGGATATCATAATGCAGCAATTATCTGGTTTGGCTATGCAGCGCGGCGCCAGTGTGACAAACATTGTTCTCATTATTATGCTTTTAGGTATTGCGACTAAGTTGACAGTAGCTATCGTACCAGCTCAGATTGGTGACTATCAACTGACCAAGGTATTAAGTGCACAGCTAAAAGAAGCCAATAATAATAAAGAGACAGCCAAACAGTTTGTTGAACGTGTCAACAAACAGTTATCAATTAACGCAGATTACGATACTAAAGCCGAAGACGTATTTACTTTTACCGATAAAAAAACAGGTCAATTGGCTATTTATAAAGAATATGCAGTAACTAATAACTTTTTTAGCAATGTTGACATTGTGAACCGTTTCGAAGGTAACATCGAAATGGCAACAGCAGAGTAAGCCATCATAGTACGACATAGCACCTTCATTATTTCATAAAATATATCAAATAATATTATTAAACTAAATCTGTCAAGCAGAAGGGATAACCACAAACCACGCATGAAACCAACTTCGCAACATTCCCAAGCGGTTCCTACTTCCCAAAAAAATAGTACGTCTGTTGATACGCTTGTTGTTAGCTCAGAATTTATTCAGCGGTTAGCAGTATTAACGCGTAAGTTAGGCTATGAGTTCAATGACTTGAGCCTTCCTAAACTTGCATTAACGCATCGCTCATTTGATAGCAAAAAGAACTATGAGCGCCTAGAGTTTTTAGGTGATGCACTGTTAGGGATGATTGTGGGTGAAGCTTTATATCATCGTTATCCTAGTCAAAATGAAGGGCGCTTAACGCGTATGCGTGCGACATTGGTACGCCAAGAATCGTTGGTAATTATCGCTCAAAACTTAGAGCTGTCTAACCATCTTATATTAGGGATAGGTGAGCGCAAAGGTGGCGGTCGCAATCGTGCTTCTATACTGGCCGATGCGGTAGAGTCTCTGATCGGTGCTATCTATTTAGACAGCCAAGATATGGATATTACTCGCAAATGTGTTCTCTCTTGGTATGGTGATCTGATTGATAATGTTAATGACCAAAAAGCGCTGAAGGACGCCAAGAGTCGGCTGCAAGAGTGGCTGCAATCTAAGCAGTTTGACTTGCCCAACTACGAGCTCATGGAAACGCGTGGTAATGCACCGCATCAAATTTTCGTTGTACGTTGTCATGTCAATATTAATAACTGCCCTGATATTACTGAATCTGGTGAGAGCCGCCGTATTGCTGAACAGAAAGCAGCAGAGCTTATGATTAACCAGTTACATAAATTACCCCACTCTCAACTTGAAATAAGCAAATCAAACTGAAGAGGCGGATTACCAAGTTTTTTGTTGAGTACAAAGCAT